>CAWEEB010000016.1:0-9957 GCA_963807855.1 uncultured Gammaproteobacteria bacterium | reverse complement strand
CAGTTTATTAGACAGCTTCTATCTATCCAGATCATTATCCGCACTGAAAATCAATATTTAAATCAAAACACCGCCTATTGTACCGTTAGTATAACTATTTTTCTGACAAGCGGTTAGAAATAGACGGCTTCCGTCTATTTCAGATATTGATGCATCTATCTATTTCGAATATGCTAGAAGTTCGCTTTTTGTTTCCTTATGTAAGGATATTATGATGAAAAACCAGCTTTTACATGATTTGTTGGACGATAATTCAGTTTGGTCTCTTTTTACTAAAATCTTAAAAGCTAAGAAGATTAATCCTCAGGCGATACCTTATTATCGAAATTACGTGCAACATTTTTTACGGCGCGCAAAGAATACACCTGTAGAGCAGTTGACTGCTCAGCGGGTAATGCTCTATTTAAAAACAATTCCGAATAATCAGGCGCTTGAAGATTGGCAAAAAACCCAAGCGGTAGATGCGATTCATATTTTTTTAAGGGATGTTTTGTCTAAGGGTTATATTGATGCGATTAATTGGGAGTCTTTTAAAGAGCAAGTTACATTTAGTCCTCACGACAAAATTCAAATGGAAGAATTGGATATACCGGAGTTGATTGAAAAACGTGTTGAGCGTTTTCATCCTGAATTTCGTCAGCGATATGGTAATTTGTTAAATCGAATGGTTCGTGTTTTACGTGTTAAAAATTATGCTCGACGTACAGAAGCTACCTATTTGACGTGGACAAATCAGTTCTTTTGGTTTCTTGAGGGGGTAGATGAGGATAAAATCAATAAACAACATGTGCGTGGATTTTTAGAATATTTGGCGATTGAAAGACGGGTTTCACCCAATACTCAAAAGCAGGCGTTAAACGCCCTGGTATTTTTCTTTAAATTTGGTTTAGAGCGCGAGCTGGGCAATATCGGTGATTTTATTAAATCAAAACCAACGCACCGCTTACCTGTTGTTCTATCGAAAAAAGAAATAAGCATACTATTTTCTCAATTATCAGGTAAGCACAAACTCATGGCAGGGTTGCTTTACGGTTCTGGACTAAGGCTTATGGAGTGTATTCGTTTACGTGTGCAAGATATTGATTTTGACTATCAGCAAATCATGGTCCGTAATGGAAAAGGTTTTAAGGATAGAGTCGTACCTTTACCAGCTCGTTTTATCGAAAATATGAAGGCGCAAATAAAAGAAGTGCAGGCTCTTCATCAAGCAGATTTGAAGTTGAATATTGATGGTGTGTTTCTACCTTATGCATTAGAAAAAAAATACCCTAATGCAGGGAAAGAACTGGCGTGGCAGTTTCTGTTTCCAGCGACACGCATTGCGACTGATCAGCGTTCAGGCAAGACACGAAGACATCACTTACATGAGACGTCGTTACAAAAAGCGGTGAAACATGCAGGAAGGAAATCTGGTATCAACAAACGTATTCATTGCCATGTCTTAAGGCATTCATTTGCGACGCATTTATTAGAAGCAGGTTATGATATTCGTACGGTTCAGGAATTACTGGGACATACAGATGTTGCTACTACGATGATTTATACTCACGTACTAAATAAACCGGGATTAAACGTGAAGAGTCCTATTGATTTGTAAATTAGGTATTCTAAATCGCATAAATGAAAAAAGTGCCAGAAAGTAGGGGGGTAGCTTTTCGAGGCTCACCAAGAGCCAGAAAAGTTCAGTACGCAAGTCAAATAATTGAATTATCCGTTTTTAATAAAACGGTAAGTTCACTAAAGTTCATCGTAGATTCCGCAAGGAATCGTCGATGTACATAGGTCGATTTAACGCTTACATAAGGCCAGAATTCATATCTCAAATTATTATCACCACCAACTCTTTCGGCCCATGCACACCATAAGCCAGTGTCTGCTCGATGTCGGCTGATTTTGATGGGCCTGAGATTAACAGTGCATTGGTTGGCATTTGTGATGCCCAGTCCATAACCCGTATTGCTTCGGCGAATGTTGAATGCAGTTTGCTTTTTTCTAGTATAACAAAATGAATAGGGGGCACTAGAGACATCATTCTTGGCTCATCTTCAGTGGGCCATACGATTAATGATCCGGTTTCTGCTATACCGCCTAATGAACTTGTTAGGCTAGCATCTACTTCGTAGAAGAGTTGTTTTTTCCATTCCTCAATTTCTTTGTCGTATTCAAGTAATTCAGGTAAAGCTTTTTTCGACCCAGCTTGCTTCACTATTTGTTCTGACCATTGTGTTTTTTTCGAAATCAGCAGGTTGGAGCATTCTTTCTTTTTGCATAAATCTGCTAATAATTGTGGCCATGCTTCAGTCGTGCTTTGGTGAATTTCTGCGCGTACCGCTTCCATTCTTTCGATGAAATTTTCTAGTTGGGTCTCTTCATCCCAATCGTGTTTGGAATACCAGCTTCTGTCTAATTCTTGCGATGACTGATTGTCTGCACTAGCGATATGAGTGTTGGAAGCTTTGAGCTTGTTGAGTATATTTTCGCGTGCGCTCATTACTTACTCTCCTTTTCGTGTCTTCTTCACAAGTTCATGCAAGGTTTTTGGCGCTAGTTTGGGTGCTTTGCGAACGCTAGTCCAAGGACCTAATTTACTCGGTAAAAGTCCTACTCAGTCGAGTGGCTGCTTTTGTACCTAACCCATACATCATTGGTTTTTTATGCGCGAATGACCATGTTTTCCAGATTAATGCTTCGCTGGTTTTGCGTTTGCTGCCGGAATCTTTGGTGGTGGATTCGTCCTGTCTAATTCCTTCGTAGCGTAATCGATTGATAATATCCGGGATAGGAATACGTACTGGACAAACCTCAGAGCAGGCTCCGCACAAAGTAGAAGCCTGGGTGAGTTCGCCATGCGCATCTAAGCCCCGATTTTTGCGGCTCGAATATGGTGCCGATGGGGCCAGGGTAGGTTGTACCATAGGCATGCCCGCCAATACGTACATAAACGGGGCAGTGATTCATGCAGGCGCTACAGCGAATACATCTCAAAGTATCTAATAATTCTGGATCGCTATAGATGGTTGAACGACCATTATCCAGCAACACCAGATGAACTTCTTTAGGGCCATCTTTTTCAGCGCCTTTCTCTGTTCCTTGTTCTCCCGTTTTGCGCGGTGAGCTGATCATATTGAAATAGGTGGTGACTGGTTGTGCGGTCGCAGAGCGAGTTAAAATACTGTATAGCGGAGGAACATCCACCAGTTTTTCCACGACCTTTTCAATGCCTGTTACAGCAATATGTACAGGTGGAGAAGTGGTACTCATGCGGCCATTACCTTCGTTTTCTACCAGGCAAATTGTACCGGTTTCCGCGACGGCAAAATTGACGCCTGAAATACCTACGGGTGCTGAATAGAATTTATCCCGAAGTACTTCGCGCGCTGTTTTGGTTAATTCATCCACATCTTCGGTATAGGGAATATCCGGAAATTTTTCAAAGAATAGTTTTGCGATCTGTTTTCTGTTTTTATGGATGGTGGGCATTACGATGTGTGACGGTGGTTCTTCTGCCAGTTGCAGAATGTATTCGCCCAAATCCGATTCCAGCCATTCGATGCCGCGCTCTTCCATAAAATGGTTCATGCCCATTTCTTCAGAAACCATCGACTTGCCTTTGACCATCATTTTCGCATCGTGTTTATTCATAATATCGAGCACGATATTATTCGCTTCCTCGCAGGTTTCTGCCCAGTGAACCTGAATGCCATTGGCGGTACAGTTTGCTTCTAACTGTTCTAAAAGCTGAGGGAGTTTTGTCAGGCTATTGGCGCGAATTTCCATCGCTTTGGTGCGCAAGTTTTCCAGCTCTTCCTTATCGGGAAACATATCCAGCCTGCGCGTCATTAAGCCATTCATCGCAACGCGGAAGTTGTTTCTAACCTCTTCATTTCCCAGTGCGTTTTCAATACGCGACATGGAAGTCTTCTATTTTAAAAATAGGGATGTCTCTTCGCTGGTAATTGATTTGTTAGTAACTTGATATTATTTTGCATGGGTTCTTTCCCATAAGAAGTTAGCAATATGGTCACAATCTGGTCCTTTTCCACACTGCCTTGATGATCGAATGCACCTGATATATTCAGCAAACACCCCGCATCCTGACTGATGAGTTGAGTAGCACCTGTGTTTCTAATATTTTCGGTTTTATCGGCTACCATCGATGCTGATATTTTAGCTTCTTTAACCGCAAACGTTCCACCAAAACCGCAACATTCTGCTTTATGTTGCTGTTCTAAAACAGTCACGTTGGCCAGCTGTGACACTAAGGATTCGATCTTTTCTGCGACACCCATTTCACGACGTGCCGCACAGGATGTATGGATGGCAATTTCTTGAGGATCTCCAAGGTCTTCCAGTTGGATATCAAGTACATCAACGAGAAACTCAGTCAACTCATAAACGCGAGATGCATGATTTAACGCTTGTGATTCAAGTTCATTGTCTTTAAAGAGAGCAGGGTAGTGCGCTTTCATCATGCCGGCGCACGAACCGGATGGCACAACGATGGGAATATCTTTGTTAAATAAACCTAATTGCAAAGCCGCAACGTCTCGCGCTTCATCACGGTAGCCACTATTCCACGCGGGTTGACCACAACAGGTTTGTCGTTGCGGGTAGATGACTTTAATGCCCTCGCGTTCGAGTAGTTTAATTCCAGACATTCCTGCGTTTGGGTAAACAAGGTCGATCAGGCAAGTCCCGAAAAAGTAGACTTCAGAAGGGATTTTATCTGGGCGTTTGTTCTCAGACATTTAGCGCTGCTCCTTTTGCGTTTTTTTCTGTGATTTTTTTCTTGTGTCGTTGATGTTGTTTTTTAATGCGTTGAGTGTGGTTAAACGACGTAATGATCGAGTTTTACGCACCTCTTCCCGATCAATGTCTTGTAAAGAATCTTCTACAAATGCCAAATGATCTTGCGCAGCCTGACGTGCTTTTTCTGGGTCGCCAGCGATAACAGCTTCCATTAATGCGCGATGCTGATTACTGAGAGGTTCAAATACTCTTGGCAGGGTATAGAGCTTATCCAGATTATGCGAAATACTATTTTGTAACAGCGAGAATAATCCTCGCATCATGTGCAATAAAACCAGATTGTGTGAGGCTTCCACTATACTTAAATGAAATTCGGCATCGGCTTTGGCTTCTTCCATAGGGTCATCGCCATTATGCAGTTCAATCATTCTCTGATAGCAAGCTTTGATGTTTTCTTTGTCCTCATCGGTTGCTCGTATCGCTGCATGCCATGCAGCATTTCCCTCTAAGGAGTGCCTAACCTCAAGCACGTCAAAGCGTGATTCTGGGTGCTCCTGAAAGAAGCTAATCAGTGGATCAACGAACTCCGGGTTCAAGCTGGATTCAACGGTTGTTCCGCCGCCTGGACGTGTTTTCAGAAGTCCACGACTTTGTAACTTTTGAATTGCTTCGCGCAACGATGGGCGTGAGACTCCGAAACTTTCAGCCAGGGTTCTTTCGGCCGGTAAGCGGTCACCAGGTTTAAGGCTACCTTCAACAATTAAGGTTTGTAGTTTATCTGCAATAGTATCTGCAAGTCTTTTTTGATGCATAAATGTATCTCTGGTCTTACCAATTTAATGTTAATTGTAGTCCACAAAATTAAGAAATCAAGAATTTATTAAGTTATTGTTTATATTAAAATAATAAATTATTATGTAAGAAATAATATTGATTTTTATGGTTTATAACTACTCTTCTAATAATTATATGTAATTGGTAAATTGGTATTACCAATTAAATTAAATGTAATATCTTGGAATACATCTATCGAAAAACAAATTTACGGTACAATAACTCGCTATAGATCAATATCTACGGTTTTTATTGGTAATTCTCACTTGTTTTAGTCACATGGTTGCCAGTTATCAAGTACGATTTAAATATTTAAGAGAAAAAATCATGTCTAATGATGAATTGATAACAGCACTAAAAAATATTCTGGGTCAGGAAAAAGTAGCCACAGATGAAAAGAAAACAGAGTATTACCGAAAAGGTTTTCGTGCCGGAGGTGGTGGTGCACTTGCAGTGTTGTTTCCTGATTCCTTGCTGAAACGTTTGGCAAGTTTTAAAAGTATGTGTTGAAGCGAATACAGTCATCATTATGCAGGCTGCTAATACGGGACTGACCGCGGGTTCCGTACCAAATAACGACGACTATGATCGTGAAGTGGTGATCATCAATACCTTACGTATCAATAATATCGTGTTGTTAAATGGCGGAGAGCAAGTATTAGGCTTTGCGGGTGCAACCTTGTATGCACTTGAAAAGAAGCTTAAAGCCTTTAAAAAGAGCGCCACATTCGGTCATTGGTTCGTCGAGTATTGGTGCATCGATCGTTGGCGGTGTATCAAATAATTCTGGTGGTGCTCTGGTAAAGCGTGGTCCGGCATATACTGAGCTGGCTTTGTATGCGCGAGTCAATGAGAAAGGCGAGTTAGAACTCGTGAATCACCTTGGTATTGATTTGGGCGATTCACCAGAAACAAGGTTGCTCGTTTAGAGCAGCAAGATTTTTCTACAGACGATCTCGATGATGGCTGGAAAGTTGGCCTCTGACAGAGAGTATGTAGAGCGCATTCGCGATGTAGATGCGGTTACGCCTGCCAGATTCAATGCAGATAAACGTAGATTATACGAAGCCAGTGGTTGTGCCGGTAAATTAGCCGTATTTGCGGTTAGACTAGACACGTTTGAAGTCGCAAAGAAGAACAAACGTTTTACATTGGTACCAATGACGCGCTGGTCTTAAAAACCAATTACGTAGACATATCCTGAGCCAATTCGAAAATATTCCCGACGTGGGAGAATACCTTCATCGTGATATGTTTAATATTGGAGAAAAGTACGGTAAAGATACATTTTTAACGATCCAGCACCTGGGCACAGACAGTTTACCCAAGATGTTCGCGATGAAAGTCGCGTGGATGCGAAGCTGAATAAAATTTCATTTCTACCTAAATTCTTAACCGATCATGTAATGCAGTTCGCAAGTCGTTTTTGGCCGCAGCATTTACCAAAACGATTGATTCAATATCGGGATAAATACGAACATCATCTAATCCTTAAAATGAGCGATGCTGGAATAGCAGAAGCAGAAGATTTTCTTAAGCAGTTTTTTGCCGATTCGAATTCAATCTTGGTGAATTTTTTGTGTGTACCAAAGAAGAGTCAGATAAAGCATTCTTGTTACGTTTTGCTGCAGCAGGTGCAGCGATTCGTTATCAAACAGTCAAAAGTAAAACAGTTGGGGAAATATTGGCTTTAGATATCGCGTTACGCAGAAATGATCTCAATTGGGTAGAAGAACTTCCTCCAGAAATCAGTAATCAAATTGATAGTGCTTTATATTATGGACATTTCATGTGCCATGTTTTTCATCAAGATTATATTTTAAAGAAAGATGCGGATGCGGACGAAGTGAAAAAAGCCATGTTGGCGGTTTTAGATGAAAGAGGAGCAAAGTATCCGGCAGAACATAATGTCGGTCATTTGTATGAAGCCGAGCAGGACTTAAAAGAGTTTTATCGAAATCTAGACCCTACCAATACGTTTAACCCAGGTATTGGAAAAATGAGTAAACACAAAAGAAATTGTAGTTGCTGTGCATAGTTATAGTTGGTTATCTTTAGTAATGCTGGATGTTCGTTGCAGATGACGGGCGAATATGATCTCTAAATATATTGTTTTATATCAGCATGATAGAGTATTTATTTTTTTGAAATGATATAACAAAATAAAACTTTTTGTGAAGATAGATATCTTAATTTTTATGCAAAACACACCCCCCTACTTATAGGCCATTTTTCTCATTTTAATTCATAAGAATAACTTATTTCTACTTATAGTTATTCCTTTAAGAACTTTACATGAAAAAATGAACTATAACATTGATAAGAATGTATAAACCGCCGTAAATTAAGACATACAAAAGTCTTATCCTAAGTAGTATCCACCGCTAGGAGATTAACCATATGAGTAGTGAAGAAGTAACCGATTTAGATCCCCAGGAAACAAGCGAATGGCAAGAAGCAATTGATGTTGTAATAGAGCGAGAAGGTCCCGAACGTGCTCGATATCTTTTAAATCAAGCAATTAATGCAGCCTTTGAAGCCGGTGTTGAACCACCCAAAAATAATACACCTTATATAAATACTATTCGGCGTGATCAGCAGCCGGAATATCCCGGAGATTTAGAAACGAGCGAAATATTCTTCGTGCTCTTCGTTGGAATGCAACCGCTATGGTTGTCAAGGCCAATCGAAAACCAGCCGAACCTGGCGGACATATTGCCTCATATCAATCTTCTGCAATCACTTATGAGGTGGGTTATAACCATGTCTGGAAAGGCGCAAACCACCCGAGTGGTGGCGATATGTTATTCATACAAGGTCACACTGCACCAGGTACTTATGCCCGAGCGTACTTAGAAGGTCGGTTGACTGATGAGCAACTGGATAACTTCAGGGTAGAAGCAGGAGGGAAAGGTGTTTCTTCTTACCCTCATCCTTACTTGATGCCAGATTTCTGGCAGTTTTCTACGGTATCAATGGGTCTCGGCCCGATCATGGCTATTTATCAGGCGCGATTCCTCAAATATCTACAACATAGAGGGCTATCTCCCAAGGCTGAAGAGCTTTCGGAACAACGTAAAGTCTGGGCATTTCTGGGCGATGGTGAGATGGATGAGCCAGAATCACAGGGTGCTATTTCTCTAGCTTATCGTGAAAAACTCGACAATCTTATTTTCGTCGTTAATTGTAATCTTCAAAGATTAGATGGTCCGGTACGAGGCAACGGAAAAATAGTACAAGAGCTAGAAGGTAACTTTAGAGGCGCAGGCTGGAATGTTATCAAGGTTCTATGGGGATCAGCGTGGTATCCACTGTTAAATGATCCTCAGCATGGCTATACTTTGAAGAGAGCGTTGATGGAAACTGTTGACGGTGAATATCAGAACTTTAAAAACAAAGGGGGTGCTTATGTTCGTGAGAACCTCTTTGTGAAATATGGCATAGAAGCATTGGTCAATGATTGGACCGATGATCAAATCTATCTTGATCTACTTCGTGGCGGTCACGACCAGGAAAAAGTATTTGCTGCTTATCACAGAGCCATAAATACACCAGATCGCCCCACTGTGATTCTCATGCATACCGTAAAAGGGTACGGCATGGGTGAAGCGGGTGAGGGGATGAATATCAGTCACTCTCAAAAGAAATTAAGTGCTAGCCAGTTGGGAAAACTACGCGACCGATTCGCGATCCCGGTTACTGATGAACAAGTAGAAGCAGCTGATTTCTACAAGCCAGCAGCCGATTCACCCGAAATGATATATCTTCATGAAAAACGTAAAGCGTTAGGAGGCTATCTACCCAGCAGGTCACAAGAATATGAAACACTAAATATCCCAGATTTGTCTATATTTGATGCGCTCTTAAAAGATACGGGTGAACGCACCATGTCAACCACCATGGCAATGGTGAGAATTCTGGTTGCAATCGCACGTAATAAAGAGATTGGTCCTCGCCTAGTGCCGATTGTACCTGATGAAGCGCGTACATTTGGTATGGAAGGTATGTTCCGCCAAGTCGGTATTTACGCGCACGAAGGCCAGAAATATGTGCCAATGGATTCTAAAGACATCATGCCTTATAAGGAATCACAAAACGGACAGATGTTACAAGAAGGTATCAATGAAGATGGCGCTATGTCCTCTTGGATTGCTGCTTCGACTTCATACGCAAACAATGGCGTAATGACCATTCCTGTGTATATTTTCTATTCAATGTTCGGTTTCCAGCGTGTGGGTGACCTTGCCTGGGCCGCAGGTGATATGTTGGCTCGAGGATTTTTGATTGGAGCAACATCAGGACGCACCACGCTGAATGGTGAAGGACTGCAACATCAAGATGGACATAGTCAGTTATTCGCACAATTTATTCCTA
>CAWEEB010000015.1:0-8321 GCA_963807855.1 uncultured Gammaproteobacteria bacterium | reverse complement strand
AACGGTTATCTTTGAGCCTAGTGCCGAATAAACAGTCGCCATTTCAAGACCAATAATTCCGCCACCAATAACCAACATGCGCTTTGGTACGTCTGCAAGTTCCAGCGCACCCGTTGAATCAATGACACGAGGATCATCTGGAATAAACGGCAAATGAACCGCCTCAGAACCTGCCGCGATAACTGCTTTATCGAATTTAACGACAGTCTTTTTTCCGTCTTCTGCAGTGACTTCAACATGATTAGGATCGAGGAATGTACCAACACCGCTAACTACCTGAACTTTGCGTTGTTTAGCTAAACCACTAAGTCCGCCCGTTAAACGTGCAACGATTTTCTCTTTCCAGGTACGTAATTTATCGATATCGACTTTAGGTTTTTTGAAATCAATACCGATTTCATTCACTTCTTCAGATTCATCCAGCACTTTAGCTGCATGCAATAATGCTTTAGAAGGAATACAGCCCACATTGAGGCAAACTCCACCCAATGTTGACCAGCGTTCGATTAAAACGGTTTGCATACCTAGATCTGCGGCGCGAAAAGCCGCGGTGTAACCACCTGGGCCTGCACCCAACACCAACATTTCACAAGTCACATCTGCGCCACCTGAATGACTGGAAGCGCTTGGTGCGCTAACTGCCGCAGATGCTGGTGCCGCTTGTTGTGTCGAAGAGTCTTTTGCAGGAGCTGGAGTAGACTCTGATTCAGCTGTTGCTGCACCTTCTGCTACTTCCATAAGGCATACCACAGAACCTTCTGAGGCTTTATCACCCACATTTAACTTCATCTCTTTGATAGTCCCCGCATGTGAAGAAGGCACATCCATTGAGGCTTTGTCAGACTCTAGCGTTAATAGCGCATCTTCTTCAGCGACGACATCACCCGGAGCCACTAATACTTCGATGACATCAACTTCTGCAAAGTCACCAATATCAGGGACTTTAATTTCAATTATATTACTCATTTAAAACTCCCTGTTTAAAGCATTAAGTTACGGACATCAGACAATACGAATGAAAGGTGACTAGCGAAACGTGCTGCATAAGCACCATCAATCACTCTATGATCGTATGAAACAGCTAGTGGCTGAATTAAGCGATCAACAATTTCACCATCTTTACGCATTAAACGCTCCTGAGATCGAGTAATACCGAGAATAGCAACCTCTGGGGCATTTACGATCGGAGTGAAATTAGTCCCACCAATGCCGCCTAAGCTAGAGATCGAGAAACAACCGCCTGACATATCAGCCGCTTTCAATTTACCATCACGTGCTTTTACTGAGATTTCTCCCAACTCGCGAGCAAGTTCAAACATACCTTTACGATCAACATCTCGAATTACAGGAACAACTAACCCATCAGGCGTATCGACTGCGACACCGATGTTATAGAACTTACGCATGATTAAATTCTCACCAGCATCATCCATCGCTGAGTTGAATTTAGGGAATTCCTTCAAACCAGACGCAACAGCTTTCAACATGAATACAAGTGGCGTGAAGTTAAAGCCCATTTCTTTGGCTTTGCCTTTAATAGTGCCACGATAAGCTTCCAACTCGGTAATATCCGCTTCGTCAAAATGCGTCACTTGCGGAACATTCAACCAGGCTTTATGCAGATGCTTGGCAGAAAGTTTTCCAATTCGAGACATTGGAACAGTTTCAATTTCACCAAATTTAGACCAGTCTGGCTGAGTAATCAGAGGAATACCCATTTCTCCACCTGCAGCTTGCCCTGCAGTAGCACTCGGCGAACCAGAGGCAGCAGCAACTGGTTGGCCTCCGCTAGTACCAAAGTTCTTGAGGTCTTCTTCAGTAATTCTTCCTTGACGGCCTGTACCAGTAACCTGGGTTAAATCGATACCTTGTTCACGTGCTTTTCTACGTATTGATGGACTTGCGTGAGCTCTGCGGAATGCCTCTGAATCTTGTACGCTTGAAGCAGCTGGAACTCGTGCCGGTGCTTTTGCTGCACCACTACTGCTTGCATCAGGTACAGGGTTTGAATCTACTGCGGCTTTCGTGCCACCTTTCGTTTCAAGAAGCATAATTAAACTGCCTTGAGAAACTTTGTCACCAACCGCAATCTTTAACTGTTTAACAACGCCAGCTTTTGGTGCTGGAATATCCATCGAGGCTTTATCAGACTCGAGTGTAATAAGGGAGTCTTCTTCCTGAACTGTATCTCCTTCGGCGACTAAAACTTCAATCACATCGACACTATCAAAATCACCAATATCAGGCACTAGAATTTCTTCCAGTCCGCCTCCGCCATAGCCGCTACCACCAGCGCTGGGTGCTGCACTAGATGCTGCAGACTCACCACTAACTTTAGGATGCGCTGCATCCGCAGCAACGTTAACGCTTGATTCATCTGTAGCTTCAAGAATCAAAATTAAGCTACCTTCCCCCACTTTATCACCAACGGCGACTTTAATTTCTTTGACTACACCACCTGCCGTAGCAGGTATATCCATAGAGGCTTTATCAGACTCCAGTGTAATAACCTCATCATCAATTGAGATGGTATCGCCAACGTTTACTAAAATTTCAATTACATCGACATCGGAGAAATCACCAATGTCAGGAACAAACATTTCTTTACTCATGGTTTTTTCTCCAGACTATGCTTTTAAAGGGTTAGTTTTATCAGGATCGATTCCATATTTTTTTATGGCCTCTAAAACTGTCTTGTTAGTAATACCTTTCGCTTTTTGATCAGCTAATGCTTTCAACGCGGTAATTGCCACATAACGACTATCCACCTCAAAGTGAGCACGTAATGCCTCCCGACTATCAGAACGACCGAAGCCATCTGTCCCCAGAACATGGTAATCATTAGATATAAATGGTCGGATTTGCTCCGCGTACATTTTCATATAATCTGTAGCAGCTATAACCGGACCTTTTGAACCCTCTAAACAAGTTTCAACCCAACTCTTGCGGGGTTTTTTGTCAGGGTGCAATAAATTCCAACGTTCAACATCCTGACCATCTCTGGTTAATTCATTAAGGCTGGGCGTTGACCAAATATCTGCTTTAACATTCCAATCCTTTGCTAATAAATCTGCCGCAGCAATTACCTCGCGCAAGATAGAACCACAACCCAATAACTGAACAGTATGCATAGCCCTGCCTTTGGCAGCCTGGAATTTATACATGCCTTTGATAATGCCTTCTTCTGCGCCTTTTGGCATGGCTGGCATACTGTAGTTTTCATTAAGCGTAGTGATGTAATAATAAACATTTTCGTTGTTTTGATACATACGCTTTAAACCATCGTGATAAATCACCGCAAGCTCGTAGGCAAATGTAGGATCGTAAGACATGCAATTAGGAATAAATTGTGCGAATAACTGACTATGTCCATCTTGATGTTGCAGTCCTTCACCATTCAGCGTGGTGCGTCCTGATGTTGCTCCAATCAAAAATCCTCGAGCCAACATATCACCTGCGGCCCAGGCAAGGTCACCCACACGCTGGAAACCGAACATTGAATAGAAAATATACACAGGAATGGTCATTACGCCATTGTTTGCGTATGAAGTCGAAGCAGCAATCCAAGAGGACATAGCGCCATCTTCATTGATACCTTCTTGTAACATCTGTCCGTTTTGTGATTCCTTATAAGGCATGATGTCTTTAGAATCCATTGGCACATATTTCTGCCCTTCATGCGCATAAATACCCACTTGGCGGAACATGCCTTCCATACCAAACGTACGCGCTTCATCCGGTACAATCGGCACTAAGCGAGGACCAATCTCTTTATTACGTGCGATTGCAACCAGAATTCTCACCATTGCCATGGTGGTTGACATGGTGCGTTCACCCGTATCTTTTAACAGCGCATCAAATATAGACAAATCTGGGATATTTAGTGTTTCATATTCTTGTGACCTGCTGGGTAGATAGCCTCCTAACGCTTTACGTTTTTCATGAAGATATATCATCTCTGGCGAATCGGCTGCTGGTTTATAGAAATCAGCTGCTTCTACTTGTTCATCTGTAACCGGGATCGAGAATCGGTCGCGGAGTTTTCCCAGCTGGCTAGCACTTAATTTCTTTTGCGAGTGACTGATATTCATTCCCTCACCCGCTTCACCCATGCCGTACCCTTTAACGGTATGCATTAGAATCACGGTGGGTCGATCTGGTGTATTTATAGCTCTGTGATACGCGGCAAATACTTTTTCCTGATCATGACCACCACGAAGCAAATCAAGATAGATTTGATCATCAGTCCAATCATTGACCAATGCTTCTATTCCATATTTCACAAAGAGGTTCTCACGAACATAAGCACCCCCTTTGTTTTTGAAGTTTTGATATTCACCGTCAACGGTTTCCATCAATGCTCTTTTCAAGGTATCACCATGCTTAGGATCATTTAACAGTGGATACCAAGCCGATCCCCATAGAACTTTGATAACATTCCAGCCTGCGCCTCTAAAGTTACCTTCTAACTCTTGTACTATTTTTCCGTTGCCTCGTACCGGACCATCTAATCGTTGAAGATTACAATTAACCACGAAAATAAGGTTGTCGAGTTTTTCACGATAAGCTAGAGAAATAGCACCCTGTGATTCTGGCTCATCCATCTCACCATCGCCCAGAAATGCCCAGACTTTACGTTGCTCCGAAAGTTCTTCAGCTTTGGGAGATAGCCCTCTATGTTGTAGATATTTGAGGAACCGCGCCTGGTAAATAGCCATGATCGGGCCTAGGCCCATGGATACAGTAGAAAACTGCCAAAAATCTGGCATTAAGTAAGGATGAGGGTAAGAAGAAACACCTTTCCCTCCTGCTTCTACCCTGAAGTTATCCAGCTGTTCATCAGTCAATCTGCCTTCCAGGTATGCTCGGGCATAAGTGCCTGGCGCAGTGTGACCTTGTATGAACAGCATGTCGCCACCACTGGGGTGGTTAGCACCTTTCCAGATATGGTTATAACCCACTTCATACATGATTGCCGAAGATTGGTATGACGCAATATGTCCACCAGGTTCAGCTGGTTTGCGGTTGGCCTTAACAACCATAGCGGTTGCATTCCAACGAAGAGCACGAAGAATATTTCGTTCCGTCTCTAAATCTCCGGGATATTCCGGCTGCTGATCACGCCGAATTGTATTTATATAAGGTGTATTATTTTTGGGTGGTTCAACACCGGCTTCAAAAGCTGTATTTATTGCCTGGTTTAAAAGATATCGAGCACGTTCGGGACCTTCTCGCTCTATTACAACATCAATTGCTTCTTGCCATTCACTTGTTTCCTGGGGATCTAAATCGGTTACTTCTTCACTACTCATTCGGTCAATCTCCTGACGGTGGATACTACTTATCTAAAGTTTTTTTAATTATCTTTAATAAAGGGAATCTAAACTCTGTTAACAGTGTTATAGCTCATATTTAGCAACACGTTGTTAAGTGAATTACTATACGTGATGATAAATTTTTATTATGAAGCAAAAGATAAAAAATGGCCTATAAGTAGGGGGGTGTGTATTAGATTTGAAATAAAATATTTTTCTATAAAAACAGATACTTTTATTCAAAAAAATCATAAAAACGAATAAAAAAATACATTATCGTATTGATATTCAACAACTATATTTAGCGACTATAAACAGCAACTACAATTTCTTTTGTGCTTACTCATTTTTCCTATACCCGGATTGAATGTATTGGTAGGGTCAAGTTGGCGATAAAATTCTTTTAAGTCCTTCTCGGCCTCGTATAAATGTCCAACATTATGTTCGGCCGGATACTTTGCCCCTCTTCCATCCAGCACTTGCCAACATTGCTTTTTTCACTTTGCTGGCATCTGCGTCTTTCTTTAAAATATAATCTTGATGAAAAACATGACACATAAAGTGCCCATAATACAAAGCGTGGTCAATTTGATTGCTGATTTCCGGAGGCAGGTTTTCCACCCAATTCAGATCATTTCTGCGTAGCGCTATATCTAAAGCCAGTATTTCCCCGACTTTTTTACTATTGACCGTTTGATAACGAATGGCAGCACCTGCTGCTGCAAAACGTAGCAAGAAAGCTTTGTCTGACTCATCTTTGGTACACACAAAAAACTCACCATCAGATTTGATATCTGCGCCATTATCACCAAAAAAATTCTTTAGAAAACTTTCAGCTTCTGCAATACCCTCATCACTCATTTTAAGAATTAAATGATGCTCATACTTATCTCTAAAACTAACCAATCGCTTAGGTAGGTGCTGCGGCCAGAAACGGCTCGCAAACTGCATAACATGATCAGTTAAAAACTTAGGCAGAAACGGAATTTTATTCAGTGTCGCATCGACACGACCTTTGACTGCGAACATCTTTGGCAAGCTGTCTGTACCCAGGTACTGGATGGTTAAAAAGGTATCTTTGCCATATTTCTCTGCAATATTAAACATGTCACGATGAAGGTACTCTCCAACATCGGGGAGATTCTTGAAAGTACTTAAAACATGCCTACGAAACTTAGTCAAAACCTGCGCATCATTTGTACCGATGTAAAATGTCTGTTCTTTTTCGGCAACTTCAAAGGTATCTAGTCTTACCGCAAAAACAGCCAATTTACCCGCACAACCACTGGCTTCATATAATCGACGTTTATCTGCATTAAATCTCGCAGGTGTTAACGCATCTACATCACGAATGCGATTCACATATTCTCGATCAGATGCCATCTTTCCAGCATTGTCGAGATCCTCTGTAGAAAAATCCTGCTGCTCTAAACGAGTTAACATTGTTTCTGGCGAATCACCCAAATCAATACCGAGATGATTGACCAGCTCTAACTCACCCTTTTCATTGACTCGCGCATACAAGGATAACTCTGTATAAGCTGGTCCACGCTTTACCAGCGCACCACCGGAATTATTTGATACACCACCAACGATAGATGCACCAATACTCGATGAACCAATGACCGAATGTGGCGCTCTTTTTAAAGGCTTTAATTTCTTTTCAAGTGCATACAAAGTTGCGCCCGCAAAACCTAACACCTGGCTCACCACCATTTAACAACACAATATTATTGATACGTAAGGTATTGATGATCACCACTTCACGATCATAGTCATCGTTATTTGGCACGGAACCCGCGGTCAGCCCCGTATTGGCAGCCTGCATAATGATGACTGTATTCGCTTCAACACATACTTTTAGTATTTGCCAAAGTTTCAGCAAGGAATCAGGAAACAACACAGCAAGTGCACCACCACCTCCGGCACGAAAACCTTTTCGATAATATTCTGTTTTATGCTCATCAGTGGCTACTTTATCCTGGCCCAGAATATTTTTTAGTGACTTCAACAATTCATCATTAGACATGATTTTTTCTCTTGGTAGTTAAATACCCAACTTGATAACTGGCAACCATATGACTAAAACAAGCAAGAATGGCACCCCAGTAAAAACCTACGCATTATCAATAGCGGTTATTGATACTGTAAATATCTTTCTTCGAAAAATCCTTTCGCCAGCTATTGCCATATTAATTTAATTGGTAAGACCAATTTACCAATTCACAATATAATTATTAGAAAGAATAGTCTATAAACAATAAAAATCAATTTATTTTTTACATAAAATATATTATTTTAATATTTTCAATAACTTATAAATTAACTTGATTTCTTGATTTTGTGGACTACAATAACATTAAATTGGTAAGACCAGAATACATTTATGCATCAAAAAAGACTAGCAGATACTATTGCAGAAAAACTACAAACCTTAATTGTTGAGGGTAGCCTGAAACCTGGTGACCGCTTACCGGCCGAAAGAACCCTGGCTGAAAGTTTCGGAGTCTCACGCCCATCGTTGCGCGAAGCAATTCAAAAGTTACAAAGTCGTGGACTTCTGAAAACACGTCCAGGCGGCGGAACAACCGTTGAATCCAGCTTGAACCCGGAATTCGTTGATCCACTGATCAGCTTCTTTCAGGAGCACCCGGAATCACGCTTTGACGTGCTTGAGGTTAGGCACTCTTTAGAGGGAAATGCTGCATGGCATGCAGCGATACGAGCAACCGATGAGGACAAAGAAAACATCAAAGCTTGCTATCAGAGAATGATTGAACTGCATAATGGCGATGACCCTATGGAAGAAGCCAAAGCCGATGCCGAATTTCATTTAAGTATTGTGGAAGCCTCACACAATCTGGTTTTATTGCACATGATGCGAGGATTATTCTCGCTGTTACAAAATAGTATTTCGCATAATCTGGATAAGCTCTATACCTTGCCAAGAGTATTTGAACCTCTCAGTAATCAGCATCGCGCATTAATGGAAGCAGTTATCGCTGG
>CAWEEB010000014.1:0-22007 GCA_963807855.1 uncultured Gammaproteobacteria bacterium | reverse complement strand
ACCAACAACACCCACACCAGCTGGTGCTGATTTCATCGGCCATAGATGGCTCAGATCCTGCCATCGTTGAAGGTGCTAATTAGCACTCTTGATACATGGGGTAACAATGTCGCTATCACTTTAGATGCTGATGTAGATGGTTTGAAGGCAATCACTGGTTGATGGGTCGGCAAAGACGAGTGGGGTAGCACCATTGCCTTTACCGCGCTTACTGGTATTTCAGTAGACACGTATGAAAACTTTGTCTTTAAAATAAAAGGATTGGATGTAGTCAGAGTTAAGTTCCCTCCTACTGATGATCAGTACTAAACGTGGCAACTGATGGCACGCCTGTTGCAGGTGCTGATGGTTGGTATCAATGACGATACCGCTTGCGGGCCTCGGTAATCCTGCGGAGTTTGCTATCTTTGGACACGTTGCTGAAAATCTCCAGCAGGCAGTTTATCATCTGACTGATGTGGGTTTCTCTGGTGCAGCAACACCTCCACCACCTCCACCACCTAGCAGCAACGCCACACCTGCAGAATGGTGATTTTGAAAATGGTTTAACGAGTTGGACGCAAACTCCTGATGCTGGCGACTAACGTTACCCCTGGACGATTACAGTAGTTGCCAGTCCGGGTGGCGGAACATTTGGTTCTGTCGCTAGACTGGAAGCGGCTGGTTCTGCTGCTGGATCACAAGATGTGTTGATAACTCAAGTAGTGGGTGCTGGTACGATTAACGCTGGTAATACTATTAACGTTTCATTCGATTTGAATGCATCTCTATCAGGTGCCGGGGGTGTTGTGTTTGTCGAGCTGATCTATCTGAAGCTCTGCTGGTGAAGATTACGGCCAGCGTAGTTTGCTCCTTGGAGGCCCGATAGTGCTTGCGACTACGCCGTGGACAAACTTTTCGGACTCGGTACAGGTTCCTGCAGTGGATGTGGCTGGCGGTGTGGCGCTGCAGCTGAAGTCCAGTTGTGGGCCTATTCCTGATGGCTGTAGTGTCGATGCTTATTTTGATAATGTGACTTTTACTGTAACTCCTTAATCTGTATTAATAGTTGTTGATAAAATAAAGAAACCCTCCCACCTTTAATTTAAATAACCCCTAAAAGGTGGGGGGTCTTTTTACACCCTTAATCATCAAGTTCACTCATTTTCTAATCTAGTTATACCCGCTGGTAGCTACGATCTCTCCAGTCGAGGAAATATCATGTCCTGATAGCTTAACGGACGATCAATCAAGTGTTTCAATGTCAAGATCCATGAAAAAGTCTGCTATGACTTATTGGCTCATAAGCATTATGAAACCGCTCCAGAAGATCGAATTTTGCTTTCGCATAAAATTATTTATGGCTTTGGTGCGTTTGTAAATAATCTCCTCGCAGCGGCTATAGGCGGGATGGCGATTATTTTAAACTTGGGGCTTGGAATGAATCCTGCCTTAGTTGGCTACTTGGTGCATTGCCCCGTTTAACGGATGCTTTGACAGACCCTTTAATGGGTTATATCTCCGACAATACACATTCTAAGTGGGGACGAAGACGCCCCTATATATTCATTGGTGCCATTCTCTCGGGCGTTATTTTTGCCATTCTTTGGCAGCTGCCTCGTGGCATGTCAGAGAATTATTACTTTTGGTTTTTCCTGATTGGTTCGTTCTTCTTTTATATTGGATACACCATTTTTGCTACACCGTGGGTGGCGTTGGGTTATGAGTTGACCCCTGACTATCATGAGCGCACAAGGCTTATGGGTGTGCAGAATTTTATGGGTTCGCTTGCTTATATGATTTCCCCGTGGTTTCTCGCCATCATGCAAGCATCGATGTTTACAGACATGGTTGAAGGTGCATCTTATCTTGCCATTGGTATCGGCGTTTTTGTTATCGCTATAGGTGTTTTACCTGCCATATTTTTAAGAGAGCGGTTCTCACATCCAGATTTAACAGAAGAACAACTGGCTGCTAAGGCAGAAAAAAAATCACTATCGGACATTATTGTAAAGAATATGAAAGAGTTCTTTGCGGGTTTTGTTGAAACCTTAAAAGTTAAACCATTTCTACTTTTATGTGCGGCTACTTTTCTGGTTTTTAATGGGTTTATGCTTATAGCATCCTTTGGCTTTTATGTTATCGCTTACTATGTTTTTAGTGGTAATTTAGATCTGGCAGCAGAGTATTCTGGATGGGCAGGTACGCTGGGAGCGTTTTCAAGTTTTGCCGTAATAGCTTTTGTTACTTGGCTATCAACTCGTATTGGTAAGCGCAAAGCATTTTTTATAGCAATGGGAGTTGCAATTTTCGGTCATGCCATCAAATGGGTTTGTTATAACCCTGAGTATCCATGGATGTTGCTTATCCCCGCACCATTTATGGCTTTTGGTTTAGGTGCTTTATTTACACTTATGGGCTCAATGATTGCTGATGTCTGTGATTTTGATGAATTGCAAACAAATGAAAGAAGAGAGGGTATGTTCGGTTCGATCTATTGGTGGGTGGTCAAGCTTGGTATGGCCGCAGCATTAGCCGCTGGCGGATTCTTACTGAATGCAACTGGTTTCGATGTTGAGCTTAATGGCGATCAAACCGAACAAGCTATTTTCTTGATGCGATTTTTCGATGTCATTGTTCCAATTATCACAATTGGTATTGCCGTGTGGGCAGTGGCAAAATTCCCAATTACAGAAGAAAAAGCCCATGAAATAAGAGTGCAGTTAGAGGCTAGGCGTGGAAAAACCGCCTAGCTCTGCATAAATTCTATTTACGTTTTTAAAAAACAAAAACGTAATATCATTCAAAGTAGGGGGTGTCATTTTGAGGTCTATTATTTGTTATGCCGTATTTGTTTGATGTTATGAATAAAAATTATAATTTAACACAATCACATTCCGTGATTGTAACGTCTGAAAGTGGAGAAAAGTTGTCTGAGGAACCTAATGTGGTTTTTTTAGATGGTATAGCCACGGGTAACGTTATCTCAATAAACCCTGAATTGACAAAACAAACAGTGCAGGGAATAGGAACCTCTTTTACGGAATCTTCTGCATTTGTTCTTGCTCATCTAGAGCCTAAAGAGCGCAAAAAAGTTATGGAGAATATATTCTCTGAAAAAGGCGCTAATTTCACCCTCACTCGAACCCATATTGGTGCCTGTGATTTTTGTGTTGAAGGTCGATATTCTTACGATGATGTTAAGGGTGATACGGCATTAGAGTTTTTTGATGTTGCCCCCGATCTTGATGGTTTTGAAAAATCAAAATACCCGAAAATTAAAGATAACAATTACGATCTTTTACCAATGATTAGAGAAGCTTTAGATATTAAGCAGAAACAAACGGATAAAGATCTTAATATTATTGCCTCTGCCTGGACTGCGCCAGCATGGATGAAAGATATCGACGATTGGTATCGCCCTGGGAATGCAGAAAATAACTGGCAAGGAACTGGTGGAGTATTAAATACAGAACATCAAGAAACCTTCGCCAATTACTTAATAAAGTATCTTGAACAGTATGAAAAGTTAGGTGTGAAAATTAATGCTTTAACACCTGTGAACGAGCCTTTGGGTAATAGTGGGCAGTGGGAAAGTATGCATTTTACTGCCGAAACTCAAAATACATTCATAAAAAACTATCTGGGTCCAAAGTTAAAACAGGGTCAATTCAAAGATGTAAATTTACTCATTTAGATCATGCGCGTGACAAGTTGGAGCATTGGGCTGACACAATATATTCAGATCCTGAGAGTGCAAAGTATGTTGATGGTGCTGCGGTTCATTGGTATGAAAGTACCTTTAAAGTATACGAAGAAGTTTTTGATAGAGTTCACGAAAAATATCCTGATTACTCCATTATTACATACGGAAGGTTGTATTGATGATTTGGGAAAAGATGCGCCTGAAGGTGTTATAGATCCTAAGCGCTTTAAAGAAGAAAATTGGTTTAATAATGATGATTTCTGGTGGAATGAAAATGCTACTGATTGGGGTTATTCAGTAACATGGGAAGGTGTTAATGCGGAAGATCATCCTATTTATACTCCAGTACACCGATATGCCCGCAATATTATTGTAAGTTTAAATCACTGGTTAAATGGCTGGATTGATTGGAATATAGTCCTTGATAGTCAAGGTGGCCCAAACCATGTAGGTAACTTTTGTGGCGCTCCGATAATGATCGATACGGAGAATGGGCAGGTCTATTACACCCCGATTTTTTATATTCTTGCTCAATTTAGTAAAACGATACGTCCGGGTGATCGAGTTGTGCAAACCGAAATGATTTTAAATAAATCACAACAAAATGAGATATATGCTTGTGCGACAATTAACGATGCACAGCTAGTTAGTTTACAAGTTCTAAATACATCAAAAAAATCAGTGGCTTATTCTATTCAGATTGGAGTACAGCATGCAAAGATTGAGATTGCTTCAAATGCTTTACTGACCATACAAGTACAACTTTGAGTGTTAGTGTTTTATTAAGCCATTATCAAAACTATAGAGAGGAGATAAAGTCGTGTTGAAAGTGATAAAGCATCTTACGTTAAGCCTGTTTTTACTATCCTGTGTTCTGTCATGTTCGAATCAAAACATGACTAAAATTCCACAAACTAAGTTTCAACAAACCAAAACAGCACTGTTGGATGGTGAGGTTATGGCAATTGCTTATTCTGGGTATCGGGTAGGCCAGCACCCAGATCAAGGTAAGGGGGCTGTTTATCCAAGTCGCGAAGAAATACTAGAAGATTTACAAATTCTTGTAAAAGAAGGCTTCAAGCTCATTCGTCTTTATGATTCAGGAGAGAAGTCAAAGCTAATTCTAACAATAATACGAGAGCACAAGATCCCGATTAAGGTAATGCTTGGCATGTGGATTGATGCAGAGATCAGTAATCATGAGGGAAATACATGGATGGAGCCAATATCTGAATCAAAATTGGCTGCTAATAAAATAGCTAATCAAAATGAAGTGACGCGAGGAATCCAATTAGCCAATACTTTTCAGGATATTATTACTTCAGTGAATGTAGGTAATGAAGCCTTGATCAACTGGACCGATCATCTGGTAAAAGTTGAAAGTTTAATTGCTTATGTTAAGCGGGTAAAAGCCAGTATAAAACAACCTATTACAGTTGCGGAGAATTATGTTTGGTGGATTAAGCATGGGAAAGGTTTAGCCAAGGAGCTGGATTTTATTGGTGTGCATACATATCCGATTTGGGAAGAAAAAACAATCGATGAAGGGTTGGCTTATATGATCCAAAATATAGAAGATGTGCATGCCGCATTGCCTAATAGCGCTATCGCTATTCTCGAAACAGGGTGGGCTACTACCGCAAGCGAGTTCAAAGGAACTGCTAATGAAGCTAATCAGGTGCGTTATTACCGCGAAGTTAAAAAATGGGCGAAAAAAACAAACACAACAGTGTTTTTCTTTGAGGCATTTGATGAGCCGTGGAAAGGAAACCCTGCGAATCCTATGGGTGCAGAGAAGCATTGGGGGATATTCTTTGTTGACCGTAAGCCTAAAGAGGTGATGAGAAAGAAGTAGCTTAGAACATGCTCAATTTCGCCTGCCAATAATATTTGGATAATAATGTATCATGGTTATAAGAATTGATGTACAAAGCACTTTTGTTATTAAGAAACTATTCGTTGAAAACGGTAAGTTCTCAGTTGTGAACTAAATATAGTTTTTGAGATATTTTATTGATATTAAACTGCTAAATAGCAGTACTTAATATAAATACTTATAAATCACTCTGTTATCAAAATAGAGTGTTGATAATTTATCCCTTTTCTTTATTAAAAGAGGTTCCTTAGGCCTTGACAATAATCGATGCTTTATGCAAAACTGCTATATAGCGCTAATTTTCACAAATAAGCCGTCTTACCCCAATTAGAGAGAGAAGAGCCATGTCACGGATTTTAGAATTAACGTCTTTAAAGACATTAAGAAACTACGTATTACCTCTTTTAGTATTACTTTTTTCAATGTCAACTGCACAGGCTGCACCTGACAAAGTTACAACATATCAGGATGCCAAAGGTTGGAAGCTGAAAGTCAATGGAAAAGATTTATATGTAAAAGGGTATGTTTGGGGGTATTCGCCAAAGAATCAAAACTATAGTTACAATCTTTGGGGGCAAAATGACGAATTTATAAAAAAAGTTTTAGAACAAGACTTTGGGTTAATGCAAAAGGCAAATGTAAATGCTGTTAGGACTTTCTCTACTATCCCACCAAAATGGGTGACTTACATTTATCGAAAATACGGCATTATGTCTGTTGTTAATCCTCTTATGGGTCGTTACGGAGCAACTATAAACGGCGTCTGGGTACCTAATACTGATTATTCTGATCCTGAAACGCGAAAAGTTTTGAAAGAAATGGTTTTAGCTGATGTCAGAAAGTTTAAAGATGTTCCGGGTGTGTTGATGTTCGCTTTAGGTAACGAAAGTAACTACGGTTTGTCTTGGTCTAGTTTTGAAATAGAAAATCTTCCAACGGCAGAAGCAAAAAATATAAAGAAAGCTACCTATTTATATACTTTGTATGAAGAGATTATTTCTGCTGGTAAGGCTATAGATAGGAATCACCCGTTTTCAATTGTTAATGGTGATATACAGTATATTGACCTAATTGCTAGTCATGTGAAAAGCCTGGATGTTCTAGGCGTTAATGCATATAGAGGAATCAGTTTTACTTCGCTTTGGAAAGATGCCAAAGCAAAAGTGAATCTGCCAGTATTATTTTTCGAATTTGGTAGTGACGCGTTCAATGCCAAAGAATTTAGAGAAGATCAGAAGTCCCAGGCTGAATATTTGAAAGGTCAATGGCAAGAGATGTACCAAAAGAGTTACGGCAATGGGCAAGAAGGAACCTCTATTGGTGGTTTTGTATTTGAGTGGCGCGATGAGTGGTGGAAGTTTAAACAGACTGAAAACCTGGATAAGCAAGATACAAATGCGTCATGGTCAAATGGCGGATATAAGTTCGACCATGTAGAAGGTCAGAACAATATGAATGAAGAGTGGTTTGGTGTAAGCAGTATTGGTGATATTGATGCTGATGGCGTTTATAAAACCAATCCTCGCATGGCTTATGATGTGTTATCGCAAGTATGGAAAGCCGATCCATATGCGGGTCAATGCAGTAATCAATAAAACCTTTAATAATGTGAACTTTGATAGCAATAAGTTTAAAGACGCAAAGCCAAAAAAATTCGCTATGACCGGAGGCAGTATTAGAACTGACTATCTCATTAAAGGAAACAGAGAAGAAATAAACGGTATTAAAGAAACAGAACATAGTAGCGGAGTTATGGCTTTTATCGACTTTGCTTTTCAACCTACTAAAAATATCCAGGGTGATTTTACTGTTAATGTAATCGCGTCAGCTTCTGAAAGTGATTTCGAATTTAGATATGGCGACGAAGTGAATGATGAAGATGATCCTAGAAAAAAAATAGAGATTTATGACTTTCAGGCGACTTACACAGGAGAAGTATTTGATTTGAATGGTTTTTATCATGTGCCTCGTTATCACTGGGGTGATGAAGGTGATTTATTTGGGCTGTTAAGAGAAACAACAGATTTAACGGGTCCTAATGGGCAAGATATCTGGAACGCAAAAGCGCCTTCCGGAATTGAGTTTGTCGGTAAAAAATCATTAGATGGCTTGAAGATAGTTGGAGGTAAAGAAGTCTATTGGGGAGCGAATCCTAAATACATAGTGAAGTATCAGTTTGGTAAAGATAAGAAATATACTTTTATGCATTCACAAGATCTTAAGCAAGCTGGTGGTGGTGCCTCAGGTACATCTGATTCTGCAGCTGTCAAATCACGTCAAACCACGCTTCAAGGTAAATTTGATTTAGGAAACAAGAGAACTTTAGAAGTGGGTGGAATTATTTCTGGTACTAGTAAGATTGATGATACCTATTATTACGTAAAAAATGGCGCCGCATATTCTAAAGATGTTGAATTTGAAGATGCATTGGGTTTTAAGGCTAAACTGTCATTTGATGTAGGTCAAAAACAAGAGCATACGTAGCTTTGAATCATGCGGGTGTTGTTGCCGATAGTGGCGATCAGATTAGAGACTTTGGAACAGAGCTTCCTTATTGCTTCACTAGGTAATAAAAGAGAATATGAAGTTGGTGCAAGGTTCACAAGTGGAAATTATACACTCTTCCCGCGTTTGTTGTATCGTGAAAATATAATTGATGCCAATCCAAATGGTACTGGTCTGCCTAGAATAAAGGCTCGAAATATTGGTACTGATCCTTTTTCAGTTCTTGGTAACCGTAGTGCTAAGTCAGCAGAATTGTATTTTACCTACGACCCGACTCCAGGTACGTTTTTCTATGAGTGGGATAACGACCTTAGAGAAGATGCGAAGTTTGCATTCAATGTTGGCTTAACAGCAACAGAGTATGATTCAGCAACTGATGCACACACCTACTACAACGATGAGTTCGATGTAGATAATGCAACTTTCGATAATACGGGCCTTGCACCAGCAGATGTATGGTTGTTAAAGAGTAAAATGGTATTTAATTCTACTAATAAATTGAATACAGTGTTGAATTTAGAAGCTGGAAAACAACAGCCTGCAAAGAAACCAGGTGACACAAGAAATTATTACTCCATCGGAGGTAAGCTCATTTACAACAAAGAGCATATATTTTCAGCTAAATTCGTTAAAGATGGTTGGGGTCTTTACGACTTTCAGAAAGATTTTGATGTAAGTTTTCCTGAGCAATACGAGCTTCAGTACGTGAAATTACTGAATAAAGGCCTACCTGAAAAAGATTCGAGTAAAGTCGGAATAAAAGCGCTTTATCGTACTATGGATGATAGTTCTAGATCGACAGACCCTATCTATCAAGATGATGAGATGTTTGAAGTTCGTGCTTTCTATGAATTCAAGTTCTAAGTTTTAGAACTAAAACAAGTGGGTTGGTTGTTAATTTATAAGAAGTGAAAGTATTTTTTCGATAGGTTAATGATCCACATGTAGAAAAGCATGGTGCAGGTGAAGCCATAATGAGTGCCTTTTGCTGAAATCCGCCTATGTTATATGTTTGGTAATATAAAGATGTTAGATGAAAATGTGACTCAAGATAGAAGTACTAAAATAAAAGACCAATGTAATAATAAGTTACAGATAGATAGTGATGGCTCATGTATTACTGGTAAATTCACTGAATTTAAGGGTGAACGTTATTATGTAATTAATAACGTTGATAAAATGCCCGCTTTTTTTATTAGTCTGGTATCGGATAGTGATCATTGGTTATTTATTTCATCACATGGTGGATTAACAGCAGGTCGAGTGTCCCCTAAGTCGGCTCTATTCCCTTATGTTACTGTTGATAAAATTCATGAAAATACTCCTCATACTGGTAGTAAAACGTTATTGCGCGTTCATCGAGGTAGTACCCATGAAGAATGGGAGCCCTTTAATATGGAGCATGACGGCCACTTTCAATTAAGTCGTCATCTCTATAAAAATTTACTCGGTAATAAGTTGTGCTTTGAGGAAATCAATCACGACCTGCAATTAGTTTTTCGCTGCACCTGGATGAGTAGTGATTCTTATGGCTTTATCCGTGAATGTGAGTTACACAGTTTGGCTGACCAGCCGATAAGTGTAGACATGATTGATGGCTTGCAGAATATTTTACCCGCAGGAACACCTCAAAAACTTCAGGATATCCGAAGTAATCTGGTGGATGCCTATAAATGGAATGAGCTTGATCAAGATACTGGAGTGGCATTTTTTACACTGAATTCCGGTATAACTGACCGCCCAGACCCGTGCGAATCATTACGGGCAAATACAGTTTTCTGCTTAGGGCTTGATGATCATAAAGTATTGTTATCTTCTCAACAGCTCGATAATTTCCGCCTTGGTGATCCCGTACAACAGGAGACACATACCCGTGGTATTCGTGGTTCATATTTAGTTAATACAACACTGAGTCTGGAACCTAAAGCACTTAAACGCTGGCAATTTGTAGCGGATGTTGAGCAAACTCAGGGGCAAGTTGTTAAGCTGCGCAAGACACTACTAGGGAAAGAAAATATTGAGTTTGAGATTACTAAATCAGTTGCTAAGGGTTCAGAGGAGCTGAAACGCATTATCGGTGCTATGGATGGATTTCAGTCCACTGCCGAAGAAAACGTAAGTGAGCATCATTATGCCAATGTATTGTTCAATGGAATGAGAGGAGGCGTTTTTGATGACCAATATCGTATTTATTCACAAGACTATATCTCTCATGTCCGTCATTTCAACAATGATGTATATAAATCGCATAAAAAACTATTTGAGAGTTTGCCTGAAAAGTTAGAGTTCAATGATCTTCTTGAACTGATAAAGAATCAGGGTGATCCTAATCTTGAAAGATTAAGTTATGAGTATTTGCCATTAACGTTTGGGCGCAGACATGGTGATCCTAGTAGACCCTGGAATCAATTTGCCATCAAGCTTAAAGACAATGATGGAAACCGACTACTTAATTATCAGGGAAACTGGAGAGATATTTTTCAGAACTGGGAAGCATTGTCACTTAGTTATCCTGAATTTATCGAAAATATCATTGCCAAGTTTGTTAACGCAAGTACTATCGATGGATATAACCCCTATAGAATTACTAAAGAGGGTATTGATTGGGAGATTGAAGATCCTGAAGATCCCTGGAGTTATATTGGCTATTGGGGTGATCACCAGATTATTTATCTGTTAAAACTGCTTGAGCTCTCAAATAGCTTTCATCCAGAACGGCTTGGAGAATTCTTACATCGTCCCATTTTTGGCTATGCTGATGTTCCTTATCGGATTAAACCTTTTCAATCATTGCTCAAAGATCCCAAAAATACAGTCGAATATCATGAGGAGTTAGCAGATAGAATTGAGGAAAGGGTCTCCACTATGGGGGCTGATGGTAAGCTGTTGCACGATAGTAGCGGCGAAGTATATCTAGTCAATTTGCTTGAAAAGTTATTAGTTCCATTGCTCAGTAAGTTATCCAACCTAGTACTGGATGGCGGTATTTGGCTTAATACTCAGCGCCCTGAATGGAATGATGCGAATAATGCTCTTGTCGGTCACGGATTATCGATGGTAACCCTGTATTACCTCCGACGTTATATTAATTTTTTACAAAAGTTGTTGGAGAATGAATCAGGAACAGTCACTCTGTCTAAAGAAGTCAGTGTTTGGTTAGTGAATACTACTGATGTGCTGGAGAATGTTAGCACTCAATTAAGCAATGAGACGGTCAGTGATGCTGAACGTTTCAGGATTCTTCAAGAGCTCGGTTTAGCGGCAAGTGAATATCGTGAATTAGTTTATGGACAAGAATCTTTCAGCGGTAAGGAGTCAGAGGACATTGGCACCATCAAAATGTTGCTGGATAATGCTCTAGTTGCGATTGACCACAGTATAAGAACCAATCAAAGAAAGAGTGGTTTGTATCATGCATACAACCTGTTAAATCTTGAACAGGATGAGGCGAAAATCGATAAGTTGTACCCAATGCTTGAAGGTCAGGTAGCTGTACTAAGCTCTGGTGCAATTGATCCTCAACAGGCAATTTCAGTGTTAGAAGCTTTATTCGAAACGGATTTGTATCGGCCTGACCAGCATAGCTTTATGCTATATCCAGACCGAAAATTACCAGGCTTCCTGGAAAAAAATCAGATACCAAACAATGATTTTATGGCTATCCCTTTCTTGCAGCACATGCTGGCAGAAGATGATGAAAGTATCGTATGCCGTGATGTGGACGGTAACTATCGTTTTAGTGCTGATCTGATTAATAAAGATGAGCTTGATGTTCGCTTAAACATGTTAAATGTGATTTATGGCACTGAAGTTGATGGCTCAAGACAGCCTGTGCAGGCTCTATATGAAAAAGTCTTTAACCATAAAGAGTATACTGGCCGTTCTGGTGGAATGTTTGGTTTTGAAGGTCTAGGGTGTATCTATTGGCATATGGTTTCCAAATTACTATTAGCTGTACAGGAAATGTATTTTACTGCTTTGGAACAGGGGGCTGAATCTGTTACCTGCGATCATCTAGGTCAATTATATTATCGGGTACGTGAGGGTATTGGCTTTAATAAATCACCAACTGAATATGGTGCCTTTCCAATTGACCCTTACTCGCATACACCTAAACATGCAGGAGCTCAGCAGCCCGGTATGACAGGTCAGGTAAAAGAAGAAATATTAACTCGATTCGGTGAACTTGGCATTAGAGTGAGTGATGGAGCGGTGCAATTTCAACCTAAGCTACTGCGTGAATGTGAATTTGTTACAAAATCACAACCTTTCGATTATCTGGATGTTGCAGGTGATTGGCATCAGCTAGAGGTACCAAAAGAGGCACTAGCATTCACATGGTGTCAAGTGGCTGTAGTTTATCAATCAGGTGCTTCTACAAACTCTATTATCGTCGAATGGCAAGATGGAAAGCAACAGAGTTTTGAAGAGCTAAAACTATCATCAGAACTTAGTAGAGAAATCTTTACGCGATCAGGAAAAATAAAGATGCTAAAATTGAACTTTAAGAATTCAGCATTTTTCGAAGGATAGATTAAACCTCATCTACAATAGTTCATAAGAGAATAGATACAATCCCCAAAGAGTTATTTACCTTTGGTAGATATAACTTTTTTAGGGCTATTTAGGTGTAATATTTTCATAATACTTGAATACTTTTTTGTAATACTCAGATAACTGTTTTATTTTGTTTTTAGTTTCTTTTTTAGGCTCCATTTTTTAGAAATACTGCCCTTTATGTCTCAGGTCTATTCTTCTAATATTTTCTTTCTTGTCGCTTTATTTTCAATAATTATGTTTTTAATCAATATGATAGAATTTTTATGTGTTTTAGTTTTTTTATATAGGTATTAATTTTTTGAGTTTTATCTAATTATTATATTCTATCCATGCATAGAAAAATGTTTAACATGAAAACGGTTTTTAAACGAGTAAGTTAGTTAGTGTTTTGTTCAAATCTGTATTATCTTTGCGGATAGTTACTTATATTGATTTTTTAGTTAATTAAAGGTGTTTTTTAAATGTCAGTAAAAGAGTTACCACTTGTTGATATTGTTATCTTTGGTGGTCATGGAGATCTCGCATTACGTAAAATAATGCCTGCGCTTTACTATTTGTTTTGGCAAAATCATTTACACCCTGAAAGCCGAATCTTTTCAACGATTCGCTCTGACGAAACTATTGAACAACATAGTGAATTGGTTTTTGAAAAATTCCGCGAGTATCATCCGGATAATTTTTATTCTGATGAGACCTGGGCAGTATTTTCAAAACAGCTGTTTAATATCAAAATGGATATTACTGATGCTGATGATTATGCAGATCTGGCCAATGCTTTAAATGAATTCCCTGATCGAGAAAGGGTCAATTATCTATCCACACCTTCATCATTATTCGGCGCAATTTGTACTGCCCTTAATGATACCGGTTTAGTGACTGAAAAAAGCCGTGTGGTATTGGAAAAACCAATCGGACATGATCTTGAGTCGTTCAAAGAAATTGATGATTTAGTGGCTGCTGTTTTTCCTGAGACTGGCATCTTCCGTATCGATCATTACCTGGGTAAAGATACGGTACAGAATCTTCTTGCGTTACGCTTTTCTAATACCTTGTTTTTGCCTTTGTGGAACAACAAAACTATTGACCACGTACAAATTACAGTAGCGGAAACGGTTGGGGTAGAAGGCCGCTGGGGTTACTACGATCAATACGGTGCGATGCGTGATATGGTGCAGAATCACCTTTTGCAGTTACTGTGCCTGATTGCGATGGAACCACCTCGAAGTCTTGCTAGTGATAGCGATAGCGTGCGTAACGAAAAGGTAAAGGTACTTAAGTCTCTGCGTAAAATGGATAAGCGCGAAGTCGCTGAAAAAACCGTACGTGGGCAATATAAAAGCGGTGTCAGTAATAACCAGTCAGTTCCGGGCTATCTGGAAGATGACGATAAGCTGCACGAAAGTGACACCGAAACCTTTGTCGCCATTCGTGCCGATATAGAAAACTGGACCTGGAGTGGTGTACCGTTTTATCTGCGTACTGGCAAGCGTATGTCAGATCGCTTCTCGGAAATCGTCATCCAGTTCAAGGATATTCCTCATTCCATTTTCCCGAATGAGGGCAAACCACTCGAGCCGAATAAACTGGTTATACATTTACAACCCGAAGAAAGCATTCGACTCTTGTTGATGAATAAAATACCAGGATTAGGTGGAGGCATGAGGCTGCGTCCGGTTGAGCTAGAGCTGAATGTCGTACCAGATGATCCGCGCTCACCCACAGCGTATGAACGTTTATTGCTGGATGTTGTAAAGAATGATGCAACCCTGTTTATGCGACGCGATGAAGTTGAAGCCGCATGGGAATGGGCAGATAACATTCTGGATAGCTGGAATGAAGATCAAGATCAAGGTTAAGAACTATTCTGCGGGTACCGATGGCCCAAGTTCCGCTGTGGCACTTATCGAACGCGATGGCAGAAGTTGGCATGAAGATGCCTGATTAGGTCCTTAGTCACTCTCTAAACCCAGATAAAATAAAGAACACCTCATAAACAAATTGCTAATTAGCACAATCAGGTCACCAACATGAATACCCTTATTCAAACAGTCACGAATAATATTATCGAACGCAGTAAGCCTTATCGTGACGTTTATCTACAACGCATTGCAGATGCTGATTCAAGAGGTGTACATAGAACTGCACTAGGCTGCAGTAATCTGGCTCATGGTTTTGCCGCCTGTTCTGCGGGTGATAAGGCCTTACTGTCTGAAGATGTGGTTCCCAATATTGCCATCGTCTCAGCGTATAACGATATGCTTTCGGCGCATCAGCCGTTTGAGAAATTCCCCAAGGTTATCAAGCAAGCACTGCATGAAGCAGGTGCTACAGCGCAGTTTGCTGGTGGCGTTCCTGCGATGTGTGACGGTGTTACCCAATCGCAACCGGGTATGGAGCTCAGCTTGTTTAGCCGGGATGTAATTGCACAGGCAGCCGCTATCGCGTTGTCACATAATATGTTCGATGGTGCATTGTATCTTGGAGTCTGCGACAAAATCGTGCCTGGTTTAATGATTGGTGCTTTGAGTTTTGGTCATTTACCCGCGGTATTTATTCCGGGTGGTCCAATGCCATCAGGAATCAGTAATGAGGTTAAAGGTAAAAGTTCGTCAGGACTTTGCTCAGGGTAAAGTCGACGAGAAAACATTATTACTCTCTGAATCTGGCTCATACCATAGTCCGGGAACGTGTACCTTTTACGGTACCGCCAATAGTAATCAAATGCTGATGGAAATCATGGGACTACACCTTCCGGGATCATCATTTGTTACGGCCAATACGCCGTTGCGTGAAGAATTAACAAAAGCCTCAGCACAACAAATTCTGTCATTGGTCAATACAGACTCTGGCTCTATGGGTATTGGCAAAATGCTGGATGAGAAGAGTTTTGTGAATGCAGTAATCGGCTTGCTAGCAACCGGTGGTTCTAGCAACCATACCTTGCATATAGTGGCTATGGCGCGAGCAGCAGGAATCGTTATCAACTGGCAGGATTTTCATGATCTTGCACAGGTTATACCACTGCTCACCAAGCTTTATCCTAATGGCAGTGCCGACGTTAATCATTTTCATAACGCTGGCGGCATGCCAGTGGTGATTAAAGAGTTATTAGAGAATGGTTTATTACATAACGATGTTAAAACCATTATGGGAGAAGGGCTTGATGCATATACCCAAATGCCTAAATTAAAGGGTAAAGCAGGTGCTGAAAAACTCAAATGGAAAAAGAAAGAGATCAAAGAAGAAAACAAAAGCATAGTGAGTACGGTAGCGGAACCCTTTAGCCATCACGGTGGATTGAGTATTCTGGAAGGTAATATCGGTCGTAGTGTGATTAAAACATCTGCGCTTAAGCCAGAACACACATTAATCGAAGCACCTGCCGAGGTATTTGATTCACAGGAAGCATTGCAAGCGGCCTACAAAAATGGTGAGCTGAATAAGGATTTTGTTGCAGTGGTTAGATACCAGGGACCAAAATCCAATGGTATGCCAGAGCTGCATGGATTATTGCCAGCGCTTGGCTCATTACAGGATGAAGGTTTTAAGATAGCGATTATTACTGATGGACGCATGTCAGGTGCATCCGGCAAGGTAGCGTCAGCTATCCATATGACGCCTGAGGCGAGTGAAGGTGGTGTCATTGCCAAAATAGAGCAAGGTGACATGATTCGACTGGATGTCGAGAATTCCAATGTGGAACTGCTGGTTGATCCAACCGAATTGGCTAAAAGGAAAATAGTACCTCCTGATCTGGGCGGTAACCGTTTTGCCATGGGGCGTGAATTGTTTTCTTCGCTACGTGGAAACGTATCTGGTGCAGAAGAAGGAGCGTCCATCTTCCATTTGCCCGGGGAAGAGGGGGCATAGTTATTTGATGCCTAAAAAAGCTGTTATCGTTTTTCGGCCATTGTACATCAATGATTCCTTGTGGAATCATCGATGGACTTTTCTGGCTCTTGGTGAGCCTAGAAAAGCCACCCCCCACCTTTTACGTGGTTTTTTCATTTAAATTAATGAAAACCACGCCCTACGGGCCGTCGCCGCTAGGCTTCAACGTTGTCTCACTTCGTTCGGCTTGGCACTTTTTTCTAATCACTTAAATCTAAATAGTAAAGATATCAATCCAGCTCTAGGTAATACATTATGAACAGCAATATATTAACGCCACAGGAGATCATGTCGGTATCTCCGGTGATTCCAGTTATTGAAATTGATGATATTTCACAATCGATTGATCTTGCCAATGCTTTGATAGCCGGTGGCATCAATGTCCTGGAGATCACGCTACGAACAGAAGCCGCATTAGGCGCAATTGAGTTGTTAGCCAGAGAAGTCCCAACAGCAGTTATAGGTGCGGGTACGGTATTAAACCCGGATGACCTGGCGAGGGTTAGGGATGCTGGAGCTTCATTTGCAATAAGCCCGGGTTGTACCAATGCGCTATTACAAAGCGCTACTGATATGCAGTTTCCGTTAATACCGGGTGTGTCTACCGGTTCTGAGGTTATGAATGGCTTAGATCTCGGGTATACCCATTTCAAGTTGTTTCCTGCGACCAGTGTCGGTGGTATTCCTCTGTTGAAGTCTTTTTCTGGTCCATTTCAGCACGCCTATTTTTGTCCAACAGGCGGCATCAATGAGGCTAACTACCTAGATTTTCTGGCGCTTAAAAACGTACTTTGTGTGGGAGGTAGCTGGGTGGCACCAGGTGATTTAACCCGCTCTGGTGACTTTGAAAAGATAACTGAACTATCAGCTTCAGCACTCGCAAAAGTAAAGTAACCAGCATAAACATGGAATCTCAGTCTATGAAAAACACTTCACCTAAAAAGCAATGGTTAGTAGAAGCAGATGCTCTTTAGTTGCACAACATTCCTATCAAATCATTCTAGAAGCAGCGGAAAAAGCGATTAAAGAACGTGGTAAATTTCGCATTGTTTTAGCAGGAGGTACAACGCCTGAACGCATTTATAAAATGTTGACGACTGCCAAATGCGACTGGCAGAGCTGGGAGATTTTTCTGGGTGATGAACGCTGTTTACCTGAATCATCGTCAGAACGAAATAGTCAGATGGCAATGCAAACCTGGTTGAATGATATTGAAATACCTGCAGAGAATATCCACTTCATTCCCTCAGAACTTGGCTCGGAGTTAGCTGCCAAGAAGTATGCAGAAACCATTAAAAGTAAAATGCCTTTTGATTTGGTGTTGCTAGGTATGGGTGAAGACGGACACACTGCGAGTCTTTTCCCCGGACATATCCATAACGATGAAGAACTTGTGCATGCTGTGCATAATGCACCCAAGCCTCCTGCAGACAGGGTGAGTCTCAGTGCTTCAAGTTTAAGTAATTCAGATCAGGTATTAATTATTATTACTGGCGCTGGCAAACAGGAAAGTGTTGAAGCATGGAATGATGGGGAATTACTGCCAATAGCTAAAATTTCAGCGTTAAAAACTCTAATAGTCATTTTGGACCATGACGCTTCACCTAATTAGAAAAGTTTAGTATTCGAAACTATTTGCTAATTAATTCAGCCACAGACATCTAAGTCAGACCAAAGAAACTTAAATAAATGCCTACTAAGAACAGTGTAAAACCTTCGCTAACCGACTTGCCTGCTTATGAAGCGTTAGAAGATCATTTTAATCTGATCAACCAGCTTAATATGCGGCATTTATTTGCGACGGATCCAAAGCGTAGTGAGAAGTTTTCTATCAAGGAAAAGAGCTTACTGTTAGATTATTCGAAAAACCGAATTGTTGATGAAACCATTCCGCTACTTTGTAATCTCGCAAGACAAGTCAATTTAGAAAGCTGGCGAGATCGTATGTTTGCTGGTGAAAAAATCAATAACACTGAAGACAGAGCCGTATTACATACCGCCTTACGCAATGAGACCAATCAGCCCATCTATGTCGATGGTGAAGATGTGATGCCTAAAATAAATGCCACTATTGATAAAATGGAGGTGTTTTCAAAAAAAATAAGACAGGGAAAATGGAAAGGATTTAGTGGTAAAGCCATCACCGATATAGTCAATATTGGAATTGGCGGGTCTGATTTAGGTCCGAAGATGGTTTATAACGCATTAAAGCCATACCACCATAAAAATCTAACTGTGCATTTTGTGTCTAATGTGGATGGTGCACATATCGATGACATTCTTGAAGATATAGATCCTGAAACAACCCTCTTTATCATTTCTTCTAAAACTTTTACAACCCAGGAAACCATTACCAATGCGCATATAGCTCGAAAATGGTTATTGCAAAGCAAAGCGGAAGAACAGCATATCAGTAAGCACTTTGTCACTGTCTCCACTAACCTGGAAGCTGCGACCAAATTTGGTATCGATGCTGAAAATATGTTCGAATTCTGGGATTGGGTCGGCGGGCGTTATTCGCTTTGGTCAGCCATCGGTCTGTCGATAGTTCTTTCAGTGGGGATGAAAAACTTCAAGAAAATGCTGAGTGGAGCTCATTCCATGGATGAGCATTTTAAAGAAGCACCCCTGGAAGAAAACATGCCCGTAATCATGGGGCTGTTAGGTGTATGGTATAACAACTTTTTTGACGCCGAATCTCATGGCATCTTTCCTTACGATCATTATTTAAGGGATTTAACCTTTTATCTTGAACAGGCAGATATGGAGAGTAATGGTAAATCGGTTGATAGAAATGGCAAAAAAGTTGACTATGCAACTGGCCCTATCATCTGGGGTACTTCAGGCATTAATGGCCAGCATGCGTTTTATCAGGCGATTCACCAAGGGACGCAAATGATCCCGTCTGATTTTATTGTTTCAATCCTCACGCATAGCACGCATCAGGATCAACACGATATCATGATGGCAAATGCACTTGCACAAACGGAAGCCTTAATGAAAGGTAGAACGCTCGATGAAACTTACGCAGATTTTGTTGAAAGCAAGGTTAAACTGGAAAACGTAGAAGATCGTATTCATCACATGGTTTTTGAAGGAAATAACCCGACCAATACTTTGTTGTTAACTAAATTAACACCTCGGTCACTCGGTATGTTGATTGCCCTTTATGAACATAAAATATTCGTGCAGGGCATTATCTGGAATTTAAATTCATTTGACCAGTGGGGTGTGGAGTTAGGTAAAAAATTAACGAAAAACATCCTGGCAGAAATTGGCCAGCCTGATGCTGTTACAAATCATGATAGTTCTACGAACTCTTTAATAAACTATTATAAAAGTGTTGTTTACGGAGAAGATTAACACCGTTTATTTCAATGCGTTTTTAATTGCAGGATAAAGCTTTTTGTAATGGTTATATGCCTCAGCATATTGGTCGCGTAACTCACTTTCTGGCTCAATGGTATGCTCTATCACGGGACTATATAGAATTGTAGACGGGGCTTCATCTGATGAAGCTAGCATTGCAAGCCTTGCTGCACCAAAAGCCCCGCCAAAATCACCTTTTGCCGGAATATCTATGGGCAAATTCAGTGTTGTTGCGAGTATTTTCAACCAATAGTAAGATTTTGATCCTCCACCCACAGCGATGAGCCTATTGAGTTTTGTACCAGAGGCTTCTAATGCCGCCATATTGTCTCTTATCGCAAACACGACGCCTTCCAACACAGATTGGGTCAGTGATTTTCTATCATTATTATGGCTCATACCTAAAAACGCACCACGAATGGCTGAGTCGTTATGCGGTGTTCTTTCACCCGCGAGATAAGGTAAAAAATATACACCTGAAGGTGGTTGTAATTCTCCACCTAATTCATCAGTCAAGTCGTTGGGAGATAAGCCTGTAATATTGCTGTACCAGCTTAAAGAGTCTGCGGCAGATAAAATGACTCCCATTTGGTGCCAGGTATTAGGCAGAGCATGACAAAATGTATGTACCGCACTTTTCGGGTTGGGTGAATAAGATGACTTTGCCGCGAAAAGCACTCCTGAGGTACCTAAAGAAATGAATGACTGTCCTTCTTCGATAGTACCCATACCACATGCAGAAGCAGCGTTATCTCCGGCGCCTCCAGCAACTATCGGGGATTTAGTTAACTTCCACCTTTTAACCAATGTATCTCTAAGTTGGCCACTGACCTCGGACCTTCAACCAGAGAAGGCATTTGTTCAATATTCATCTCACTTGCATCTAATAGCGTTGATGACCACTCGCGATTTTCAACATCCAGCCAGGATGTGCCAGAAGCATCAGACATATCACTGACATATTCTCCTGTTAGCCATAAACGGACATAGTCTTTCGGTAGTAATACTTTGCTGACTTGGGAGAATATTTCAGGTTCGTTATTTTTAACCCAGGAAACCTTTGGGGCCGTGAAGCCAGGGAAAACAATATTCCCGGAAATCTTTTGGAAGTCTGGATTTGAGTCCATCTGTTCAGCTTCGACATTGCTGCGTGTGTCATTCCAAAGCATGCAAGGGCGAAGTATTTTATCCTGCTTGTCTAGAAGCGTTGCACCATGCATTTGACCAGAAAGTCCAATTCCCGTTACAGAAGACATCTGCCTGGCATAATTTTGCTGGATCTCATCTAAAGTGGTTTTAGTTGCGGTAATCCAGTCTTCTGGATTCTGTTCTGACCAGCCAGTATGAGGACGAGAAACTTTGATGGGGAAGTGTGCTGTACCAATGATATTTTGCATATCATCGACAAGAAGCGTTTTTACTCCTGACGTTCCAATATCAATTCCTAGAAACATAGTTTAGAAAAGTAAAGTTGAGGATTAGATGCTGTGATTGAAACGTTCATTAATTAATTATATTGCTTAAGCGAGAAATGATTCACCTGTTATCTCCATCTATACATTAATTCATTTCTAAGTTAGCTGCTTATAATTTCATTCTTCATTCAAGTTCTTTGATTAAAGATTTTAAGTACTGGACTCGAGTTTTGGTGTCTTCTTCAAATCGGTCGATTTCATCAAGAATTACTTCTAACCGTTCTTTTGTGGAATACTTACTTCTTACTATGTTATCCAATTCTTTAATTGCATTGCTGAGGTAAGGTGATATATCACTGACATTTTCTGTGGCACTGGTTCCGCTATCAGTGACTTGAGTATGCTCTGATCGCCCAAAACGAAATTTCTTACTACTAGGTAGCAAAGAACCTTTTTTTGCTTATAGACGATTCTCAGTACATCGGTATTATTAGTGGTCTGTAGGGAATAACGTTCTATTTCCTGCAAACTGGTTACACCCATTGATTCCAAAGTGGGGGATTTCTTAGTCATTTATATTTTCTCCATATAATTTTGATCATTAAAATTAATTAACACCCCTTTCAAGCATCAACAAAGCTATTCGCACCATTCAATAGTTTCGGTAACCTGTAAATACTGCCTAAAAGTAGGGGGGGTGTGTCAA
>CAWEEB010000013.1:0-265412 GCA_963807855.1 uncultured Gammaproteobacteria bacterium | reverse complement strand
TAATGGTCAGCACGCGTTCTATCAGTCGATACATCAAGGTACTAAAATGATACCTTCTGATTTCATCGTTTCAATCCTGACGCACAGTACTCATCAAGACCAGCACGATATTATGATGGCTAATGCTTTGGCTCAAACAGAGGCATTAATGAAAGGGCGAACGCTCGATGAAACGTATTCCGATTTTGTTGAAAGTGAGGCCGAATTTAAAGATGTAGAAGATCGTATTCATCATATGGTTTTTGATGGTAATAACCCAACCAACACTATTTTACTAACCAAATTAACGGCGCGTTCACTGGGTATGTTGATTGCGCTTTATGAGCATAAAATTTTCGTTCAAGGGATTGTCTGGAATCTAAATTCATTCGATCAATGGGGGGTTGAATTGGGTAAAAAGCTCGCTAAGACAATTCTGCAAGACATTAAAAATCCTGAATCATCAACAGAACATGATGGCTCGACAAATGCATTAATTAACTATTATAAAAATGTTGTTTACGGGCAGGACGATTAAGAGCAACAGTATTATCAGTTAGTTTGGTTCTAATATCTAATTAGACGCATGAAGATAATGATTGCAGTGATGAAAAAGTAATGAAAACCTCTGTTTAATGCTTACCCGTAGGGAAGGCGTAGCCGCATAAAAATCACTCAAAAGTAGGGGGGTGACCTATACTCTCTAATAACTTGCTTAATCTTTATAAATTAACTTTTTGCCTGTCACAGACTGTTTCCATCGAAACAAATGTTGATGTGTGTGATACGAACGGTAAAGCGGCAATCTTCTCACCTAAAAGTGTCCGGTATTCCTGAATATCGGTTGTGCGTACTTTTAATAAGTAATCAAAATTTCCTGCAATCATATTACATTGCTCGACGGCAACCAGCTCCTTCACTGCTGAATTGAATTTCTTTAAGGAAGCTGCTGTTGTGTCGCTAAGTGTTACATTAATAAAGGCAACATGCGTTTCATCTAGTAAATCATAGTCAAGTTGAGCTTGATATCCTGTTATGTAGCCGGTTTGTTCCAGCTTTCTTAAGCGCTTAAGGGTGGGTGTTTTACTTAGCCCAATCCGGTTGGCTAATTCAGCAACACTAATGCGACCATCAACAGCCATAATTGAGAGTATTTTTTTATCGTAAAGGTCTAAAAGACTATCCATTGTGTTTTTTGTGGTCATAAACGATCGGTAAATATAGTTATAAGAGTCAATAGGGTAGTTTATTTGCATATATAAGTCTATTGGTCTATTTAAAATATAGTATCGTAGGCAAACCAAATCACCATATTCAAAATAGGGAATAAACATGAGCAAACTTTCAGATATTCGAGAAACATTACGTGCAGCAACGCTAGGTGATGAAGCAGTTGTAGTTAAACAGATGTTGGATAATCTCGATATTGATGAGGCTTTACGCCAATCAACCGTAGATATGGCAGCTTCCTGGGTGCGTGATATGCGTGCATCGGGCGATCCGGGTTTGATGGAAAGTTTCCTTGCAGAATATGGCTTGTCGACACAGGAAGGTGTGGCGTTAATGTGTATGGCAGAAGCTTATTTGCGAGTGCCAGATAACAAAACGCTAGACGATCTCATTCAAGATAAAATTGCACCGCAGAACTTTGGAGATCACTTAGGTCATTCAAGTTCTTTGATGGTAAATGCCTCAACCTGGGGATTGATGTTAACCGGTAGCGTGTTGTCTGATTCTGATCAGCGCGGCTTAATGCCTGCTCTACAAAAAGTCGTAAAGCGTGCCGGTGAGCCGATCATTCGTGTTGCGGTAAAACGCATGATGAAGATGATGGGTGGACAGTTTGTACTGGGTGAAAGTATCGAGTCTGCGATTGAAAACGGTTCTGGTTACTCCAAAAAAGGTTATCGTTACTCCTTTGATATGCTGGGTGAAGCGGCATATACATTAAAAGATGCTGATAAGTATTACCTTGCCTATGCGGATGCGATTACAGAATTGGTAGAACATTGCGAGGGTAAGGATGTTCGTTTAAATCCGGGAATCTCTGTGAAGCTTTCTGCGTTATATCCTCGCTACGAAACATTGCACAAAGAAGATGTGATGAAATCACTCTATCCATCACTAAGATCACTATGTTTGCTGGCAAAAAAGGCAGGTATCGGACTTAATATCGATGCGGAAGAAGCAGAGCGATTAGATATTTCATTAGATATTATCGAAGCATTACTTGAAGATGGCAGTCTGCAAGGCTGGGATGGTTTGGGTATTGTCGTACAAGCTTATAGCTACCGTGCACCGTATGTACTTGATTGGTTATACGAACTTGCCGAAAAATACGATACCAAACTGATGGTGCGTTTAGTAAAAGGTGCTTATTGGGATCGTGAGGTTAAGCGTTCTCAGGAGCTTGGTTTACCTGGATATCCTGTTTATACACGCAAGAATAACAGTGATCTTTCTTACTGGTATTGTGCAAAGAAATTGCTCGGTCAACGCGATAGAATTTTCCCGCAGTTTGCAACGCACAATGCACATACGATCGCTTCTATTCTAAAGATGACGGAGAAAGAAGAAAACGCATCTAACACCTTCGAATTTCAGCGCCTGCACGGCATGGGCGAATCTTTACATGAGTTGGTTCGCAAAAAACACAACTTCCCTTGTCGAATCTATGCGCCAGTTGGCGTGCATCAAGACTTACTCGCTTACCTTGTAAGACGTTTATTGGAGAATGGCGCAAATGCGTCATTTGTCAGTCAGGTATTGGATAACCAAATCCCACCGAGTGAAGTAACTGCCGATCCTGTGAAAAAAGCAGAAATCTGGTTGAGTCAAGCAGTACCGGGAGTCGCTGAGCCAGACGATCTATTTATGCCTGAGCGTACTAATTCAAAAGGCTTTGATTGGTTGGATGTCGCTGATATTCAGAAAATAGAATCGATTAGAAGCCCTTTTGAATCTACCCAATGGACTGCTGAGCCTTTGGTCATAGGTGATCTTTTTAGTGAAGACTCTCAACTAACCGAAAGCACTAAGCACGAAGTGCATAACCCCGCAACAGGTGAAGTTGTTGGCTGGATAACGGACGCGACTGCCGAGCAATTAGATGCAGCCGTTGAAAGCGCACATAAAGCACAGCCAGATTGGCATAAGCTGGATGTTAGCGAACGTGGTCGCATACTTAACAAAGCTGCAGATTTATACGAAGAAAATGCCGGTGAATTATTTGCTTTATTATCACGCGAAGCCGGTAAAACGATTATCGATTGTATTGCCGAGTTACGCGAAGCGGTTGATTTCCTTCGTTATTACGGTGCACAAGCAGAGCACATCGCTCCTAATAAACAAGCTTGTGGTGTGATGGCGTGTATTTCTCCCTGGAACTTTCCTCTAGCGATATTTTCTGGGCAGCTAAGTGCTGCGCTTGCAGTGGGTAATGCTGTTTTAGTAAAACCTGCGGAATCAACCTCTTTAATTGCCTATAAAGCCGTGCAGTTGTTGCATGAAGCGGGCGTGCCTGAAGCTATTCTTCAATATTTGCCAGGTCAGGGCAATGTGATTGGTGCCGGTTTGAGTAGTCATCCTGATATTAACGGCATGATTTTTACCGGTTCTACTGCAACTGCTAAACACATCGAGCGTAGCATGAGTCAATCGAGTGATGTCCGTGCTCCATTGATTGCTGAAACCGGTGGTTTGAATGCAATGATTGTCGATTCTTCGGCACTTCCAGAGCAGGCGATCACCGATATCGTCGCATCTGCATTTCAATCGGCAGGTCAACGTTGTTCAGCATTGCGGGTATTGTATTTGCAGGAAGATATTGCAGAACACACATTGGAAATGCTTTACGGGTCGATGGACTTATTACGAATGGGTAATCCATGGAATTTAAATGTCGATGTTGGCCCTGTTATTGATGAAGTGGCTGCTAAAGGCATTACTGATTATATCGAAGAAAACAAAGCTTCGATTCTAAAGCAAACAGCCACTGTCCAATATCGAGAAAGATGTGGCATCAACTGGGTTCTTTGTGCCACCAACAGTAATCAAAGTAAATGGTATTCAAGATCTTTCACGTGAAGTGTTTGGTCCCGTGCTTCATGTGGCTACTTATTCAGCTGATGAAATGGATAAGGTTGTTGCAGCAGTTAACGATGCTGGTTTTGGTCTGACCTTTGGCTTGCACACGCGTATAGATTCACGAGTACAAAAGATTGTTGATAGCCTCAAAGTTGGCAATATGTATGTTAATCGTAACCAGATTGGTGCGATTGTTGGTTCTCAGCCATTTGGTGGTGAAGGCCTTTCGGGTACGGGTCCAAAAGCGGGCGGTCCTTTCTACCTGAAAAGATTGGTGCAGAGTAATGATGACATTGAGAATGCTGTCAGTGAGAAACAATCTACACCAACGGAAATTATAGACAGCAAAGAGCTAAATAATTCTATTCAGGTCTTATTGAGAAGTACCTTTGAAGAATTTGGCCATCTATTGCCTTTGGATTCTGAAATATCACAAGACTACCTTGGCCTAATCAATCATTGTAGACAAGAACTGCATGAGTCCCGATCGTTACCAGGGCCGACTGGTGAAGATAATCTACTTAGTCTGAATCCGCGTGGTTTAACGCTTAATTGCTACACCAAATGCAGATATCGCTTTTCAGCAAGCTATCCAGTCTTTGTTTTGTGGTAATCCATTGTTAGTGTGTAATAACAATTTCAATCAAGCACAGCAAGAATGGTTAACTACAGCACCCCAATGTCATTCTTAATGACAAAGGAATTAGTCCGGAGCAATTAACTGAAATCCCGGGTCTGGCTAATTTTGCTTATACCGCGAGTAGTGATGATCAAATAGCATTGGCGCGTGAATACAGAATTGCTTTAGCCAATCGTGATGGTGCTATCGTGCGTTTTATCAATGAGGCGGAATCGCCTTACCTTTATGCGCAAGAACGTCATCTGTGTATAAACACAACAGCCGCTGGTGGTAATGTACAATTGATTGCTAATTCAGAGTAGTTCGCATGAAGTAGTGCACAAGATGTTTTAAAAATATCACCCCCCTACTTTTATGTGTTTTTTTAATTCATATTAATTGAAAAACACACCCTTCGGGTCGCCGTCACTACTTTCCAGCGTTGTCTGCGCTTCGCTTCGGCTAGGGCACTTTTTCTAAAAACTGCCTAAAAGTAGGGGGGTGGCATATTAAATAAAAATTTGTGTTCAATTGCTTGCTCGCTGCTTTGCTATACTCACTAGCATGAAAAACTTATCCTTTACGCTCTCTCATGAGCAACCCATGCATATGCTGAGTATGTGTCCAGCATACGAATCTTCTCCATTGTTTCGAAAGGAGCTAAACGGAACTTCATTCTGGCTAAAAGACGAATCGAATCGTATGGGTCTTGGTGCTTTTAAAGCGCTGGGTGGTGTCTATGCTGTTTTGCAATTAATCATTGGTGATGCTGAAGACATAAACTCAGAATCGTCTGAAACTTTCTTAGATGGTATAAAACAAAAAGCAGCGGATATGACCTTTGTTTGTGCCAGTGCAGGCAACCACGGCATGGCAGTTGCAGCAGGGGCAAAAATCTTCGGTGCTAATGCACGTATTCATTTATCTGCAACGGTACCGGCAGATTTTACTAAACGACTAGAAGATAAAGGCGCTCAAGTCATACACTCTGGTGAGAACTATGAAGAAAGCGTTCAGGCAGCTATCGAAGATGCAGAAACCAACGGCTTTATTCATTTAGCCGATGGCTCATGGCCTGGTTATTCCGAGCCGCCTCGGCTGGTCATGGAAGGTTATACCGTGATAGCCGAAGAAATGAGGCAGGCCTTTGAAGAAAACTCGCAGTGGCCAACACATGTGTTCTTACAAGCGGGTGTCGGTGGTTTGGCAGCAGCTGTTACTTATATGATTCGCCAAAACTGGCAAGTCCAGCCAGAAATTATTGTAGTAGAGCCAGATTTTGCACCTTGTTTACAAGAGAGTAAAAAAGCTGGTGAAGTTGTTACGGTAGATGGTCCCGATTCAAATATGGGACGCCTGGATTGTAAAACTGCTTCGATGCTTGCCTTCGAAATTTTAAATAAAGGAGCAGATCAATTTGTCACAATTTCTGATGAAATGGCAACACAGGCTGCTAATGAAATTTCAGTCAGCGGCACACCAACAACACCCTCAGGCGTCGCGGGTTATGCCGCATTGAAAGAATATGATCTCCCTGAAAATGCTGTGCCGCTGGTGATAATTTCAGAGGGAAGCGTTTAATACCGATTGAAAAAATTCACCGGGTAATATTGGACCTCTGATTAAGTCTCTTAATATAATCCTTTAGGTAAATTTGTGGGTTGAGGCAAAGTGATTGATTGCCTGGTGTGCTTCTTTCGAACCTTGTTCATCGGCATTATGTTCAACATGTTCCAGATGTTGCTGCATTAATCTTAATACTTCGCGGCTATTTTCAGGATTATCTTCAGCTTCATGCGCTAGGGCGCAAGCCTCAATATAAGGAACATTCGCTCCATTGGCGATAGTGTGGATTTCCCCATCGCTTAAATCACAAAAATCTGAAAAATCAGTAAATCGTAGCATTGTAACCTCCTTTGTTCGACTATAAAATTGCACATCTTTAGCGCGTTTTTATGGGATCGTTGCACAGTATAAAGACATGCGGTGTAAATAGTTTATATATTGAATACCTGTAACTTGTTGAATTAATATAACTTTAGTGTTTTCGGTAAGTCTTTTATTTAAGGCTTAGTAGAATTAAAGCAAAAACCATACCAATTCAGTCGGCAATTCTTTGAAGGTTTTATATAAGGAGGTGTGCAAAAATAAAGGACATAAAAAAACCCTTGCTCTGCATAAATTCCAATGTCGTTTTTAAAAAACAAAAACGAGTTGTCATTCCGCAAAGCATAAGTTCCTTAGGTCATTTTAAAAATCAAAATGAAAAGTCACTTAAAGTAGGGGGGTGACTTTTTCAGAATAATGCTAGGAATTAGCTGTTCTTCAAAAGCTCTTCTACATCAGGATCGGCATCTACTTTTCCGCCAACATCAATTTCTTCGGGGGTAGCTTCACGAATAGATAGCACTTTCAGTTTGAACACGACTTCTCTGCCACAGAGTGGATTATTGCCATCTACTGTTAGTGTTTTATCATCTATTCTAGTGACCAGGAAATTCCTGGGTTCACCTTTTTCATTTTCCATGGTGATGGTTGTGCCAATCTCACGATAATCCTCAGGAACATTTTCAATGAGATCGGTAAACACTAAAGATTCATCTCTTTCGCCATAGAGTTTCTTGGTGTCGATAGGTACTTCGATTACATCACCTACAGAATGTCCGGCCAGTGTGGCCGTAACATCTGAAGATAGAACCGAGTTTGTTCCATGTACATAGCCAATAGGGTACTCTATCTGAATCAGTGGTTCGTTAGATTTTTTATCGACAACCTCATAGTTGAGTTCAACGAGTTTATTTTCTTCAATAATATGTTTCATAGTATCTTTAAGCAGGTAATTTATTTAAAGCAGGTTTCAAATATAGGCTGGTTTAAAAAGAGCTGGTTTAAAAAATAGAAACGCTGAAGATACGAATCTCATCTTCTTCATAACCCAATACCATTCTGCCAAGCCATTCGCCATCCTGTTTTTTGTGTCTTTGTTTAAATAGAACAGTGATGTGCTCGCCACGTCGGATTGTTCCCAAAATATCAAACTCTGGACTTAGGTTTTGTGCCAGGTCGCTGCGGGCAAATTGCTTGCCAAGTTCCATTTCATTGGCACTTGGGCGTAATACTTTAGCAAAGTGCTCAATAAACATTAGGTAGTTTTTGTTATTCGAGTACTTGACTAGATTTGCCCACCAAGGGCCAGCTATTGCTATTATTTCATCATCAGTTTTGTCTAGGATGTTCACGTTACTCTCCGTACTAATTGGGTCATATTAGGGCTAATCTTAGAATATTGGGGTTAATCTAAGATAAAAAAAGACCAAAAGATAAGTTTAATGGTCTTTATATTTTGTAACTATAGATCAAGTCATTATTTACTACTTAATCTCGGGAATTTTTGGTGTTTCTTTAACAAAAATGCCTTACTTACGTAAGGCATTTTGTTTACTTGAAGATTAACTAGAAAGAATTAAGCAGCTGCTTTCTTCTTAGTGGTCTTCTTTGCAGGCTTCTTGTCTTCTTCTTCATCGATGATGTGATAAAGCGGCGCTTTTTCCAAAGTGTATTCACCAGTCTCAGGATCACGACGTGAAACCGTCAATACATGCCAGTTTTTATCATCAAGCTTCATCTTGTCACCACGGTAGTAGTAACCAGGCCAGCGAGTCTCTTCACGGAAGAGAGTGTGCTGCATTACAGCTTCAGATGTCAGGATACGATGCTTAAGCTCCCATGCGCGAAGTAGCTCATGGATATCTTTTGCAGCGATGCCGCCATCCCAATCTTCAGCAAGAAGAGCAAGCTTCTTAAGGCCGATGTTTAGTAGATTGTCGTTAGTCATATAACTAACGGTTACACCACCACAGTACTCATCCATCATCTTCTGTAGACGGTCAAGACCTTGTCTAGGGTTGATGTAATGAGGATTAACCGTACCAGCAGTAATATGGTTGCGGTAAACTCTGTACGTTTCCATTGGCTGGTAGATTTGCTCTTTACGCTTCTGAATCTGAGATTCAGAAATCGAGATTCCATCTGCCTTGCCATCATTAATGTACTGTACAGCGGCTTTCGCAGCTAAACGGCCTTCAGTGAAAGAACCTGATGAGAATGCGTGAGGCGTTCCACCTACAGCATCACCCGCACCAAATAGACCTTGTACTGTAGTCATGCGGTTATAACCCCAGAAGTACTCATCTGGCGAAATATCTTCAGGACCTGAACACCAAGCGCCACAACCAGTAGCATGAGAACCCATTACGTAAGGCTCAGATGTTGTTAGCTCTGGGTTTTCGTATTTAGGATCAACGTCAGTTGCAGCCCAAAGAACCGCTTGACCAACAGTCATACCCAAGAAGTTATGCCATCCGATTTCTTCTAAATGCGGATCCTGGAATGCTTCTGTTGTAACCATGTAAATCGGACCACGACCTGCATTAACTTCGTTAATGAATGCGTGGTTACGTAAACATGTTGGAATTGGCTTGTGAGATAAATGCTGACCTTCAGTATCTAAGTATTCTTTACCAACCATCTTAGATAGAGCAGGGAACCATTTTGATTCATACTCTTCGCCATTACCGTTTTGCGTATACGTCTTAAGGTGTAAGAAGTAAGCGCCAACAGGACCGTAACCGTCTTTAAAACGAGCAAGAACGATTTTGTTCTCCATCTGCGTCATTTTTGCGCCAGCTTCAATCATCAAGCCGTAAGCAGAACCAGATGACCATGGTGCGTACCATACACGACCCGCACCTTCACCAACTGAACGTGGCTTGTAGATGTTTGAAGCGCCACCAGCACCAACAACAACAGTCTTTGATTTAAATACGTGGTAGTTACCAGTACGTACGTTAAAACCAACAGCACCAGCAACACGGTTAGCTGTGTTGTCATCCATTAGAAGATGAGTTACACAGATACGGTTGTAAACCTTGTCTGCTGATTTCTTTGCAGCTTCAGCAACGATTGGCTTGTATGACTCACCGTGAATCATAATCTGCCAACGACCTTCACGCTGGTAAGTGCCAGTCTTTTCGTTACGCATGATTGGAAGTCCCCACTCTTCGAACTGGTGAACAGCCGAATCAACGTGGCGAGCCATATCAAATAACAAGTCTTCACGAACCATGCCCATTAAATCCATACGTGCATAACGTACGTGATCTTCCGGGTTGTTCTCACCAAAACGCGTACCCATGTAACAGTTAATCGCGTAAAGACCCTGTGCAACAGCACCAGAACGGTCGATATTTGCTTTTTCAGCAATAATGATTTTCTTATCCTTGCCCCAGTATCTCGCTTCAAAAGCAGCACCTGTGCCACCTAAACCAGCACCTACAACAAGAACGTCTATATTGTCTTCAACAACAGTCTTATACGAAGCCATTAGTAGTAAACTCCTTCTTTCATGACCAATTTATTTGATTCTAGAGTGTGTAAACCACCTTCATCAAAACGAACATACTTAGGCTCGTTATAAAGTAGGTGACTATCGCGCATGCTATCTTCGGGTGCTGAAGCTTCCTTTAAGTTAGGAATTCCAGTTCCCCATGGCTTAGTAGTAATAGGAGCGATTAGATCCCAGTCTTTCTTGCCATTACGGAAGATGATTCTCCAGGCGATAACACCTTTCTCTTCATCACGACGTACGCGAACAGAACTACCTAACGGAGTAAAATCTGCGTAACCACGAACGTCTATTGCATTGTGTGGACAAGCTTTAACACAAGAGTAGCACTCCCAACACATATCAGGTTCTATGTTGTAAGCACGTCTAATATCTGTGTCGATGTGCATGATATCTGACGGACAGATGTCAACACACTCACCACAGCCATCACAGCGGGTCATATGTACATAAGTTGGCATAATAAATCCTCTTTAAATTTTGAAATTAACTAATAATCAATGAATGATAATTAATCAGTATTAATAGTGACGAGCAGGTTCGCGTCTGATTCCAGCACCCATATTTGGAGGGTTCTTACCCATGTAAGTAGGAATGTCAGGGAATTTCTCGTGGATAGCAGGATCAGAAAGATCAGGCATATCTGGTAAACCTTCACGACTACCATCTGCCCAAACTTGTTTCTTCTGGTAAGCAGCAGCTGGCTTAAAGAACATGTGCGCGAATTTAGACCAAATTACACCAGCGAATAAGAAGGTGGTAGCAATAATGAATAGTACGAAGAAAATACCAAGACCATTAGTGATAGACCAAAGCAATCCGAAAGTACTCATGGCAAGTAATGAAAGGATAAACATATCTGCTTTAGGTGCAATTTTATTCCATGGCTTGCCTTCTGCAGCGACATCTACACGAATTGCAAACCAGAACCAGTATCCACCGACTGCTAAACTAAGAGCACCAAGGTGCCATAAGATAGGCCAGATTGCTGGAGTATTATTTCCTGCATCAGCGTAGCCGAATATCATAACGGCTGTTGCAACAACAAAGAAAATGAAACCATACATAGACATCAAGTGAGAAAGTCTACGCTTCTGATTAGAAAATTCAGAAGAAGTAAGTACTTCATTAGTAATCGTTTTAACCAAAAGGCCGCGCTTCTCAGCACTACCTAGTTGGCGTGTTGCTTTTTTCTTTGCACTTTCAGCATTTTCAAAAAAGTATTTAGCACTCTTTTTATGCCAAACATCAAACAGTGTGCCACCGATAACCAGAAGGATCATCAAAATGACATAGCCTTGCATAAGGCCGGGGGTGAAAATTTCAGGGGATTCGGCGTTTAACTGCGCGAACGGATTGGTCGTAATAAACATTATTATAGCTCCTAAAGAACAGTAGTAAACTCAACACATTAATAAAAATCAGTGTGACATTGTAGCAAAACCCTCGCATTTACAGTGGAATTTCTGTATCAAACCTCATGTGTATTTTGACTGATTCCATTAATAAAATTAATAGATAGTCACAAATATATGATATTACACTCGAAATCTAATAATTAACATATGTCAAAATACAGTAGTTCTGCACATATAAGATCAAAGAAGTTTGAAAAATGATAATTTTATGATCAAAAATGGCGTCCAAAGACCACAATTAATGGGGTTTATTGATCTTGCGGATGCTTTGAAAGGTTAAAAATATAACCTAAAAGAAGTATCCGCTGAATACAATTAGGGACCAGTTTACAGATATGTAGTAATAGTAAAATATCTCATAAGTAGGGGGGTGACTTAATCTTATTGTAAGCCACACTTTATTAAACCGAAGAAATTCTGTTGCTGTTTTTTTGTAGTCTCTTTTCCTGCGGTTTCTGCCATTTTCAAATAGAAGAATATTCAGCTGCTGCAAAATAACTGTGAGTTTTTATGTCAGATAGGGAAAGGCTAAGACCTCGATAGCCCTATCTCTATATATACAGTTGAGATGGGGCTAACCTGACTTTAAAAAAGAGTACTTGTTCGTTTTATAGCTTGGTATTTCGCAACCTAAGCGCATTTCCTATCACTGATACCGAACTAAAACTCATCGCGGCGGCGGCGATCATCGGCGATAACAATAAGCCAAAGAAGGGGTAGAGTATTCCAGCGGCGATTGGTACGCCGAGTGAGTTGTAAATAAAAGCAAAGAACAGGTTTTGCCGGATGTTTTTCATCACTGCACGACTCAAGTGTCTGGCGCGGACTATGCCTTGCAAATCACCTTTTACCAAAGTTACACCAGCACTCTCCATGGCAACATCTGTTCCTGTTCCCATGGCAATACCAACATGAGCCTGAGCGAGCGCCGGTGCATCATTGATGCCATCACCTGCCATGGCAACGATATGCCCATCCTCCTGTAATTGTTTCACTACCTGTGCTTTTTTCTCTGGCAATACATCAGCTTCTACCCGATCGATACCTAATTTTCTTGCAACAGCCTCTGCCGTCTTTTGGTTATCACCAGTTAGCATCACAATAGTAAGACCTTCTTTATGCAGCGCATCAATTGCATCAGCGGTGGTTTCTTTGATTTGGTCTGCGACACTAATCAAACCAGCGGCTTCTTTATCAATAATAATATACATTACTGTTTCGCCATCTTTACGTAATTGGTTGGCTTGTTCGGGAAGTTTGCCTGTATCAACATCAAGCTCCTCACACAATTTTTGATTGCCGATAGCGACTAACTGTTTATTAATTATTCCTTTAACGCCACGTCCGGTTAACGACTCAAAATCACTCACTTTATCCAGTGCCAGTCCTTGTTCTTTTGCGGCTGCGACAATAGCTTCAGCCAATGGATGCTCGCTGGCTTGTTCCAGGCTAGCGATAGCGCCTAATAGTTCTGTCTCATCATGATTGCCTTGCGGGTAGATGCCAGATAAGCGTGGTTTGCCCTCTGTCAGAGTCCCTGTTTTATCCACTACCAAAGTATCGACTTTCTCCAGGATTTCTAAAGATTCAGCATTTTTGATCAATACACCAGCTGATGCTCCTTTACCCGTTCCCACCATAATCGACATCGGCGTTGCCAGGCCTAAGGCGCAGGGACAGGCAATTATTAAAACGGCAACGGCATTAATCACCGCATATGCCAACGCAGGTGTTGGGCCAAACATCCACCAGACAATAAAGGTGATGATCGCCACCCCAACTACAGCTGGTACAAAGTAACCTGCAACTGTGTCTGCAAGTTTTTGAATAGGTGCCCGTGAACGTTGAGCTTCTGAAACCATTTTGACAATTTGTGAGAGCAATGTATCTGCTCCAACCTTTTCCGCTATGACTAAGATACTGCCTGTGCCGTTTACCGTTGCTCCAATAACGCTATCACCTATCTGTTTAGCAACAGGAATTGGTTCGCCAGTAATCATTGATTCATCAACATTGCTTTCGCCTTCGGTGACACTGCCATCGACCGGAATTTTTTCTCCAGGTCTTACTCGTAAAATATCTCCTGTCTGTATATGCTCCAGTGGAACATCTTCTTCTTGCCCATCACTATTAATACGACGCACCGTTTTAGGAGCAAGTTCCAATAAGGCTCTGATAGCCGCATTGGTACTACTGCGCGCCCTGAGTTCAAGCACTTGACCCAACAGCACTAATACGGTTATTACTGCAGCCGCTTCAAAATAGACAGGAACCGTTCCATCTGCATGCTGCATCGCTGGTGGAAAAATACCTGGGAATAAAAGTGCAATAACACTGTAACTCCATGCGACAGAAACGCCCATACCTATCAGCGTAAACATATTTAGATTCCATGTTTTGACTGACTGCCATGCGCGAACAAAGAACGGCCATCCACCCCATAAAACTATGGGAGTGGCTAAAATAAATTCCAGCCATTGCACTGATTTCATCGGTAAACTTTGAGGTAACCACTGTGGAGCCATATCTGCAACCATCGCCAGTACAAATACGATAAAGGCTGGAATCATGCTGTAGCGAAAACGACGAGTCATATCATCGAGTTCTTCATTCTTTTCTTCTACAGTAATTGTCATTGGCTCTAAAGCCATCCCACATTTTGGACATGAGCCAGGATGATCCTGAATGATTTCAGGATGCATGGGACAGGTATATTGTGTTTTGGTGGCAGCCAGAGAAATCGTTTCAGGCTCCAGGCCCATGCCACATTTGGGGCAACTTCCCATACCTTTTTGACGAATTTCGGGATGCATGGGGCAAGTATAAATGCTTGAATCATCGGTATCTTTTACAGGCTCGGGTGATCTGTCTTGGAGATAATGCTCTGGGTCGCCCTTGAACTTGATTAAACAGTGTTCACTGCAAAAAAAGTAATCTTTATGTGCATGCTGATGATGATGTTCACTGTTCTCAGTGACATCCATTCCACAAACAGGATCTTTAAGATTTTCAGAATTATGTGATTGCATACAAGCCTCGATTAATTATGTAAAAATTCTACCTGTAGATACGTAAACACCTTTAGTTAAAGGATATGAACATTTAGTCTCATATTCTTTAATCTAATCCCATACAACACAGTGTGTAACATACAGGTCAAGGACTAATTATTTGTTTTCTCTAATTCCTGTTTTACTCGTTCAAGTCTACTTTTAACTTCCTTGGCTAATTGTCCTATATCATCCCGATTGACCAGGGTTAAAACTGCTTCTGGGTCCATGAAAGCTACGGTAATCGATGCATCTTCTTCTTCGCGTACAACTACATTGCAGGGAAGTAATAAACCAATATCGGGTTCTGCTTCTAAAGCCTGATGTGCGAGTGAAGGATTACATGCTCCTAAAATTTTGTATGAGCGTTGGTCAATATCAAGCTTCTCTTTTAACGTGGCTTGTACATCGATTTCTGTAAGCACACCGAAGCCTTCTACCTTGAGTGCATCGATAACTTGTTGCTCTATGGTGCTCATATTTCCTTTTAAATTTGTTGAAAAGCTATACATAATTGTCTCCATTATTAAAAAAACTACTCAGGTAAAATTCCATTGTTTCGTGTATTACTATGTTTACCTATTAACTTAAGTCAAGTCTAGTACCTATGTGTTACACACAGGTCAATGCACTATTTAAAAATTAGGGGTTCCTTTTCTTCCAGACTGAATAAATTTCATCAGACCATAAACTCATAATATGGGCTATCACGGCTTCTTTCTCATTTTCACTTAATTTATCTTTGAAGGCTGGCATGGTTCCACCTAAAGGTATTCCTCCATGATTGATTGTTCTCAATAAAGCTTCCGTGGAGTGATGCCAGGTATGTGCAGTTCCATTTAGGGGTGGTGCAGGATAAGTGTCATTTGCTAGTGGTTTACGCCAATCCTCAGCCAGGCCCTGGCCTTTATCTCCGTGGCAAGTTGCGCAGTTATCCTTGAAAACTTGTTTACCATGTAATGACTGTGCTGTTGTATACCAGCGACCTTCTACTTTTTTACCGCTTTTGCTACCGGTTTGTTTATCATTGTCACAAGCGGCTAAAAATAAGCTAAGAGCTAATGGAATAAATTGAATTAGTTTTGGTTTCATATTTATATTCCTTTTAGTGACTGTTATAAATAGTAGGGTTAACGCCCTTTTTAATTGCCAGTACGTTGTAGTTATCTTTTCTAGGACCTTCCATACCGGGTGATCCCATTGGCATTCCGGGAACAGCTAAACCATGGATATCAGGCTTTTCAGCTAACATTTTTTTGATATCTTCAGCGGGTACGTGACCTTCAACGACATAGTTGCCAATTTTTGCGGTATGGCAGGATTGGAATTGCGGTTCAATTCCGAGTTCTCGCTTTATAGAATCAAGGTTATTACGGTTTTTGGCTTCTACGACAAAACCATTACTCTCTAGATGTTTGACCCATTTACTGCAGCAACCACAAGTGGGACTTTTATAAACCGTTACAACTGGTAGAGCAGTATCTGCATTAATTTGACTGGGGTTAAATAAAACAATAACCGCTGTAATCGAAAGTAGGCTAAAGGATAAAATTCCACCTAATATTTTATTTTTAAATATGTTTTTCATCATTGTTTTCCTGTTAAATGGATTAGCTCAGGAGTATCTGAGCTAATCTAGTGCGATAGGATTAGAACCAGGCTTTTATACCCAGAACTAATTGCGTATCAGAAACGTCTTCACCTTCATCCTGCGCATAATCAGCTGTCTGACCAAACTTTTTGGTCCACTCAACACCAATATAGGGGGCAAATTCACGTTTGAATTCATGCCTTAAACGTAAGCCAACGCTGACATCAGATAGGCCTGATCCAATACCTGCCGCCTCATCATCTTTACCATGAAAATTGAGTTCAATCTCTGGGGAAAGTGCTGTCTTTTGAGTTAACATTAATTCGTACTCACTTTGGATACGAAGAGCAGTCCGCCCTTTATCACCGACAAACAATGCAACATCAGTTTCGAAGTAATACGGTGCAAGCCCTTTTAAACCCACAACCGCCCATTCACGGCTTTCTGGCTGAAAGTCTTTGCGTAAACCAACCTGAAAGTCCCAGTATGGATCAATGGCTCGACTATAAAGCGCTTGAACTTCAAGTTCTTCAATTTCACCATCTACACGCTCACCCTCGGTTTTAAGCCACAACTTGTTTATGTCCTTGCCTATCCAGGCTTCCGCTTCCCATGTAAGTGGATTCTTGCCATCAACATCATGAACTTCTAGCTGCTCTAAAATGAATTTGGTGAGCACAGGATCATCTTCCATTTTGTGGACTTTATAGGGAAAGGGGACGTCCTTATCCATTGAACCATCACTCACTGGAATAGCAGGCATAGACATCTTCGAATGATCCATTTTGGAGTGATCCATCTTCTGAGCGGGCATCGCCATCTTCGAATGATCCATTTTGGAGTGATCCATCTTCTGAGCGGGCATCGCCATCTTCGAATGATCCATCTTAGAGTGATCTATTTCACCCGTATTCTTAGGCATTGCAGCTTGAGCCTTACAGGCATCCATTTGCGCATGCATAGGATCTGAACAATCCATAGCGGCCAGAGTCATAGGTGAGATCAGCAAACCTAATGCTAATGTAGTTATTTTTGTTTTCATGATTTTCTCCTTAAGCCACAATGACACGACGGAACATGCCTTTCATGTGATACAACATATGACAGTGATAAGCCCATTGTCCTTTGGCATCTGCTGTTACCAGATAAGAAATTTTGGCACCGGGCTGATTAACGATAGTATGTTTGCGTGGTAAATAATTATCATCACCACTCTCTAGTTCACTCCACATGCCGTGTAAATGCACAGGGTGGTTCATCATGGTATCGTTGATAAGGGTAAATCGTACTCTCTCTCCGAATTTTAACCCGATAGGCTTTGCATCGTTATGCTTTACACCGTTAATGGACCACATATAGCGGCTCATATTGCCGGTCATATGCAACTCAATCTCACGATTGGGTGGGCGCTTATCATTAGTTGGGTAAAGGTTACGAAGATCTGCATAAGTCAGGACTCGGCGACCATTATTTCGCAAGCCTACACCTGGATCGTTTAATCGAACCTGCGGCCCGGTTGCCATCATGTCAACCTGTGGACCTCGTGCAACTTTTACACGTGGTTTAGCTGCCTCCATGCTACCCATATCATGACCCATGGCACTGTGATCCATACCTGCCATGGCAGGGTCACTCATATCCATACCGCCCATATCCATACCCATATCTGTGTGAGTCAACAATGGTGCTTTATCCATCGCAGGGGCTTTGGCTTTTTGTCCATTGCTTGTCAAACTGCCAAATGCATAACCAGAACGGTCAATCGTTTGTGCGAAGATTGCGTGAGCTCCGTGCGCAGGTTGAACGATTACGTCATAGGTTTCTGCTACACCGATACGGAATTCATCAATGCCTTTTACGGGCTTGATATATTGCCCATCACTTGCAACCACTTCCATTTTCACACCCGGAATACGGACGTCAAAAAATGTCATTGCGGAACCATTAATAAAACGAAGCCTTACTCTTTCTCCTGCCTTAAACGTACCTGTCCAGCCTTCATTGGGGGTTTTACCATTTGCAAGAAAGGTATATGTCATACCAGTGACATCAGATAAATCGCGGTCACTCATGCGCATCTGATTCCACATATCTCTACTTTTTTTCGCTTTGGTAAAGCCCATTTCACGAACTTCTTTGGTGAAATCCGACAGGGTACGTTCACGAGTATTGTAGTAATGGCTCATTTTCTTTAGTTTGGCGTAAACGGTATTTGGGTCTTCATCAGTCCAATCGGACAGTAGCACCACATAATCACGGTCAAACCTCACGACCGCATTTCTTGGCTCGATTACTATAGAGCCATACATTCCCGTTTGTTCCTGGAAGCCAGAATGGCTGTGATACCAGAAGGTACCGTTTTGTACTGCTTTAAATTTGTATACATAGGTTTCCCCTGGTTTGATACCCGCATAACTCAAACCCGGAACACCGTCCATATTGGGTGGTAAAATCAGTCCGTGCCAGTGAATCGAAGAAGTTACTGACATTTTATTCGTTACACGAATAGTTATGTCATCGCCTTCTCGCATACGCAATGTTGGCGCCGGTATTGATCCATTGATTGCTGTAGCGACTTTCAATTGACCGGTAAAATTGACCATGACCTCATCAATAGTTAGATCAAAAACAGGGCCATCCAGAATTTTGACCTCTTTTATTGCAGGCTTTGCTGCTAACACGCTTGGCGAAATCAAGCCAAGACTAGCTAGCATGCCACCGGTGGTTAATCCCTGAACGAAGCGTCGACGTTTAGCGTCGAAGCCGTTATTTATTTTGTTATTCATTACATTAATCCTGTTATATCTAAATTAGTGTGCATGTTTTTTATCGTGCCCATGATCATCGGCTTTTTCTACCTTGTGGTGATCATCTTCATTCGAATGGCCCATCTTGCTGTGATCCATATTCGCCATTTCGGCTTCACTCATATTAGAGTGATCCATTCCTGCCATATTGCCCTTACCATTAGGGTTTTCGAGCGCCTGAATGTAGTTCACCAAATCCCATCTTTGATTTTCATTCAGGACTGTTTTCCAGGCAGGCATCGGGCCACGACCATTAGCGATCTTCCATTCAAAATCGCCATCGGGATGCATTCCGGCCATTGAAGCTAAATTAGTGGGTTTAGGATTTAGTGAAGCCCCCAAGGGACCATCGCCCATTGCGTTTGCCCCATGACAAGACGAACAATTTTGAAAGTAAGACTGCTTGCCCCGGTTGATTGACGCTTGATCACTTTTTATAGGATTTACCCTTGCAGCAGCAGCTTTCGGAGAAGCCCAATGCGCCATACCATGACCATGACCTTCGTCGTGACCATGCCCACCTTCATGTTTGCCTTCCGCAAACACATATGACAAAGATACAGCAGAGATTACGGCGCTGATTGCAACGCCAGATATAATTAATTTTTTCATTAGTAATGTCTCGTTTTGGTTTTGTAAAAAGCCAGCATCAAAGATGCTGAAGCTTAAATTTATTATTTTTCTAAATTTCAGACGCACGTATGCGCAATCGCTTTAGATCAGCGATTTAAAAGAAAAATTAAACGAGGGGTGGAGGGGTGTTAATTACCGGATATATTTTATAGAAATAAGCCAAATCAGATTTTGGCTGCTCTATATCGGATGAATGGTATATCGAAATCACATCAGAAAATAGATAGGATGTAGCGCTTGCTAAGCAACCGCTAGCGCAGAGTATGTCACTGCAATTTTTATCCATATCAGACATTTCGCAATTCATGCTCATCGTTGATTCAGAATCAGTATGGGACATGACCATCTTTGATTCAGAATCAGTATGTGACATGACCATCTCAGTATTAGCATCTTCCATTTGCATGCAATTACCCGTCATACCCATCGCAACCGCAGATGGTATAAAGGCATTAAATGCAAAAATCAGGATTAAAATACGAAGAAACATAAAACAAGCATACCTTCAAATAAAAGAAACTGTCAAGGTCGTAAGGATATACACAGATTTGTAAGATTCATATGCAATAAAATCACATTAACTTTAGAGCCTTGTTAAAGGCTTTAGTTCAGATGAAAAAGAATCAATAAATAAGCACCCCCCACCTTTTAGGCATATTTTAAGACTATTTAGAAAACAGCCTAAGAGGTAGGGGGTGATCCTAAAGTCCAATTTCATTCAAACATTAGATCGTCCGTTTGATAATTATGAACTCATTTTTGTTATATGTTTATGGTTTCTTAGCTGCTGCTTTTCTGGCAGATTCCTCCTTTTCATAAATACGTGCATATTCAGCTGCTGCCAAATATCTTGGAGTTTTCATGTCAGAAAGGGAAAGACTAAGGCCTAAGCTGCCCCATTCGTGAAAAGACTGAGGCATATAAAAGTTATTAAACTGCTTACCACCTTCTTCTAACCAGAGTTTATATAGATCTTTGGTGATTTCTCCCATTCCTACGTGTTCGATTGCATCTTTAAATAATGCGAGTTTTTCTACTTTCAACTCTGGATGATTATCAAAATACTTTCTTTGGTTTCTACCAATATTTGCCAGAGCCAGATGATGCCCGCCTTCGTATGCCACCAGCTGAATTCCTTTATCAGTCTTGTTAATGACTTTTCTATGGGCAATCATTTCGTTCTCTAATAGACTCTAACCCTTTAGGGTTTTTTGGGTCTTTTAAAATCTCTATAATCTCTTCGGCTGTTTTGGCGTTTAGCACCCCTTTTGAAATGCCCTTACATGGGCCAAATTTATGCGGTTTAATGATTACATCTTTAACTTTCAGGTCGCCAAAGCATCCAAAAAAGTAGGCTGGGGTGGCTATGGCATCAACCCTTTCTAAGGATTTTTGCTTTGCCGCATATTCCAGTATTGATTGTGTTAAGTTGGGGTTGTTCTGTTTGGTCGCTAAAGTGAATATTAGATTTTTTTCATCGATTCCAGAATCTATCCAGATTTTAGCAATTTGGTCTAATCTATCTACATAAGCCATTTGCGCCATCGTTTGGTAGGCTCTATCCAGGTTTTTCAACACATAAACTTTGGCATTCATCTCAAAATCAAAAGGCTTTCTGCTAAATATTCTTTTATTCCAGCCTTTTTTAAATTCTAAAAACAACTTTTGTTGCAGGTCTCGAATTTCATAGCCAGAGTAGTGATACACTAAATCAGGGCTATGCAGTTCATTTTTGTTTTCTTTTATGTATTGAAATCTATCTACAAAAGTATCTTTGTAGTTTCCGTCTTTATCTTCTATCTGGATTTTTAATTTACCTTTGGCAGCTCCGGTATAACCTAACCAATAGGCATTTAAATACGGAATTTGTCGAGCGAGTTTTTCAAAAAAGTTTCCTTTTTTAAGTTCAATGCTCTGGATAAACTCATCATCACCCAAATAGTCATTCTCTGTATAGGCTTCACAGTCTGGCTCATTATCATTTTGTGATAACACTTGAATGATTTTATCGATATTTAAGCCTTTCTCTTTTAGCTTAAAGTCAATTTTTTCGTTGAGAATTGAGGCCTCGCTATCGTAGTCGTTTGCTATGAACTTTTCGATTTCGCCAATAGCGGACCCCTTGCTTGTCAGCGATAGTCCATTCACTAGCTTGGTAAATTCTGAATCTTTTTTACAGGACTTAAATTCATCTAATTCTTTGGTGATTTCTTTTTTATAGCGATTAAGATGAGTTAAATAACCCTTTCCCAGATTTCTATAAGTAACGACTCTGTCATCAGATGTTTTTAAATAGTTTTCAAACTGATCCAGAAATTCAGTGACATAATATTCATAACGATATTTAGCTAGCCCAGTGAAGTATTTCTGGCTAGCAAATCCACCGTTCCACACTTCATTGCTTAATTCTAAGAAAATTTGGGAATTCTTATTTAAGGTATCGTTAAAGTATTTAGATATATCTGTCACATAATCTATCGATGCGTTGTGCGGTATATTCACCCATACGTTAGCTTTGGTTTCATTGATTAATGCCACAATGACTTCGTAAGGCAAACCTCTCCATCTCTCTTCAGGAGTTATATATGAGTTTCCCCAAAACTGATCGTTTAATTGAGCTCTGTTTTCCGGAGTTCGTACAAATTTCATTAAGCAATTGCCATAGTCCTCATTGGGATAGACATAGTTCCAGTTGTATTCCAGCGACTTCTGTCTTAATACAGCGAGTTTCTCTTTGAGTGGTTCTAGAGCATCTTTATTCTGTTGAATTCTGTATTCCAGCGTCATGATGTTCATAAAATCATCTTGCGCTAATAATTCACTTAGAATCGGTTCAATCTTGTCAATTTCATCTTCGGTATAGAAAATTTCATTGTCTTCATTTCTTAGCTCTTTAAACGTTTTAAGGATAGATTCGACGTTCATGGATTCGGTATTAATTAACTCTAGATCTGTTTCTTCGATGATCTCTAATAGTCTGATTTTAACTTCATGGGTTAAATACTCTGCTTCTAATGCTTGTTTTGGTAATGAATAAACATCACGGGCTTTCACATAAGTGGTCACACACTCGAAAGGTGCTTTTGGTGATGCGATCATCATATTCATCACTCTAAATGTAGAGAAAGGCTTGATGTATTTTAAGTAATCAGGATTAAATACAATTTTTCCATCCAACACTTCCTGGTGATCTACAGTCGGTAGAATCAAATGAAAGTCTCTTAGGTAGGTATCACTATTCGCTGTAAAGGTAAGTTTTATACCGTCAGCGGAAGGGGTCTCCGGAATTTGAATATCCAAACACTTATTCGCAGTACTGTATTTTTCAGGGCAATCTACAAAAGATGCAAATCCTTCCACATCCACGTCGACGTCACCTTTGAAATACAGTGGGTAAGTGCCGTTGGGAACATCGCCCACGATTGCTGATTCCAAGCCTGTGGTGTATACGTAGCTGCCTTTTTTTAATATCACAGTTTTGTCTTTATTGACTGTAATTCCGAACTCGCTAAATCTACGATACCTTTTTTGAGCGAAGCGATTAACTAACGCTCTTATTTTGAAATTATCTAATTCTATGTAAGGGGTTAGTGAAAAAGAGGCCTCTTCTTTTATGTCATCTGAGAGATCGCGATTAATGGTATATAGATGACCATTTTCATGATCCATATATTCATCAATAAAAATATTTTTTACTTGAGGATCTTCAGAAACAAAGTTAACAGCACTTATACCTTTTGTTTCTAGTAACTCTTTGACTCGATTAAAAATGCTTTCATCAAAAGGTCTAAACGACTTTGCCAAATCCCCCATAATTTGGGCATGAGTAACTATGTTTACCTGACTTTGTGGTTCATTGAGATTGATTCCCATTGAGATCGGAATATGTTTTTTCGTGCTACTCTCGAGTGAGTTGGCATATAACAAAGATGTTAAAACTAAACATAAACAAATGATGATTAAACGCATTAAATTACCCTTCGACATATCAGTGATTTACTTTAATAATCTAACTTAACATTGATAGGAAAAGTATTAAACGGCAAATATTAATGATATACATCAAGAACTTCGTTTGTATAATTTGGGGAACGGATGAAAAGCGAATTTATCAGGTATATTTAAAGGACAGGAATTCATGTTTTTTAGTATTTATACCTAAATAAAGGGAGTCTCCAAATGAATAATAAACTTTCGTTATATTTTTTAATACTTATTTTATATCTGCCTGTCGCTGTAATCGCAGATGAAAAGCAAAAGCACCTTGATGATGGCAAAATGATGTACAAGCAGCTGTGTTATAGCTGTCATGACAATGGAGAAAAAGGTGCGCCGATACTTGGCTATAAACCACATTGGGAAGAAAGAATCAAACTTGGCAGAGAAGCTTTAATTGATAGCATTATTGCGGGTAAAGGTTTTATGTTGCCAAAAGGTGGGGGTGCTGGTGAGTCGCGTTTTCAAATTGGGAAAATGCTGGATTACATGGTAAGTACTGTATCAGAAGAAGATATCAACAAATCACCTGAGATGCAGCTGCGAGTAAAGCGCTCCATGCAAATCAGAAATGGTTTGAAACTTTATGCGCAAAACTGCTTTAGTTGTCATAATACCGGAAGGAACAATACACCTCAGCTAGGTGATAAAACTGCATGGGTGGAAAGGAAGAAACAAGGGGTGGCAACGTTGGTAAAACATGTTATCTCAGGGCATGGAGATATGATAATGAAAGGTGGAAATACCATTCATTCAACTGAGTCCGTAGAAAGTATGGTGAGGTATATGTTGAGTACTATTGAGCCTTAGTAAGTAACTTTTGGGAGAGTACTTATAATATTATGTATTACCGTTGTAATATAGCTTCTTCATTTATCAAAGGGAGCTGTTATACGTTTTCTCCCCTATAAGGGTAATCAAAGCAGATTCAAGCTTCTGATAGATTTAACCACGAATAAATACAAAAAGTAATAATCAAAAAAAGAGCCTCGCAAAGCATAAATTCCAATATCGTTTTTACAAAACAAAAACGAGTTGTCATTCAAAAGTAGGGGGGTGGCCTTTTTATATCAAAAAAAATACGAGATCAATTTAAGTACTATTGTAGACGTGTATTTTGAAGCCTGTATTTATATATTCAGTATTTAACAGCTTGTACCACTTTTGGTGAATTATGCTTGGATATTGCTAATCAATCTAATAACAAGAAACGCGAAACCCTTAAGGCTTCGCGTAAATGTATTCTTTCTAATTAAAATTTAATTATTAACGGTTTATAACGTCTTGAACTGAATCGCCATCTTCGACAGCTTTTGGTTCACCGTCCGACTCTCCAAATAATGCGTTAAGATCACTTTTGAGCATGTCGGCATCTATAATTGCTAATGATTCACTGCTCGACTTTTGATCTGAAAATGATTCAACATTGGTTTGCGCTGGGTTATCGTTGCTACTAGAGCTACCATAGTTACAAGCGCTCAAACCTAACAGAGAAACCATGCTAATCGTGATTAATTTGATTTTCATTATTGACTCCTTTTGTTAAATTAATTAGTTAGTTGAACCAGGGATTGGTGTAGTCAGATATGGGAATACCGCATCAAACTGTGCCGCATTTTGTACTACGCCATCAGTGATTGGTGCTTCACCTGCAAGAGCATCCGCTGGCTCACACAAGCCTAATGGTAAGTGACATAGCAAACCCATTGAGACTCGCAGTGCAGCATCGACTGTATCATCACCGGGGCGACGACCATTTGGGAAGCCTGCATTGTCACCCGCAACCACACCAAAGTTACTTTGATCTGCCTTAGGCGTTGGTGCGATATTGGTGTTTAAACGTTGCATTTCAGCAACCGAACCATTCGCATTGACACCTGTGAAACCAGTTAAAAAGGTTGCCACTAAGTCAGGGCGATTCTCAACGGTTGGTGCCGGTACATTAAATAGCGCTTCAAGTAATGCAGGTAATGCTGGGTTAGTTACGTAACTTGCAAACTGGCCATCATCTTTTGGCTCGCTTGAGTTGAATCGATTCTTGTCTGGGAGACCAATAACGACTTCGTTTACTAGTGGCATACTTAGTCTTGAAACCTGAGTCCAAGCTCCGCCATTGACTGCTGGCTGACCGAATGTCGGTGTAGGATCAAGTACCCGTACTTGCGGCAAGCTTGCCGTTGTCCAGGAACCGATAATTCCATTTTCGTTGCCACCCGTTAAACAGGCAATAGGAACTTCTAGTGCTAATGTGGTGACGTTTTTATCCGCAAGATCATCTGATTCACCATCAACAGCGCCCAAAGGATCTGTATTTACCAAGTCAAAAATCTCACCGAGGTTTACGGCGAAAGAGTCTTTGCGCTGTCCAACGAATACACGTCCATCTTGTGAGCCAGTGGGACAGGCAGAAAGGGTGATGTCGTGAATAAACGTTTTGGCATAAGCATCGTATGATTCCACACCGAAGGTTTTATCACCGACATTATCGAAAGGTTTTGTGAAAGTATCTGTACCTGAACTTGCGGCTATCACTGCCGACTTTGTTCCTGATCGGCGATCACCGTTTACCATGGTGAGTTTGTAAGTTTCTTTGAAGTTAAGCGCGCTATCATCAGCGGATGTTACTGCACCAACATTCTTTAATGGAACTGCAATGTCTTTTCCATTTATAGGTAGGGTAATACCTTTGCCACCATTACCCAGGATATTGTTGAAGTTAAACTGGAAAGTAATGTCTTCAACCGCATCACCGTTATTATCAACGTGAATTTCATAAAGAGCTTCTGGTGATAAGCTGAAATAGTTAGGGCCGCCGTACGGATCTTGTAATGGATTATAGTTAGCAACTAATGTGACATAGCCCTCTCTGCCTGATTCATAACTTCTAAACATATAGAAATCTGTCGCATCAACTTTTGGGTTGGCGGTAATGAATGGCCCTTCGCGGTGACTAGATGCTGATGCAGTAGTTACTGTGGCGGTACATGTGGCTGCTACAAGTGCTGCCAGTAGTGTTTTTTTGGTAGATATGGGTAATGATTGCATGTTGTTCTCCTTGTGTTACTAAATGAATTAATACTTCGTATGCATCTAAAACAAACTGTATTTTGATCGTTTTGTGTTTGTTAATGGGGCTTACGCAGCTCAAAGAAAAAACGGATTCATTTATTTTTATTCATATTTTTTTATTGAAGGATAAAAGCGTATTGACAGGAGATTGGTTTTGTATTGATTTACAAAAATGATAAAAAAACTAGATAGAAATAATCAAAAAAAAACCACAGTTATTAAAAATAAACTGTGGTTTAGATATTACGAAAACTAATTACGTTAAAACAATCTAGATTGGCAATGCGCCTCGCATAAACGCCGTACAACCATTTTTGGTATATACCTTGCCGTGCGTTGCACCTGCTGCGGCAAAGTGAAAATCACCTGCTTTGAGATGGATATCTCCCAGACTTAAATCACCTTCAAGCATTAGTGTTTCTTCATCAAATGGATGTCCGTGCCCATCCATGCTAAAACCAGGCTCTAATTTGATAAGGTAAGACAACACCGATGCTGGCTTGCTTACATCTCCATGGAGAACTTTAAAACTGCCGCCAGGAAAAGCTTCTATCCACCCATCCTCATCAGATGCCTGAACAACGTCAAAGTGTTCATCAGTTGCAGTATTATCAGCTTTGATATTTGCCATAAGATTATTACGCATGCGCAGAACGACACTCTCTTCGATTTCGGCAGGCTCATGTGCCTCAGCTAACATTTCAAGGACGTCGTTATCGAGGACATTGTTTTTATTATCATGCTTTGTCATAAATCCCTCCTTTCGCAAAATCATCGCGGGATAAGGTTTCTCTTAAAATTAGCTGAGCCCGGCGAATATTGGATTTTACTGTTCCGACTGGTTCGCCAGTATGCTCACTGATTTCTGTTTGGCTCATGTCTTCATAAAAAGCCAAAGTGATTAGGTATCGTTGCTTCTCATTCAATAACTGCAGCGCTTCATGAATACGACTGGATACATCAATACTTTGCAATTCTGTGTACGGGGTTACTTGATTTTGATCTTGTGTGATGTTCTGGTCTAGCTCAAATGTATTGTTGTTTAGTTGTGGGCGCTCGCGACGAAGTTTGTCTAAGGCGCGGCTACGACACATCATCAGTATCCATGCAATGGGTGAGGATTTATTATCATCAAAGTTCTTGGTTTTATTCCAAACTTGCATGTACACGTCACCTACTACTTCTTCGGCCAGCTCAGGTTTGAGGACAATTTTAATCGCTAAACCATATACACGCTTGACCGTAGAGTCATACAATTCACCCATTGCCGCCTCATCACGTTTTTTGATGCGATTAAGCAATGCTAATAAGGGATCCTTGTTTTGCCCCATTACGATATCCGGAAAATTATTAAATAGTTCATAAGGGTACAGTATAGAAGACCTCAACCTCCGTCCACTATCTTTTTTATTGGGTAAAAGGATTGGTTGCGCCAAAATATTAGTTTTTTTATAAAGAGTTAACATATATTTCACATTACGCAAGTTGATGAGAAATCGGATTCATATAGCTTGAAAATTTCATCAATACATAATGTTAAAAAAGTTAGTAAAGCAAAGAGATATACTTAAAAGGCTAAATTACAAGAAAAAAAGTCCACAATATTAGAGGTGTGTAAATTTAAAAGGGGGTAATTACGTTAAAACCATTAACTCTTGGTTATGAATTTATTGATAGATTTAACCATCGACTCAGATATTGGTTGAATTATATATAGTGTATTCGGCATCAATAGTAAACGAGTCTTCAGGCGCTATCTTTATAATGTCTGATGCAGCGTTTGCTGTCTCAAGACAGAGAAAATGCTGGTAATCATCATCTTTTAAATCCGCCATTCTGGCTGCGCCAACTGCCCAGGGATTCCAGATCACAGTCGTTTTGCTTCCGCTAGATTGAATGCTGGTTTGCTGTTTATTTTTGTCATCAAGCAAGGTGATTTCAGGTGGTGTATTGGTATAAATACGATCCACCTCCCTATCTATAATAACATCACCAATCTGTTCTAAAGGAATATCTGACCCAGTGGTTTTATCAAGGTAGTGGACTTTATCCAGGCCAGCAACGCGCGTTTGCTTGATATCACCAATGGAAAAATAGCTGTGTAAGGCCTGGGTAATGGTAAACGCATGGGTGCCAGTATTAGTTGTTTGCAGTGATAAATGCAGTGTTTTGCCAACAGTAACCAACAGCGTGAGTTTGAAGGCGTGTGGCCAGAGTTTTTGAGTCGCCACTGTGTCGTTTAAGCATAAGGTAATTTGAGTTTCACCATGTTCCATAACTGTGGTTTCTTCATGAGTCCATAGTGTGTTGCGGGCAAAACCGTGCGCAGGCCGACCTAAATCTTGAGGGTCATTTCCAAACCACGGCCAACAAATAGGAATTCCGCCTTTAATGGCTTTGCCTTGTTTAAAATAAGCATTGTCACTGACAAATAGCAGATCTCGTGTTGCTGATTTGGGTATAAACGAAAGTACTTGGGCGCCATACAGTGAAATAACTGCTGTGGCGTATTCATTGTCTATTTTTAACGTTGGAAAGCCGCCTTTGCCATCAATTAAAACTGCTGTATTCATTTTTTATTTAAAAATTCCATTTCAGTCTAATAAAATACTCAAGCCCGGTATCTGATGTCAGTTGTTTGATTTCAATTAATCATCAACAACCGATTTCAAAACCTCAACGATATCAGCTTCAATATCCTCTGGCTCCGTCTTAGGACTAAAGCGCTTGTAGGGCTTGCCGTCAGGCGCAATCAGAAACTTGGTAAAATTCCATTTGATGGTACTACCCAGCATGCCACCGAGTTCCTTTTTCAGGTAGACAAATATCGGATGGGCATCACCCCCGTTCACATCAATTTTTTCGGTTAACGGGAAGGTGACTCCATGATTTATTCTGCAGACATCAACCACCGTTTCATTGCTCTCGGGTGACTGGTTCAAGAATTGATTACAGGGAAATCCCAAAACGACCAGACCTTTATCTTTATATTTTTGGTATAGAGACTCCAGCCCATCGAACTGAGGGGTGAGACCACATTTCGTGGCGGTATTTACTACCAAGACAGTTTTGCCTTTGAAATCTGACATATTGATGGTGTTGCCAGCAGGGTCATTGATGCTTAAATCGTAGAAACTCATTACGTCAGCCTTCTTTTATAATTGATTGAAATATTAAAGGGAAGAATAGGCTAAAAGGTGGGGGGTGTCTTTAACACTTAATTTAAAGCAGTTGCTAATGTTTCAATCATGGTTTTTGCGGTTTCTATTTTCTGCTTTTTTGATTCCCCTTTTTCAACCGGTCCATCGACAAATAAATGCGCCAAGCCATGCATTGAAGACCAGGCTAGCAGCTCCTGTGGGCTAAGATTATCAGGGTCATCGTCTGGAATTGTTTCCCCAAATCCTCCATGCAGGTGGTTACTTAACCTTTTTGTTGCAGCGACATAGTTTTCATCATTGGTGTAGGTTGTTTCTTCACGCCACATGGCGCGAAAGAAAGCCGGTTTATCGAGGGCAAATTCAATATAAGCAAGTCCGACTGCTGCGAAATCATTGGAGCCTTCTTTATCTGCTTTCTTTTTAGCTGAATCCATTGAATCTGATAATTGATGCAATGCTTTAGTGGCGAACGCGGTCAGAAGGGCGCGCTTATCGGCATAATGTCTAAATGCTGATGATGGAGAAACGCCTACAATTTTCGCACAGGCGCGTAAAGTTACCGCTTCTAGCCCAAATTTAGTGGCGAGTTCATCAACCGCTTCCAGCAGTGATTCAGCAAGATTTCCATGGTGATAGGGTTTGTTAGATGATTTTTTATTGGGTCTCATTTAACTCTCAAAGTGTTTTTGATTGCTTCTTATCCTAACAAATAACACAAACAATGTGAACACTGTTAACTTTTTTCTATTTAGGTCTTGAATTCTTCAAAAAAGTGCGTATATTAAATGTGAACAGTGTTTACATCTGTCAACTAATAGAACCTAAAGAGGAAAAGAAATATGACATCGACAAGTAATTCAACCATCAATGACTCTGGTCAGTATCGCTATGCGCGAAAGGGTTGTTGTGCGAAAGGCAATTGGTCGGGCATCAATATTGCAGCCATGGTGATTGGTTTTATAGTCTTTTGGCCGCTTGGCTTATTGATTTTGTATTGGAATATTAAAGGTAGGGAAGTGAAAGACTTGCCACGCGCAATTCAACAAAAATGGTCAGCCATGGTTAGTGGTTCCTGGAGTCCATCGAAGAGCGACGGTAGTTCAAATGGTGAGAACACTGTATTCAATGAATACCAACAAACTCAATTTGACCGTATCACAGAGATTAAAGAAGAAATAAAAAACCGGGCTCGTAGCTTTAGAGACTACCGGTCTAATGCAAAACGTCGAGCTGATGAAGCAGAATTTAAAGAGTTTATGTCATCTGATCGATCCAAGGATGAAAAGGATGATAAATAGACATTGCCTGTTTAGATAAGCTTAAGTTCCATTACTAAAAGCCCGAAATAATATCGGGCTTTTTTCTTTCTGTTACTTTTCTCAGTGCTGATCGATCATTCTATAAAATACACTGCCCCAAAGCGCTCTTAATTAACAATACTGTTCGTTCAGCAGAGATGTTTTTTTCATCAAGAAATGGGTTAAGTTCTACTACATCCATCGCTAGCATCTTTTCGCTTTCAGCACATAGTTCTAGCATCAAGTGTGCCTCACGATAGTTAACGCCACCTTGTACGGTAGTGCCTGTGCCCGGAATAACGGACGGATCGCAACCATCTAAATCAAAACTCAAGTGAAATCCTGCTGTTCCTTGTGTGACTAACTCAATGGCTTCCCGACTGACTGCAGCCATGCCTCTTTCGTCTATATCACGCATAGTAAATACATGTATTCCCGAGTCTCGGATGATTTGTTGCTCATGGGTATCAATATCACGAATACCCATTAAAACCACATTCTCTGGTTTTACTTTAGCCCCATGCGTCATGATATTAACGAGATCCTGATCGCCTTGGCCAAGCAAATGAGCCAGCGGCATGCCGTGAATATTGCCAGAGGGTGAGGATTCAGGGGTGTTCATATCGCCATGCGCGTCAAACCACAATAAGCCAATGTCTTGCCCTTGTTCGCGATGAAAATGAGAGGTCGCAGAAACAGAACCCATTGCTACAGAATGGTCACCACCAGTAATGAGCGGGAAGTGACCTCTTTCCAAAGCAGAGAAAGTAGTGTTGGCGAGATCAGTGCACACTTTTAGAATTTCATGTTTATAACGCGCTGAAGATTTGTTATGGACACTTTCGTCCTGAGTTTCCATTTGAGGAACATTTATATCCTGATCCAGCGCAACCTCATAACCCATGTTGCGCAATTTATCACGCAACCCTGCTACTCTTAACGCTGAAGGCCCTGCGTCTGTGCCACGACGTGACGCGCCTAAATCAAGAGGCACACCAATTATTTGAATGGTGTTGTGATGTGGCGACATAGTTTTTTCCGATTTGTTATTTGAGAGGTGTTAGTTAGAAAATCTAACGAGGTGTCAGGTGAACGCCGGCAAGTGTACACCTGACTGATCCGCCAGCGAGTTCAATGGTGGGTATGTGCAAATCTACTATCTCCGCAGATTGCTTTATTTTTTTGATTTGTTCAGGGGTCAAAGCACCTGATGCACGCGAAGATAAAGCCAGAACAATCTTATCCCCGCTTTTATTTCTACTTTGCAACTCAATAGCATTTCCAGCAAAGTTAGCGATTTGGTCATGTGTTAAATCTATAACTTGCCGCCCTGACAACTCAAAGCGTTTGACTATTTCTTTGCGTCTCTGTTGATCCTTAATCATGTCTAGACAAATCAGTACGAAATCCGTCGCAATACACATCAATACATTTGTGTGATAGATCGATACACCATTTTCATCTTCAGCTTCAAACACCATTGGCTCATAATTGAAGTGTGTACAAAAACGCTCTAGAGCAATTGGATTAGTACGTTTTGACTCAACCGCATAAGCCACGCGATCAATGTGATCTAACACCATGGCTCCTGTGCCCTCCAGAAATAAACCATCAGGTTCCAGCCCCGAATAATCAATCACATCTTGAACACGATACTCATTTTTAAGCATGGTGAGAACATCTGAACGCCGCTCCTTTCTGCGAGCTTCTGAAAACATAGGATAAAGTGCTATATGCCCACCAGAGTGCGTTGAGAACCAGTTATTAGGGAAGACTGAATCCGGTGTCTCAAGGCCTTCATCTTCAAAGATATGAACCCGCACACCTGCATCTTCTAGACGTTGTGCAGCAACGGTCAGTTCCTCAAAAGCCGATTGGGCTAATTTAGTCTGATCCATTGCTTCGCTATTTATCTGGAATGCATTATCCGCGGCAGTTTCAGGGTTAACCCGAAAATGGTGTGGGCGGATCATAACTACAGCTGAAGGAGCTTGGACACTAGAGATTGTCATATTGGCTCCTTAAGCTACTTGAGCTAATGAACCAGAGCGACGCACCATGCCAAAAAGATCACGTGGATCATCAGGATCAGCAATCATATCTAGGTTCTCGTACATTCCAGTCATTCCTGGACGATCTAGTTGATCACGGATATAGCGCAAAGCCGAGAAGTCTTCGGTCGCGAAACCGACACTATCAAAAAGAGTGATCTCATCGTTGCTCTCACGTCCTCCTATTTCTCCTCGAATCACCTGCCACATCTCATTGACCGGATAGTCATCAGCCAACTGCTGTAACTCACCTTCAATGCGTGTTTGTGGTGGGTATTCAACAAACAGCTTAGAACGTAATACCAATTCTTTCTCAAGTTCAGTTTTGCCTGGGCAATCACCCCCAACAGCATTTATATGAACGCCTTCTGCGACCATATCATCCGTCAAAATCGTTGCATTTTGTTTATCGGCAGTTACTGTAGTAATGATGTCAGCACCTTCGGCTGCTTCTTTTGCTGAGTTGCAGGCAATGATGTTAAATCCATAGCTTTGTAAATTGAGTATGCACTTTTCAGTTGCTGCTGGATCAATGTCATAGAGTCGTAAGGTGTCGATACCCAATAACGTTTTAAACGCGATTGCCTGAAATTCAGATTGAGCGCCATTTCCTATAATTGCCATACTGCGTGAGTCTTTTCTCGCAAGGTATTTGGCAGCGACAACAGAAGTAGCAGCGGTGCGTAGGGCGGTTAGTATGGTCATTTCAGAAAACAGAATCGGGTATCCCGTGTATACTTTCGATAATACGCCAAAAGCCGTAACTGTTTGGAGTCCTTCCTTCATATTCTTCGGATGGCCATTTACATATTTAAAACCATAAAGTTCACCATCACTAGTCGGCATTAATTCGATAACACCTTTGTCTGAATGTGCTGCAACTCTTGGTGTTTTATCAAACAACTCCCAACGTTTGAAATCCTCTTCAACGTATTCAGCGATACCTTCAAGCATGGTTTCCAATCCTATTTTTCCTACTATTTTCATCATGTGATCAACACTGACAAAAGGCACGATATTCAGGTCTTTGTATATTTGTATGTTACTAGTAGTCATTTAGGTTTTCTCCAACTCAAAAAATAGTGATTTAAAATTCATGTGTTAGAGGAAAGTGTAGCGAAGTTGAATTTCAATAAAAATAGCAAAAATATATAAATATTTACTCATATATTGCTATATTGATAGGCTCTATTGTGCAAATTGACAGTAAAATGAAAAATCATCCCTACGACAACTTAGATCGTCAACTTATTGCATTGCTTAGAAATGATGGAAGAGCCTCTTTATCAAACCTCGCAAAAAAGCTAAATGTATCTCGTGGCACTGTGCAAAATCGATTAGACAGATTGCAAGCATCGGGCATATTGCTAGGCTTCACTGTTCGAGTAAAAGAAGAATCAAGCCTAGATACAATACGTGCTTTTATGATGATCGAAGTAGTGGGTAAATCCACATCGCAAGTGATTCATTCCTTAGGAGGTTTTCCTGAATTAATCGCGCTACACACCACGAATGGGTCATGGGATTTAGTGGCAGAAGTCCAAGCATCTAGCCTCGCTGATTTTGACCGAGTCTTACGTGAAGTAAGGGTTATTGAAGGCGTATTGAATAGTGAAACGAGTATTCTTTTAAGTTCTGTATGAACCTACTCAGCGAGATGTAAAAAGTGCATGAAAGTAGGGGGGTGGCATTTTAACCTTTGATCAGTACTAATTCATCTCATCGATCGGATCAGGGCAGTATTGACGTCTACGACAATTACCACATTGTTCACCCAAATAAAGTGAATCGACCCAGGCCATTAGCTCTGCCAGTTGTTCGCGATCTTCAAACCAAAAACCCGCTTCAAAATTACGACTGTCTTTATGCTTAGCGCCGAGTCCGGCTCCCGTTAGGTTTGCGCTCCCAACAAATGCGCCAACACCGTCGATCACAATCGCTTTGGTGTGAACTCGCGGGCATAGAATACGCTCAAACAGTTCACTTTTAAAAAGCTCTGGGTAGTCATCGAAGTGCTTCCTGAAACGTGGGCCAGGTTCTTTTGCATGTATTAATCGCACGCCGATGCCACTTTCTACTAGGCGAGACAAGAGTGCCAGAAGTGGTTCGAATCCGTGCCCCGTATCCAGATGTAAATCTTTGATATCCGCTGTCACAATCCAGACAAAGCGACGAGCTTCTGGTAGGCGCTTTAGCATTATTTCGTCATAAATATCGCGGTTGAGTAGTAGTTGGTGCATGGATTTATCATAGCAGTTCTTTGTGAAAGGGGAGAGCCTTAGGCATACTTCACTTTTAATCCAATATTCCTAGCAATATCTATCGCTTTTGAATGGATTAATTTAAGTGCTAAAGAATTTAAATTGAATAGGATGGTAATGGCATGAGCAGTAATTGGGGTAAATTTGACTGGAAGGATCCATTTTTATTACGTGATCAGCTTGAAGTGGAAGAAGTCATGGTAATGGATACAACGCATGCGTACGCCCAAGAAAAATTGGCACCACGTGTTTGCGAAGCATTCCGTACTGAATCTACTGATCGTGAAATTTTCAATGAAATGGGTGATCTAGGTTTACTTGGCCCGATGATTGAAGGTTATGGCTGTTCAGGTGTAAGCACTGTGTCTTATGGCCTGATTGCGCGTGAAGTTGAGCGTGTTGATTCCGGCTATCGCTCGATGATGAGTGTGCAGTCTAGCTTGGTGATGTACCCAATTTACACTTACGGTACAGAAGCACAGCGTGAAAAGTATCTACCAAAATTGGCAACGGGTGAATGGGTTGGTTGCTTTGGTTTGACCGAACCTGATCACGGTTCTGATCCCGGTGGTATGAAGTCACGCGCAAAAGCGGTTGATGGTGGTTACGCCCTAAACGGCACAAAGATGTGGATTACCAATTCACCCATTGCGGATGTATTTGTGGTTTGGGCAAAAACCGAAGATGGCGTGATTCGAGGCTTCGTTCTGGAAAAAGATATGAAGGGTTTAAGCGCTCCTAAGATCGAAGGAAAATTGGCTTTGCGTGCATCGGTTACCGGTGAAATCGTGATGCAAGATGTGTTTGTACCAGAAGAGAACTTATTGCCCAATGTTGAGGGTTTGAAAGGGCCATTCGGATGTTTGAATAGTGCGCGCTTAGGAATTGCCTGGGGTGCCTTAGGTGCAGCAGAAGATTGCTGGCTAGCAGCACGTGATTACACCATGGGGCGTACGCAGTTTGGCCGACCTTTAGCCGCGAACCAGTTGATTCAATTCAAACTAGCGCAAATGCAAACAGATATAAGTATGGGTTTACAGGGCGTGTTACGTGCGTCTCAACTAAAAGATCAAGGTCGTTTAGCACCTGAGTTAATCTCAATGATGAAGCGTAACAACTGTACCAAAGCTTTGGAAATTGCACGAGTCGCACGTGATATGCACGGTGGTAATGGTATCTCGGAAGAATATCCAATCATGCGCCACATGTTAAATCTTGAAGTGGTGAATACCTATGAAGGCACAGCGGATATACATGCACTGATTCTAGGTCGTGCCCAAACGGGTATTCAGGCGTTCTTTTAAAATGAAAACTATATAAAAATTATATGAAAGCTATGCAACCTCTAGCGGGTATAACCGTAATTGATATGAGCCGTATTCTGGCTGGCCCCTGGGCAGGACAGGTACTGGCTGATCTTGGTGCAACGGTGATTAAAATCGAACGTCCAGAAGTGGGGGATGACACTCGCCATTGGGGGCCTCCCTACCTGAAAGACCGTGATGGAAATGATACTGAAGATGCTGCCTACTTTTTTAGCGCGAACCGAGGCAAGCAGTCAGTTGTTATTAATATCACTCAAACGCAAGGACAGCAACAGATTCGAGAGCTGATTAGCAATGCCGATGTACTGATTGAAAATTACAAAGTGGGTGGTTTAGCTAAATATGACCTAGATTATGAATCCTTAAAAGCTATTAACCCAGCTTTGATTTATTGCTCGATTACTGGTTTTGGTCAGACTGGCCCTTATGCGCAACGCCCAGGTTATGACTTTATGATTCAAGCTATGGGCGGCTTAATGAGTATTACCGGAGAACCGGATAGTGCAGATGGTATGCCGACAAAAGTGGGCGTAGCCGTAACAGATATCTTTACTGGATTATATTCAGTGATTGGGATTCAGGCAGCTCTGCATGAGCGTCAAACGACAGGCATAGGCAAACATATAGATATGGCGTTGTTTGATTGTACAGCGGCAATCCTAGCAAATCAGGCAAGTAACTATTTGATTGGCGATATGGTGCCTGAACGAATGGGCAACGCGCATCCGAACATAGTGCCGTATCAAGCATTTGCCAGTGTCGATGGGCATTTAATTATTGCAGTTGGAAATGATGGCCAGTTTTCGAATTTGTGTCAGGTCTTGGAATTACCTGAACTGGCGAACCATGCAGATTATCAAACCAATGCATCGCGAGTCAGGAATCGCGAGGTACTTTGTGATCAGTTGCAGACAGTCTTATCAACACGGACTACAAACGAGTGGTTAGCGGCTTTGACAGCAGAGAATGTCCCATGCGGACCAATTAATACGGTTGATCAGGTGTTTAACGATCCACAAATTTTAGCACGTGATATGTTGCAAACTGTTGAGCACCCTGCCGCAGGTGAAATTAACCTAGCCGCCAGTCCCATTAAATTTGTTGGCGAGAAAAAATGTGAGGTTAGTGCCCCACCTGTTTTTGATAAGCCTGATTAAAAAGTGCCTATAAGTAGGGGGGTGGCTTTCTTAGGTTCTCGAAGAGCAAGAATGACAAGTCAAATAATTATTCGGCTAAAGCCTCACCCTTGCGGGTCAGCTAAAGCTGTTGTCTCATTTCATTCGGCTGAAATATCCGTTTTAAATAACAAAACGGTAAGTTCACTAAAGTCCAGCGTAGATTCCAATAGGAATTGTCGATGTACAGAGCTCGTGCATGGATGATCCTTTGCCTGGAATAATCCATTATATCGGTTCTTGATTCATATTGCGTTCTCTCGCAAAGCATTGGTTTTCTAACAGTAGTTTATGTGGTTTGTCTGAGTTATTTCAGATTTATACTTATTTAAAATATTAGTGAGGTAGAGTATGTCTAATGGCTCTTGTTTTCTCAAAATATTTGAGTCTGTTGTAATCGATATGTTTTAAAAGCCTATGACATTGTTAATATAATAATAAACTGTTTAGTGGGAATGAAATGTCGATGAGTAGAGGATTGTGGCTAAAAACCTTCTAGCTTTGCATGAATTCTATTTGGGTTTTCAAAAAAGGAAAACCTAAAATCATTCCGTGAAGCATAAGTTATTTTTGTCATTTCAAAAAACGAAATGACGAATCACTTGAAACTAGGGGGGTGTCATTTATCAGTAGTTATTGTTGAACTTTCATCCGATTATATGAAATCCTAAAGTGGAAAATCTAAAATCATGGTTCCAAAACTGGATACATTATGCGCAACTTCATTGTCAGGAAGTTCAACCAACAAAATACAAGGCTTTGAAGCAGGCGGTAATCAAAAAGAGGCTAAATATTTCATACATCTTTTATGGATATAATAAGCCAGCTCATAAAATAAAAACAAAGAATCAGAGTGCCTTAGTGATAATAAAATCTTAGTAATTAAAGTATGAAATTTTATTGAGTATCCAAATCAATAGGGTCTGCTTGTTGCATGTGCTTAATGACATCATCCAGTCCTACTTGAGTGTTATTTTCAGTATTATATTTCTTAAGTGTATTAAATAGTTCTTTTTGTTCCAGAATATACTTTTCTCCGGTACTTAATTGGATAAAAGCCGCCCAGGGAATGAATTTAGTAAGTACATAGTCCTGGTTTAGTTCAGGAGATATATCGACATTTAGTCCAGATATATAAAGTAGGTTTCGACCTTCATAAGTAGGTTCTTGTGAAATACTCCTGAAGGCACGGTCAAACTCAGCTTCTGTGTTTGCCTGAGCCGCTGTTAACATAGGATTCATTGAGGTTACTATCCAGGGCATAGCTCGCAAGATATTTTGCTCTATCTGATGCAGGCCTTCGTAGTCAGTATTCAATTCTTTCTTGTAGGTGAAATATTCGGGAAGTAACGCATCGCCTATTGGTTGTTTTCCAGAGTTTTTTTCAAAAAACCAGTTCATATGCTTAAAAAGGGAATTAGTGCCTTTGAAAGTTCTGGAAGTGCTCTGGATTGAAATAGGAATATATTCACCTTCACTAATGTCATCCTCATAATGCATTTCAATCATTTTCTCAAGCGCTAACATTAAGGTCAGTTCACGACTTAAAGATAGATATTGGTTATCAATGGTAATTAAGCAATGATTGGTACGCATATCTATAAAAATATGATTTTTTGCGAATTCATACTCTTTTAAATACCAATCAAGAACGCCAAAAATTTTACCGCAATTACTTGAATATTGATCATTTGCACTATGAATACGCCGATATTTTCCATAGGTTTTGGTTGCCGGATCATAACCTACATGGCTGGCATGTAGAATGACAAGGTCTTTACCATGATGAGAATGTGGACCATGTCTTTCACAGGACATAATGCCACCTACCTGGCCATGATTAAATGGAAATGCGCCAAAATGTTTGGCCAGTAATATAATAGGATAACCTTGACTTTCATCAGAACAAAAGGCTCGGGAAGGCATTATTTTTCCCTTTTCGAAGCCTAGATCTAATACCCAATTGTAGAGACGGGGAACGAAATTACTATACCTGAACCAGTAATGATTCATCCGGAAATTTCCGATTCTTGCTTGAACGTTATCGCGTACGTTATACATAATTGGTGTTTAGCCTATAACTTGGTAAATTGACATTTACAGTATTCGTACTTTAACAAGATTTTTAACTCTTAAATAGAACAAATCCAATTAGATTTTTTAATATAAAAAAACAGTTAGGGCTGTTAGTTCGATCACATTCTCAACTCTTTTCAAACTTCAATATCAAATGCTAACTATTTTGATGTCTTAGATAAAATGATAATAGAAGGTTATTAGCAAAATTTAATCTTTAACCTGTTTTTTTTCTATAAGTTTCTAACTTATTATTCGTTTCATCGCGTAACGTTTTGGTACCTTCATTAACCAAGAATTCCAGAAACTTTTGTGCTGTTAATGAGAGACGTTTTTCCTTTAAGTGTATAGCGTACCATTTTCGTTTAATTGGAAATTGTTGAACATCTAAAATTGTCAATAAACCAGCTTCTAATTCAAGTTGTAAATTGTGAAGGGAAAGCACTGAAATTCCTAAGCCAGCCATAACAGCTTGTTTAATGGCTTCGGCGCTGCCTAATTCCATGTATGTATTTGCCTTCAAACCACTCTCTTCAAATAAGTGTGTCCTAAAAGCTCTGGTTCCTGAACCTTCTTCCCTTGAAATAAAGCGCTCATTTGCAATGGTAGATAACGAGATGTTTTTCTTTTTTGCTAAGGGGTGGTTAATGGGTGCGACCACCACAAGTGGGTTGTCTAAAAAATATTTAGTTTCAAGTTCTATGTCTAAAGGGAATTTTCCCATAATATAAATATCATCCAGGTTTTCAACCAGTCGTTTCGTCACTTTTGTTTGATTGGTTATGGTTAAGGAAGGCTCTACATCAGGGTAAGTTTTTAAAAAACGACCGAGTAAATGTGGCATGAAATATTTAGAGGTTGTAATGCCAGAAATATTTAAGGGTCCTTTAATGGTTTCACCCATGTCCTGAATATCATGGTTGAGTAATTCAAGCCTGTTTAAAACATCATCTGTTGCGGCAAATAATTTTCGTCCGGCATCAGTCAGAAATATTTTCTTTCCTATCTTTTCAACAAGGGGTGTTCCCACGCTTTCTGCGAGTCTTTTTATCTGAATTGAAACACCCGATTGAGAAAGATGTAATTCATTAGCAACGGCAGTAAACGATAAATGTGTTGCCAGGCTGTGGAATAAGCGCATCTGATGGATTGTAATATGCTTTATATTCATAGGTTTAAATTAATATAAGTAAATTAGTTAATTCTAATATTTATTATAGTTAATAGGTACCATGATAACTATTAACTTTTAGTTTGCCAATCAGTTTTCTATTATCACACCCGTTGAAACAAACCTCATTAAGGCAACTATTCCCAACTGAAATAAAAGGAAGGTGAAAAAAAATGGCAAAACAATACAACGCTGGTGTTCAGGATTACCGGCAAACATACTGGCAGCCAGATTATGTTCCACTGGATACTGATCTGCTAGCCTGTTTCAAAATCACTCCACAAGCTGGTATTGACCGTGAAGAAGCGGCAGCAGCTGTTGCAGCTGAATCATCAACTGGTACATGGACAACGGTATGGACTGATCTGTTGACTGATATGGATTACTACCGCGGACGTTGTTATAGAATAGAGGACGTACCTGGTGATGACTCATGCTATTACGCTTTTATCGCTTACCCAATTGATCTTTTTGAAGAAGGTTCTGTTGTAAACGTATTTACTTCTTTAGTTGGTAATGTGTTCGGATTTAAAGCGGTTCGCGCACTTCGTCTTGAAGATGTTCGCTTTCCGATTGCTTACGTTAAAACCTGTAATGGACCACCGCATGGTATCCAGGTCGAACGTGATCATATGAATAAATATGGTCGTCCAATGTTGGGTTGTACAATTAAGCCTAAGTTGGGTTTATCTGCAAAGAACTACGGTCGTGCAGTATATGAGGTATTACGTGGTGGTCTTGATTTCTCAAAAGATGATGAAAACATCAATTCACAACCATTCATGCGTTGGAGAGATCGTTTCTTGTTTGTTCAGGATGCAATTGAAACGGCAGAAGCACATACGGGTGAGAGAAAAGGTCATTACCTAAACGTTACTGCACCATCTCCAGAAGAAATGTATGAGCGTGCAGAATTTGCAAAAGAGATTGGTTCTCCAATCATTATGCATGACTTCCTAACAGGTGGTTTAACTGCAAATACAGGTCTTGCTCGCTGGTGTCGTAAAAACGGTATGTTGTTACATATTCACCGTGCAATGCACGCTGTACTCGATCGTAATCCGCATCACGGAATCCATTTCCGAGTACTTACAAAAGCACTTCGCCTATCAGGTGGTGATCATCTTCATACAGGTACCGTAGTAGGTAAGTTGGAAGGTGATCGTGAATCAACTCTGGGTTGGATCGATTTGTTACGTGAATCTTATATTCCTGAAGATCGTTCACGCGGTATTTTCTTCGATCAGGATTGGGGATCTATGCCGGGCGTATTCGCAGTTGCATCTGGTGGTATCCATGTATGGCATATGCCTGCTTTGGTAAACATCTTTGGAGATGATTCTGTGCTTCAGTTTGGTGGCGGTACATTGGGTCACCCTTGGGGTAATGCCGCAGGTGCTGCAGCTAATCGTGTTGCACTAGAAGCATGTGTTGAAGCCCGTAATCGTGGTGTTGAACTAGAGAAGCAAGGTAAGGAAATTCTTACGAAAGCAGCTCAATCAAGCCCTGAACTAAAAATAGCCATGGAAACATGGAAAGAAATCAAGTTTGAATTTGACACTGTCGACAAGCTCGACGTTCAAAATCGTTAATTATTAAAGGAGCTAAATAATGTCATCTGTAGCAAATTTTAAACAGGAACAGCAGTTTGAGACTTTTTCTTATCTTCCTGCTTTAACCTCCGATGAGATACGTGCACAAATTCAATACATCATTTCTCAAGGTTGGAATCCTGCGGTAGAGCATGTAGAACCCGAAGGTGCTGGCCGTAATTACTGGTTTATGTGGAAACTTCCATTTTTTGGTGAGCAGAGCGTGGATACAGTATTAGGAGAAGTTGAGGCTTGTCATAGAGAGTATCCGGATCATCATATTCGTTTGATCGGATATGATAATTACACCCAGAGTCAAGGAACATCCTTCGTAGTTTACAGAGGGTAATTTCAATCACCTAAGTGAGGATTACTATGCCTGCACAATCAACAACAAGTGCTGATAAGAAGCAACAGGCTCAACAGGCCAGGCGCAAGGCTGCAGTAAACAGTGCCAGTAATCGCCGTGGGCGGAAAAAGGTAACAGCTGTTCCTGCTCAAAATAGTCAGGTGGGGTCCAATAACGTTTCTGCATTTGGATCTGATTCGAATAATGTCTCCTCTGCTCCTGAAAAGGAATTAGAGGACCATTTTCTATCACCTGATATAGCTAGTGTACACAAGTCAGAATCTGTGGCTGAAGCAATCTCTAATAGTATTAGAACGGATGATGATTCTGTAAGTGAAGAGATTGACGCTCTTTGCGAAATCGCCGATTCAAACCCGGGAGTGCTGGGGTCTGATCTCAATAATGTTCGTCAACTTTGCCGCAATCGACGCAAAGCGATGTCAACACGGGGTAAGGCTGCTGTTCCAGGTAAGAATAGTGCGTCCAGGAATGGCGGAAATGCTGCAAGAGCTATGGCTTATGCAGCCGGTCAAATAAATGGTCGTGATCTGGCTAAATTACGTCGTCAGGAGATGGCAGATAAAGGCCGCGGTGATGCACCTGCATCACGCCCCAGTGGACGTGTTAGACCAAATTCGGCACCACCAAAGGTGGAGACCGGTACTACGCTCTCTGGGCAGGAAGTTACAGGAACTCAGGTTGAACGTACAACTACAGTGACCGGTAATGAGTCTGGTACTTGCAGTCCTATTACAGGGACAGAATATGTGGGCACCGAACAGTTTGCAACATTCTGTGGCGTAAAACCAGAACCTAATCCGCCTAAAGTTGGAATCAGTGTTACCGGAGCTGGCAAGCCTGTCAGTGGTTCAGAAGTTGGACGATCGGAAAAGGTAACTGGAGACGAACATGGTAGTTGCGCAAGTGTTACTGGTTCTGAATATATTGGTGCTGATAGTTTGGCTAAATTCTGTGGAACTAAACCTTCAGCGAAGCCTGCCAAGGTAATAAGTAGTCGTACCGAGAAGAAAGATATCCCTGTAACGGGTGCTGACGAAGCTCGTATGAATTCTACTACTGGCAACGAAGCTGGATCTCAACATAAGATTACTGGATCTCAATACGCTGATATAGGTGCAGCCAAGATGACTATTAACGGTCCATCGAAGGTGGCACTCACCCATACCATTGCAGGGCAGTCTATAACAGGTACCGAAGTGGGTCGATCAGCAAAAGTCACTGGCGATGAGTATGGTAGTTGTCGACCAGTTACGGGTACCGAATATATTTCCAACGAGCAATTCGCATCAATTTGCGGAACCATTGCTGAACCACATCCAGCAAAAGTTGGTATTGATAATAGTATGCACGGGCAACGCATTACCGGAGCATTGGTTGACCGTACCGAAAAGGTTACAGGTAATGAGCCTGGTTCGTGTTCTCGCCTTACTGGTTCACAGTATGGTGAAAGCAAGATTTGTGGTGGCGTAGCTCCCAAAGTAAACAATATGCATACCTTAAGTGGTAATAATCTAACGGGAAACAGTATTGATCTTTCCCCAAAGATGACAGGTGACGAGCAGGGGGGGTGTCTGCCCGTCACCGGAACAGAATATTATGGACAAGAGCAGTTTGCTCAATGTTCAAATACCCCACAACCAGCGCCTGCAAAGGTAGGAGTCGAGCATACGCCGAGAGGTGAACATGTGTCAGGAACTATGGTAGGTGCTGTTGGTAATGTAACTGGTAATGAGCAGGGTGCTGGGCTTCCAGTAAGTGGTACACCATATGCAGGTGTTCAGGTGCCTAGTAATCATGGTTCTTGCTGTGATGCTTGTGCGGTACGCGATGCAGCAGAAGCAGCTGGTTTGATATCACAACCGCAGGCAGTTCATGCTCAGCAAGCCCATGTAGCACAGCCCATGGCAGCGTCAGCGCAGCAGTATCCGATTCAACAAGCAATAGCGGTGGCCCAACCTGCGACGCCAGAGGATTTTAGTATTGTTTCACCAGCGCGAGCTGCACAAATTACTGGTAATAATTATGGAGGTAGCCGAGTAACAGGCCCGGGTGATTTAGCGATGAACCGTGTTTCGGGAACTCCAGAATTTAGGTATCCCCAAACAAGGCAAATGGCAGCACCTGCTCCAGCTCCAATAATGGTTGCTCCAGCTCCGCAAACAGCTTTTGCTCCTGCACAACCAGATCCTTCAGTACAAGAACAACCAGCAGAGTCGATTGCAATGCATTCTCAACGTATTACTGGAGAAGGTCGTGAAGATGGTTTTTCTGTATCAGGTGATAACTGGGGTCGGGCTCCGGGTATGACAGGTACCGAAGGTCATGTGGCTCAAGGCCGAAATCCAACTTTACGAATGGGTGAAATGCAACAGCCCATAAATAATGCTCACCACAATAAAGGGATGGAGCGTCCGGATGTTCCAGCGGCAAGAGTAACTGGAAGCAGTGGCAATACACATGAAGGTGCTGTTATTACAGTATCTGGTGGTGCCCGAGGCTAAAGGCTATGAACACTCGAGGAGCATACAACATTCGAGCTAAGACGTCGGCAGATCGACGTAGCGGCAATAGTCAATCACGTGGTGGCTATGTAGCCCCTGCGAGTCTGGCAAACCCTATGTTCGTTCCGGAAAAGAAAACTGCTAAAGCAACATCAGCAAAAGAACAATTCCAGAATAATCGAGGGTTACCTGCAAGCAGTAGTCAGCACCCATTAACAGATGGTTATACCAATGCTCGTTTGGCACATTGTGAAGATTCTGTAAAGGGCGAGTTTGATGCAATTATACCAACCCTTAAAGAAATTGCTGGTCTACCGTATGGTTCTGATTTTGTAGTGCACGCCAAGCAGATTGCCGCACAGTCACTAGGTTTCGAGCTGCCCGAAAAGCTTCTGGACAATGCCTGGATAGGTGGTCCCGATATGAAAGCCTTGTATGCACATTGTTCGTTTTCTGCTCTTAAGGCAGCTACCGAAAAGTTTGTGAATGACCTTAAGCAGCAGATTGAGATGGTTCAAGATACCAAAAACTTCTTTCTGGATTGTGGTTTTCACGCGGTTAACATTAGCCCTTGCTCCGATGGTCGGCTCAAAGGACTGACGCGCTATATACTCCGATTGCCGCTGTCTTCCTTCATGCGCCGCGCTTCATATGCTGGTACCTTGTTTGATGTTGAAGCAGATGTTCATCACTGGGAAGAAGTGGAATTGCGCCGCTTTCGCGAAGGTGTTCCAACAACTATAGATTCTGGTACACGCTACCTGAAAATTGCGGTGTATCACACTAGTTCCAGTGATCCAAATCATCAGGGTTGCGCCGCACATAGCAACAATGAGCATAGGGCGCTTGACGCAGCATTAGAACGGCTTTATCAGTTTCGTGACGCAATAGAAAACTCATTTTGCTGTGGTGCCAGTACTGATATTTTATTAATTGGTGTAGATACTGATACGGATGCGGTCAAGATTCATATTCCAGATAGTAAAGGAGATTTGTCACAACACCGTTTAGTGGATAACGCACAATTGTATAAAAGCACAGTAAATATGACAGCAGATCAGGCACGAGTTGCTGTTTATGAAGCAATAGGTAACCCAAATCAGGAGTCCCCAGGATGGGGCGCAGGTGAAGGTCAGCCGCACGAAGGAATGCGAAAGCTGATTGCAAACCTTTTGATTAACAACTTATCACAAATTGAGTATGTAGAAGACCTGTATGGTGGCTGTTATCCCGATATTGGTCATGCCGAGCGTTTTATCAGTGTTGGAGACAGTTTTGATGAAGTGCAGATGCGTAATATTACCTATTACGCGCATATGGACACGCTGGAAGAAGGTGTGGCTCATATGGACGTAGGAATCAAAATATTTAGTGATTTGAATGTCAAAAAGGGGTTGCCAATTCCGGTGGCCGTTCATTATCGCTATGACGCTAGGGTACCTGGCTCTCGGGATCGTGCAATTTTAAAGGCGCAAAGAGTTGAAGAGGCGATCCATAGCCGCTATGTAAAATTATACGAGAAAGGCAAGCTGTATTGCCACCTCTCGGTACAAGACAAACCAACTGGTAGTCCGATAGAAACGGTAGAGGCTTAATCATGAGAATTATGAAGGTTGAAAAAACCCTGGTTTCTACAAACAGGCAAGCTGAACTTGGACATAAGCCTTTACTGGTTGTACGAGATAAAGAAGGTGCGGTTCCACTGGTTGCAGTTGATGCAATTGGCTGTATACCAGGAGACTGGGTGATTTGTGTAAGTTCATCAGCTGCCCGTGAAGCAGCGGGTAGTAAATCCTATCCTTCAGATCTTACGATTGTGGGAATTATTGATCATTGGGATCCAGAAAACCCGCCAACCGGAGATTGAAATGGAAATACTCCAGGTAGTCGATGAATTAGTAACAACTCGGCGCGTACCAGGACTTAAACAAATGTCCTTACGTGTATTAACGGATCGAACTGGCAAGATTAGTGTAGCCACAGATCCAATTGGAGTTCCACCAGGTAAATGGGTATTTACATCGGGTGGCTCAGCAGCCCGATTTGGAACGGGGAATTTTGAGATCCATACAGATCTCACAATTCTCGGCATTATAGATTTTTGGGATCCCAGTGACTGGGATTAGAAATTGGTTTTTTGTTTGGACATTAAAATACCAGGCAAAAAAATGATAAATGAAAGTATCTTAAAGTAAGGAGCATAAAATGGCAGAAGTGACGGGCGTAGCCCTTGGAATGATTGAAACACGTGGATTAGTGCCCGCCATAGAAGCGGCGGATGCTATGACAAAAGCGGCCGAAGTAAAACTGGTTGGACGACAGTTTGTCGGAGGTGGATATGTGACGGTTCTGGTTCGCGGTGAAACAGGTGCAGTCAACGCAGCAGTAAGAGCAGGAGCAGATGCTTGTGAACGAGTAGGTGATGGAATAGTTGCAGCTCATATAATTGCACGCGTTCACTCAGAAGTTGAGTCTATTTTACCTACTGGTACTAAATAGAATTTTTAAGTAAATAAGTAAGAGGAAATTAAAATGGCTGAAGCTACAGGAATAGCCCTTGGAATGATTGAAACACGCGGTCTGGTACCTGCTATTGAAGCAGCGGATGCCATGACTAAAGCAGCGGAAGTCCGCTTAGTTGGTCGACAGTTTGTTGGCGGTGGTTATGTAACAGTTCTGGTTAGAGGTGAAACAGGTGCAGTAAATGCTGCAGTACGTGCAGGAGCTGATGCTTGTGAACGTGTTGGAGATGGCATCGTTGCTGCGCACATTATTGCACGCGTTCATTCTGAGGTAGAAAGTATTCTACCTAAAGCAGGTGAAATTGCGGATCAGGCAACTGTTGGTTAATCAAAATAATAGGAGATAAGACAATGGCAAGTGTTACCGGAGTAGCATTGGGAATGATCGAAACTCGTGGTTTAGTTCCTGCGATTGAAGCGGCTGATGCTATGACTAAAGCGGCTGAAGTGAAGCTTATCGGTCGTCAATTTGTAGGCGGTGGTTATGTGACTGTATTGGTACGTGGAGAAACAGGAGCAGTTAATGCCGCGGTTCGAGCAGGTGCTGATGCATGTGAACGTGTTGGAGACGGAATTGTTGCTGCGCATATCATTGCTCGTGTGCATTCTGAAGTGGAGAGTATTCTACCTACCGCTGTTGATGCATAAACAATTTTTTGGTAATGATTGTAAGTATGTAATTTTAAAAGCATCTAAATGAACTGTTTAGCCATAGTTGATGATGTAAATACTACATACAAACAATATCTTCGACATTACCTTAAAAAGGAGGCCTGCATCTTGTAGGCCTCCACCCTATCTAAGTAAATCACAACTTAAGTATTCAATACCCGACCTCAATATTCAGGAGATAGTCATGTCAAAATCAAGTAAATTAATAGATTGGAGGGTTGATAAAAAGCCTCCAGTAATGACAAAACAATTTACGTTTGAGTCGTACGAACAGACTAGATCTTTTGTTGGTGATTTATCTGAATTATCTGAAAAAACGGAGTACTACCCAAACCTGACGTTTAGTAAATCACAGGCTACAGTGACTATCTTTACCGATAATAAAGAACTCGGACAAGATGAGTATGAGTTCGCACATCAAACAGACCGAATTGCTAATTTATATAGTCAGAAAGAGGAGCACTCTCATGACTGATTCCAAAAATAACAAATCAAACATAAAAGCTAAGGTTAAGACTGAGACTATAGCAAGAAAAGTCAAGGTAGCGACAAAATCGAATGCCAACCCTGGGAATTCAAACAAGGCACCCTCAATAACTAAGTCATCTAAGAAGCAATTACTTAATAACTTTATTAAAAATCAAGACACTAATGTGCCTGATTTGAATAAAAGTACAGGCTATCCTGTGCACCCAAATCGAATTTGGCCTGATTAATTTAATAGTTTATTACAACTAAATTACCCAATGCTAATAGAGATAAAAGATGGCCATTCATTTAAGTGATTACCAGGAAGAATTAGATGCACTAAGTGAAAATGCCCATGATGTGCTTGAAGCTAATTGGCAGGATGCTGCACGAGTATTCTCGCCTCGTGGTTTAGACCATTATCTGAAAGGTGCTTCCGCACTCAGTTCCCTTGGCAGAGGTGAGGATCTGGTGTTTTCCTTTCTTGAAAGTGCACCTGTTGTGGCCCGTGAAATTGGTGAAGATGCTGTCAGTGAATTACTCTCATCAGCAATAAAAATGTATTCAAGAACCAGTGCTGAAGTGTTGGTCTTATTATTTTCAACTTCTCATGTTGTTGCGCAACGTCTCAATGAAATTGGTTTATTCAAAGGTTATCTAAATCTGCTCAATACTCTTTTAGCACAGGCACCACGCGCACTTAGGCCAATGCTTTCTAAGTTAGATATTTTGTTAGAGTATTTAACGCTTGGGGGTTTAAGACGTTGGGCAATGTGGGGAGCATCCGCTTATCGAAATGATTTTGATGCCCAGGTAGCGTATTTTGGTTTAGAAAGTGATGAATCACAGGCGATGATGAACAAAGAACAACGTGGTGTTCTTTTTGTTGATGTACAACGTCGGTTGATTATGTATTTACGTGCGTTGTGGGGTCAGGATTTCTTTATGCGTCCGACTTCGGGAGACTTTGAAACAAGAGAAGGTTACCGCCCCTTTATCGAGCATGGCTTTCTTCATTTACCTGACGCATTTGATGATATAAAAATTAACTCTAACAGCCAAGCTAATGATAAAGGTGTGAATGGACTAGAGATCTACCGTGCAGCTGCTGCACATTGCGCTTCTCATATAAAGCATTCAATTTATCTTGAAAATAAAGAGAATTATTCATCGATACAACAAGCCCTTATAGGGGTTTTTGAAGATGCTCGAATTGAAAAAATAGCAACAGATGAATTTCCTGGACTTCGGCCATTGTGGATAAGCCTGTTAAAAATAGGTACTGAAAATTCAGATACTGGAATATTGTTCGATAAGATTGCACTTGGGCTAGCTGATGAAAATTTTATCTGTGATGATAATCTGGTAACAGCAGCCAGAAAATTATTTTTTGATGCTGAAGATCGTATAAATGACGAGCGACTTGCGGTTGAGTTAGGACTTGAACTGGCAGAAAAATTTACAGCACAAGGTTTAACTTTTAACCCGAATCAAGATCGTATGTCTAACCCATATCGAGATGATAATCGTTATTTATGGCAAGATCCAGAAGACGAAGATTACACCGTTTTACTTCCAGGGCAAGTTAAGCAGGTTAGAAAATACGTCAGTGTCATGGAGATGCTGAATAATCTCGATGTGCAAGAAGCCTCCGATGATGCTCAAGAAATATGGGTTTTGAAGACTGAATTCTTCCATGATGATGGTACTTCTTTAAATGAGACAGAAGGAAAAGAGCCGATGGCCTCTCCGGTTCATTATTCAGAGTGGGATTATCAAACCCAATTAGAAAGACCAAATTGGGTTACGGTACTGGAAAAGCGCCCCAAAATGGGTGAGCTAGAAGAAATTGAAGAAACGATTGAAAAGCATAAACCAATAATCTCACGCTTAAAGCATATGATTGAGGCGGTGCAACCTCAAGGTTTGGTTCGTGAACGCAAGATGGAAGATGGCGACACTATTGACATTAATGCGGCTGTTGCTTCCATGGTTGATATGCGCATGGGTATTCAGCCTGATCCCAGAATAAACATACGTACACATCTACAAGTTCGTGATTTATCAGTTTTATTACTTATCGACCTGTCTGAGTCAACCAATGATGCGGTCAAAGGTGCTTCTGTAGAAGGAGAAGATGAAGTTACAGTCCTTGATTTAGCGAGAGAGGCTTCTGTACTTCTTGCTGAGGCCTTAGCCAAAATTGGCGATCCATTTGCAATTCATGGTTTCGATTCGGATGGTCGTCATGATGTTGAATACTATCGCTACAAAGATTTTGATGCTCCCTATAATGAAACTGTTAAAGGAAGATTAGCGGGTATGACAGGGCAATTGTCTACACGAATGGGAGCTGCTTTACGCCATGCTGGTTCGATCCTTGCGGAAAAAGCTAGCCAAAAAAAATTAGTCATTGTACTTACGGATGGAGAGCCTGCAGATAATGATGTGCGTGATCCACAGTATTTACGTCATGATACGAAGCATGCTGTTGATGATTTAGTGAAACAGGGAATTCGTACATTCTGTTTAAGTCTCGATCCTTATGCTGATGATTATGTGTCCAATATTTTTGGTCAGAAAAACTATCTGGTTCTGGATAACGTAGCTCGATTGCCAGAAAAATTACCTGCCCTATATCTTGGTTTAACGCGTTAGTAGGATATGGTTATGAATAATAAATATTTCTACAGACCACAATTTATTGGGCACTTTAAGGCGCAAAAAGGAAATTCTAAGAATGGATAATGTAAATCTGCGTGTCTATTCATTTATTGATTCGTTGCAACCCCAACTGGCTTCCTATCTTGCGACTTCCTCTCAGGGTTTTTTGCCGATCCCTGGTGATGCCTGTTTGTGGATAGAAGTTGCCCCGGGTATGGCGGTGCATCGTCTAAGCGATATTGCACTCAAACAAACTAACGCTCGATTAGGGCAGCAGGTTGTCGAACGCTCCTTTGGAACCATGGAAGTGCACTATCGCAATCAGAGCGAAATTGAGGCTGCAGGTGATGCAATTCTTAGTGAAATAAAGCACCACATCTCTGAGCGAGAGCCTTGTAAAATTGTCTGGAAAGAACTTATCTGTGCTGTTTCCGCTGACCATGCAACCCTTATCAATCGTCAATTGCGCATGGGTTCGATGATGATTCCCGGTAAAAGCATGTTTATTCTGGAAACTGAACCGGCGGGTTACATCGTTTATGCGGCCAATGAAGCAGAGAAGGGGGCTCATGTAACTCTTGTGGATATGAAGGCATTTGGCCCTTTTGGGCGTTTGATTATGATGGGTACTGAAGCTGAAGCACAACAAGCAATGTATGCAGCTGAACGTGCAATAGACAAGCTTAATCAGCAAGCTGGGGCTTAGCATGTTATCCAACTCTATCTGAAAGCTCTGAAATAGAAAGAATCAAATATTAAAAACATTTAGACTGTTTAGATTGTTAAGTGCTCTCAATGATTTTTCTGGCCTAAGCACTATGACTATATTTAATGAGATCAATTTACGAAATATCCGTGGAGATGTTTTTGGCGGCATAACCGCCGCTGTTATTGCATTACCCATGGCTTTAGCGTTTGGTGTTGCCTCTGGCGCAGGTGCTGAAGCCGGTCTTTATGGCGCAATACTCGTTGGGCTCTTCGCCTCACTATTTGGTGGCTCTCCAACTTTAATGTCAGAACCAACAGGTCCAATGACAGTTGTATTTACTGCAGTTATTGCAAAGCTAATTGCCTCTGATCCTGAAAATGGGCTGTCAATGGCGTTCACGGTAGTAGTGATGGCGGGTATTTTCCAGATGGCATTTGGTGCCATGCGCTTGGGTAAATTCGTCACCATGATGCCCTATAGTGTGGTTTCTGGCTTTATGTCAGGAATCGGCATTATCCTTATTATTCTGCAGATTGGACCATTGTTAGGTCATGCAAACCCTTCAGGTGGGGTTATCACTATTCTTCGAAAACATTCCTGGTTTGTTTGCTGATATAAAAGTTCATGAGCTTATTTTAGGTGGTATCACGGTTGCAATATTGTTTCTTAATGCCGAGTCGATTCAAACGCTACATTCCACCGCAGTTATTGGCACTTATTGTTGTTACCTTGATTTCCATTCTATTATTTGCTAATAGCGATATTCGTCGTATAGGTGAAATTCCAACAGGCCTTCCTGAATTTAGAGTCCCCGTATTCAGTGTAGAGCAATGGCAGATTATGTTTGTCGATGCAATTGTGCTTGGCGTACTCGGTTGTATCGATGCCTTACTTACCTCTGTGGTGGCAGATAGCCTGACGCGTACACAGCATAAATCAGATAAAGAACTAATCGGTCAGGGAATTGGTAATATCATGTCCGGCCTGTTCGGAGGGTTACCTGGTGCTGGCGCTACCATGGGTACAGTTGTGGGGATTCAGGCGGGAGCTCAAAGTGCACTTGCGGGACTCGTTAGAGTTGCCTTACTGGTTATTGTTGTTTTCTGGCTGGCTGGCGTAACCGCCGTTATACCTCTTGCTGTACTTGCCGGTATCGCCCTGAAAGTAGGGATAGATATTATCGACTGGGGGTTTTTAAAACGTGCTCATCGAATATCCCGTAAAGGTAGCGTCATTACATATAGTGTGATTGTACTAACAGTATTTGTTGATTTGATTGTAGCAGTAGGGATTGGCTTGTTTGTCGCCAATGTCATGACAATCACAAGACTGTCAGAGTTACAGGAAGTAAATGTAAAGGCAGTGCTGGATCCCGATGAATCAGACTTGAAGCTCAATGACCGTGAATATGCCTTGATGAAAGATGCTAACAAAAGGATTCTTTTGTTCTACATGCGCGGTAAAATGATTTTTGGTACTTCGCGAGTCATTAGTCGCAGGAACTCTGAAGTTGAAGGCCGTAATACACTTGTCGTTGATATGACAGATATTAGTTACCTGGGAGTCTCAGCTGCATTGGCTTTGGAGGAAGCTATTCTCGATATGATTCGAGCTGGACGTAAAGTTTATATTGCAGGAGCAAATGGGCAATCCATGAACCGGTTAAAAAATATGGGTTTAATTTCTAAACTACCCGCTGATAGTATTAAACAAAATAGGGAATCAGCCCTGGAAGCCGCATCTGCTTAATTTAAATTATCAGAAATAAAATGGCTAATGATCCTTGCAATTAAAAATCCGGGCATGTCTCGTTTTTTTATGTCTGTGGGAAAACCAATGAGTTCATTTTGCTCTTAAGTTACGGACCTTAAAAGTGCTTTTTAAAAAGTGCTCAGCCGTGACAACGTTGGAATGCAGAGACGACGGCCCGAAGGGTGAGGTTTTCATTTGCAAAATTAAAAAAACCTCATCGCAAAGCATAAATTCTATTTACGTTTCCTTAAAATAAAAACGTAATATCATTCAAAAGTGGGAGGTGTCATCTCTATTAAACATTAAGCTCTTATCTGTTTTTTTGAATTGTCGGTTTTAGGTTATAACTTTTGTTTAATCTGGCCAGACCTGACTGCCATCCGGATACGGATTGTTATTGCTTGTTGAGATAGCTTTTTTTATTCTGGTTTTATTGCTCGCTACAACAGCACTGCTGGCCTTTTTCTTAGTGGCTGATTTAGGTGCTGCTTTCTTTTTGACCGCTAACGTTTTTTTCGGTTTTGCTGTTACTTTAGGCGTTGCTTTCTTTTTAACAGCTACTGGTTTTTTTGGTTTTTCTGCCACCTTGGCTTTGGGTGTTGATACTGCAGCAGTTTTCGTTTTAGAAGCAGCCGCTGCTCTTCGAGTAGTTGTTTTTTTCTTCGCTGTTTTTACTGCAGCTGTATCTGCTCCTGCTTTTGTTTTTCGAATCGAAGCTAGTAATTTATTGCCTGTTTTTTCCATGTCACTCATGTATCTAAAACCTCTGTTATTAATCGGTTAATTTCATCGGCGGCTATTGCACCGGGGCGTCCCATCTGACTCACACTTTTGCCTTCCAGAATACTCGAGCGATAAACCACACGACGGTGTAAGTTTGTTGCAGCAACGGGCGTATCCAGTTCACCAATCGCATCAAGAACCAAACGAGATAACCTGGTTCGAGGTTCTAATTGGTTGATCACCAGTAACGCTTTTAAGTCCTGATTCTTCTTTCGAGCTTCTACAATGGCTTCATTCACAGCTACAGTCGCCCAAAGATCCAGCGGAGAAGGTAAAACCGGAATTACCGCAATATCACAATGTTGCAGCGCTACCTGTGTTTGTTTCGAGTGAAGCTGCGGTGGACAATCTATCAACAGATGCTCTGTCTGATCACGATGCTTTTTAACCGCCTGAGCAACATTTCCAGTGGCATCAATAATGTTTGGCTTGCTTTCGCTATCAATCATGTCTGCCCAATGCAATGTTGATCCCTGAGGATCAGCATCCAGAAGCGATGTGGGGCTTTTTTCATTAAGCGTTGTCGCGATATTAATCGCCAAGGTGGTTTTTCCAACACCTCCTTTGTTTCCGATGAAAGCAATAATAGCCATTGGTTACGGTTCTTCATTTGTTGACAGATAATGTGAAATTATTGTAACTGAAAATCAAATACTTACAATTAAAAAACGCAAAATTTGAGTTTTTATAGGGTCATATTTTACGAGGAGTTAAACATTGAGTTTTTAATTCAAAATTTATCTAAGAAAGTAATTTAAATACACCCCCCCACTTTTAGCGGGTTTTTTGATAAAGCCTTTTATATACTTCAATTAATCTTATTCAGCAGAGTTGTAATATGTCATGGCCTACTACCTCGCTAAAGTTGTCATAACCACGGCGCTAATTATTGCTATTTCCGAGATCTCCAAACGAAGTTCCTTTGCAGGTGCCATTCTGGCTTCAATCCCGCTGGTTTCAGTACTTGCGATGTTATGGCTCTATGCCGACACTAAAGAGGTGTCAAAAGTGGCAGATCTGTCGAGTAGTATTTTCTGGCTGGTGCTGCCATCGCTGTTACTGTTTATAGCGTTGCCGATATTTTTAAAACTGGGCTGGAATTTCTACCTGAGTATGTCACTGGCGATTGGCCTTACAATCCTCGCTTATGGATTGATGATCATGGTACTTAAACATTACGGAATTGATTTGTAGAATCAGTAAGCAGCATCATTTAAAAGTAGGGGGGTGATCTTTATATCGTTATGTTTGATATTCTGTTATTTATAATCCGCTACTTTTGTTAGCTGTCTTCGTATAGAATCCGCCATCAAAATCCCGCCAAAGTATTAATGTTTAAAATACTTAACTAGCGGCATCTAAATATCCCTTTCCAAAATGATAAAAAATGAATGACTGATTTAACGATAGCGACTCACAACGGTAATTTTCATGCAGATGATGTTTTCAGTGTCGCGGCACTTAAGAGCATACTGCCTCCTTTTACGCTGATACGCACACGTGATTTAGAGTTGATTGCCAAGGTAGATATTGTGATTGATGTGGGTGGTGAATATGACGCGGATGCAGGCCGTTTTGATCATCACCAACGGGGTGGTGCAGGTGAGCGCGAAAATGGTATTCCTTATTCCTCATTTGGTTTGATTTGGCAGAAATACGGATTAGAAATATGCCAAGGCAATCAAGACGTAGCAAATGCTGTTGATGCTGGTCTGGTATCAAAAATTGATGCGATTGATTGTGGTCATGTCGAGGGTATTTATGACGGTATTAGCCTTAGCCAGACAATTTCAATGTTTAACCCGACCTGGCAAGAAGATAGCCATTTTGATACCTGTTTTGACGAAGCGGTAGATTATGCAGCTGCGTCTCTTAAAACGATTTATTGCATCGGCTAACGGTGGAATTAGCGCCAAAGCCATTGTGGCTAAAGCTATTGATAATGCAGAAGACCCAAGAGTGATAGTATTAGAAAAATATACTCCGTGGAAAAGAACGGTTAATGCTCTATCTGAAGACGCTTTATATGTGGTTTACCCTTCTCAGACTGGTCAATGGAGAATTCAGACGGTGCCTGTTGAGCTTGGTTCATTCGAAGACAAAAAACCACTGCCAAAACTATGGGCTGGCTTATCCGATAATGAGCTTCAAGAAGTGACAGGTATAGATGATGCCATGTTCTGCCATAATGGCTTATTTATTGCGGGTGCAGAATCATTTGAAAGCACGATGAAAATGGCATCCATGGCGCTTCAAAAATAAGTTTCACATAACGTTAAATCACGCTAATTAATAGATATCCTCCTCCTTTTACCCGCTTTTTAACCATGCCCTTTGTGTAAGCTAAAACAATTGTCTATGAAGTACATCCATATATTTTAACGCTTCAAGGCAGTTCCGTGTTACTCAACTTTGCAGATTCACTCCTTGTGAATTTGTCTCCTGAGCTCGGCTGGTCACCTTTTATATAAGTCTATTTCATAGCAGTTCTGGTTGCACCGATGCTAATCGTCATTGATGGTCTAACATTAATCAGGGAACGTTTCTTATAAATTGCCGACTAAACACTATTAGAATTATTTCAAGGAATGAATCATGATATTAAGGGTTAAAAATCAGTTATTGTTTTTTGGCCAGCTTTTTCTGATTTCTATTGTCACCTCAGGCAAATTAATCGCTGCTCAGGCGTCCGATACGCAGACCGACATTCTGCAAGCCTCCGATAAAGCAAAAAGTGGCGAATATGTGCGGCAACGCTTTTTTAATCGAATGAAAAAACCTTTTATTCCAGATGATCAGCGAAAAAAGATGCTGATCATTGGTGACAGCCACGCACAGGATTTTTACAATTCCTTGTTGGAGAATAATATTAACCAACGCTATCAAATCAGTACCAGGAGAATCCCAGCTATCTGTGGGATTTATTTGGGGTCAGAAAACATCAGTGGTTTAATAGAAAGAAAACACGTCCCGATTTGTCAGAAAGCTGACACTCTGGATATTGCCATGCCACAGATTAAGCAAGCTGATGTTGTAATTCTTGCTGCAAACTGGAAATTGTGGTCTGCACAACGTTTACCGACAACCATCAAGAATTTGCAAATAAAAGCATCACAAAAACTATTCGTTGTCGGACGTAAGGATTTTGGTAAAGTAAATCTGCGTAAATATCTTCGTCTGTCAGATATTCAGCTTAGGCAATTTCGAAATCCGGTATACGGAGTCCAACGCGAGATCAATCAAACGATTAAACAATCGCTACCAGAAGAGGTGTTTGTAAATATTCAGGCTTTGATTTGCCAGAGTGAAAAAGATTGCCCATTGTTTACGCCACAAACAAAGCTGATCAGCTTCGACGGTGGACACTTAACGCCCGAGGGAGCTCACTATGTGGGCAGAATTTTGTTGCAAAACCCACCATTGAATAAGTGGCTTTTCTAGGCTCACCAAGAGCCAGAAATGACAAGTCAAATAATTGAGTTATTCGTTTTATACAACAAAACGATAAGCTCACCAAAGTCCGTCATAGATTCCGAAAAGAAACGTTGACGTACAATGTTAGCGCATGAGATGTTATCTACTACTAGAACTTTTTTTGATAGGTGGTTATTGGAAGAAGTGGCTCGCAAAGCATAAATTCCAATATCGTTTTTACAAAACAAAAACGAGCTGTCATTCAAAAGTAGCGGGGTGACTTAAAACAATTCCCATTTTTGATTAATTGAGTATTCAAACAACTGAACTGTACTTTTTTCTGCAGATGCATCTGAATTTATCAGAACTCCGTAAGAGTAAGTGATTTTTCTTCAGATGATAAATATAACTATGACTAAGCCATTCTATCTCCAAAGACTTTTCGCATTAGCGATATGCTCAATCAGTTCATCATTGTTAGCTGCTGAATTAGCTGCAGAAACACTACCAAAAACTGATTTGCCAGATTCATTCGTTACCTCAAACACAGCTAAAAGCGGGATTAAAACCGCCTGGTATGATGATGCAACCACACGATATGCGCATGGCGTGTTAGGTGATGAAATAGAAGCAGGGGCACTCCATGCTAAAACAACGGATGGAAAAAGGGTATCGATTACACTTGAGACGGCGCAGGTCTTTGAAGACATCCAACCACGTTTAGCTGATATCGATGGTGATGGCCGCAACGAAATCATCACTATTCGTAGTCACAATCAAAAAGGTGCACAAATTGCGGTTTACGGGATCACCAAAGAGTCACCGGATAAACTCTCAGTTGTTGCTAGCACACCTTATATTGGGAGTTCCCATCGTTGGTTAGCCCCTGTAGGAATTGCAGATTTTGACAATGATGGAACAATGGATATCGCTTATATCGATCGCCCACACCTCGCCAAAATACTAAGAGTTTGGAGTTACCGCGATGGAGAACTCCAGCAAGTTGCGCAAAAACGGGGCTTAACTAATCATAGTATCGGACATAACTACATTACAGGCGGTGTACAACTGTGTGGAAATAAAGCAGCAATGATTACTGTCGATGCGAATTGGGATCGGTTAATCAAAACCACGTTTAAAAACGGAAAGTTAATGAGTGAGGATATTGGCCCTTTCGATGGAATTGCAAGTGCTAATGCTGCATTAAATTGTAACTAAAGCATAGTGGCTTTTTTAGACTAACGAAGAGCCAGGAAAGTCTATATTGTTAATCTGATTGTGAAGACAGGTTGGGTGCACTTAACGAACAATGCGGCAATGTCCCCATGATGAGTATTGATATGGTTATTGATGTGAAGTGAGAGTTACAATACCTATGCCTGATCACTAAACGGCGTCTTTGACAATGACAATCAATATAAAACCAGCGAGGAATATCTATGATTAAACTACATGCTGCGGTACTTCCAATCATTACAACCCTCGGGCTTTCTATTTTGGCCTTCTCATCTTTTGTGAATGCAGAAGAGGTTGGTGACGTGAATGTGGACTGGTTAGGTAGTGACATTAAAGTTGAGGCGATTGAAGACCCTAAGGTTAAGGGCATCACTTGTCATGTTTCGTATTTTGACCGTGGACTTATCGAGCGTGTCCGCAATGGCCAGGTTTTTAGTGACCCCTCTAACTCATCGGTTGCTTGTAGCCAAACCGGCCCTATTGTTATTGGCGATATTGAAAAGGATGATGGTGGTGAGAGCGTTTTTTCAAAGCGCACATCGCTGGTCTGGAAGTCTCTAAAAGTGACCCGTATTTATGATGAGAAACGTCAGACTATGATTTATCTTTCTCATGCCACTCAGGTACAAAACGGCTCTGCGAAGATGGATATTTCAACGGTTCCACTTTTTGGACAAAAAGTGACGTGGAGTGAATAAATATTATTCTATGTACTGACTTATACTTTCATCAGCCTTGACGAATGATAAATAGCCCCGCAACTATTAGTGCGAGTGAGGCTAATAAATTAACAGTTAAGTGCTCTCCCAGAAAGATTACGCCAAGCACTACACCGAATATTGGAATCAGATTTAATCCCGTAGCAAAAGCCGACATACCGATAGTTTGAATTAAATGATAGCGCAGTATATAACCCAGTGCAGTTGGGAAAATGCCGAGGTAAATTAAACCTAGCCATGTATCCTGTTGATAGGATTCCTTAGGTATACCTACCAATAAAACTGTGATTGTCAGCAAGCTGATAGAGGCTAAACCGAGAATTAAAGCTGACAGTTGAATCGGCGGAAATCGACCTAATCTGCGAATGATTAAGCCCGAGGTGACATAACATGCAGAGCCTAATATAGCTGCGGCTTGCCCAAGTAAATTATCGCCTAACCCCCTTACAGCATCCCAGCCAACCAATATCAAAATGCCAGAAAATCCCAATATTGCGCCTGTTAGCTTGTTTTTTGAAAGCCTATCATCTTGAGTTGTGAGGTGACTACCGAGCAAAGCCATAAAAGGCCCAACACCCATTAACATCGATGCCATGCCCGCATCAATTTTAGTCTCAGCCCATGAGATTAAGAAAAATGGCGTCACCACATTTAACGCCATTACCAACATAACCAATTTCCATTCACCTATTGTGGTTGGCCAGACAAAGCCTTTATAAATGGCAAAAGGAAGCAATACAATAAACGCAACAACAACTCTGATGGTGGCTAACCATAGTGGTCCTGTATCAACAACGACAACCTTGATAACAAGAAATGCAGAAGCCCACACCAAGGCTAATAGTATTAATAAGCTTAGATCGGTTGTTGTGGGTTTGCGGATACTGGCTTGCATAGAAGCACCAAGTTTGGGCCGCACATTATTGCAGTTTAATTAAAATCCGAACAAGCATTTTACTGCTTAGGGCGTATTTTTCATTTAACTAAATGAAAACCACGTGCTATGCATAAATTCCAAGGTCGTTTTTAAAAAACAAAAACGAGTTGTCATTCCGCGAAGCATAAGTTCTTTTGGTCATTTCAAAAAACGAAATGAAAAATCACTTAAAAGTAGGGGGGGCTTTAACGTAATAAATAATGTATCTGTAGCATGAATATGCGACAGCGTCATCAGGGAATGGTTGGTTTGAGGAGTAATGTGAATAATGATCGAATGTGCCTTAAATCATTTAAGGTGAGATTTGAGCGGGATGACGAACACTACCAGGGGACACACCAAACTCTCGCTTGAATGCCCGGCAAAAAGCGGCTTCTGATTGATAGCCGTGTCGGTCAGCAAGAGTTGCGAGAGTATCTGTGGTTTCTTTTAATTGCACACGGGCGAGTTGCATGCGCCAATTAGTAAGATAGCGTTTGGCTGATTCGCCAACCAGTTGGGTAAACCGTGCTGAAAAACCTGAGCGTGACATACCCACTTCTTTAGCCAGTGATTCCACAGTCCAGTATTTTTCAGGTTCACGATGGATCGCTGCGAGTGCCCTTCCAATATATTTGTCGCGTAAGGCGGCAAGCCATCCTTGTTTCGCCTCTGGGGCGGAATCGATCCATGTCCTAATCGCCTGAATGATGAGAATATCAGCCAAATGTGTAATCACGGTTTCTCCACCTGGGCGTAGCTCTCTTGCTTCGCGGGCGATGAAACGTAAGGTGCTCTGCAACCAGCTATCTTCCTCATCTCGCCAGCTATCAATCTGTAATACTTTTGGTAACTGCGCGATCAGTTGTTGTCCAGCTATGTGATCGAAGCTCACCACACCGCAGGTCAACTGAGTTAATTCACCATCACCACCATAATGCATGATTTCATAGCGCTCGCTGATTTTCTCAACAGGGATATCAAACAGCGGCGTGGCATCGACGGAAGGACTACTGCGAATACAGTGTCCGGTGCCGTGAGGCACAAGCGTCAGGCTACCTTGTTGAAGCAGACGAGGTTCTTCTCCCTCAATTTCTAGCCAGCAGTGCCCAGCGGTGACAACATGAAACATCATATAGTCTTCAAACGGGGGCATATCAATGCCCCAGGGCGCAGTTAACTCGGATCTGCAATAAAGGGTGCCATTGAGCCGCAACAGATGCAGGGTTTCGCCAAGCGGGTCGGTAAAACCGGGGATGTCTCGTTGTTCAGGAATCATAGTTATGATTTTCTCTTGAATTCTTACCAAGTGTCTAGCTAATTAGACGAAAAGTAAATAATCATAGACGTACAATCATTTTTTATCCAATCAGGGTTCTTCATAATAGACATTAATGACAAACAGAGCCGTTTGTTCATCACATTAATTATTACGAAGGAGAATCATCATGAAACAGTCACCCATACTTATTATCGGTAAAAACGGTAAAACAGGCACACGGGTAAACCAGCGTTTACAATCACTAGGATACGAAACACGCGCTGTGTCGAGGTCAACTAGTCCAACATTTGATTGGGAGAACTCAGACACATGGCGACCAGCCATTAAAGACACACGCTCTGCCTATGTCACCTATCAGCCGGATCTGGCCGTACCCAATGCAGAAGCGACGATTAAGGAATTTGTGCAACTAGCCAAAGATGTAGGATTGGAACATATCGTTCTTTTATCAGGTCGAGGCGAAGATGGCGCACAACGTGCAGAGAACGTAGTCAAAACTAGTGGACTTTCATGGAATATTGTTAGAGCCAGTTGGTTTGCCCAGAATTTTAGTGAAAGCTTCATGTTAGAGGGCATTCTGGATGGGGAGCTGGTACTACCTGCAGGAGACATCGCTGAGCCATTTATAGATGTCGATGATATCGCTGATGTAGTAGTTTCGGCGCTGACTCAAACTAGCCATCGAAACAAACTATTCGAAGTCACGGGACCACGTGCTTTAACCTTCGCTCAATGTATCGATGAGATTTCTGAGGCTATTGGTCACCCGCTAAAATTCACCAGTATTCCTGTTGATGTATACATCAACGCCTTAAACGACCAGGGTGTACCAGCAGAGATGCAGTGGTTGCTGCGCGAGCTGTTTACCGTGGTATTCGATGGCAGAAACTGCAAAGTGAAGTCAGGTGTGGAAGAGGCACTTGGCCGACCAGCAACTGACTTTAAAACCTACATTCATAAGGCGATTGAATCTGGTGTTTGGAATCCTCTGATGCAGAAGAAATCTGCCTAAATCATTATTAAAACAGGTCACTGCTACTCGGCTATGACCCGTTCAATATAAAAAGGACAAGTAAAATGAAAAATTTAAAAGTGCTCAAAATAGTGTTATTTATTTCCGGACTAATTGCCACAGCAATTGGAGGCGCCATTGTGGCAGTACCCACAGCTTTCTATGCGACTTATAGCATTGAACTTGGTGGTAACGTTTCTTTGTTAAATGAAATCAGGGCATCTGGTAGTGCGTTGCTAGTAACTGGAGTATTGATTATCTTAGGTGCTTTCTTTACTAGCATGACGTTCACCTCCATCGTGATTTCTACTTTACTGTATCTGTCCTATGGTTTATCCCGAATGCTAAGCATGATAATTGATGGTATGCCGTCTGAGGGACTTGTGCAGTCAGCTGCTTTGGAAATAGTGATTGGATTAATTTGTGTGTTTTATCTCGTAAAATACCAAGTCTGGACAAAGGAGAGTGCATGATGTCTTCATCAATTATAACAGTCCTGCTATGGATCACTGCGTTGAGCAGCGGTCTAATGGCAGGGGTTTATTTTACGTTTTCTGGATTTGTCATGAAGGCATTCGCCAAGATTGAATCTTCAAAAGGAATTGCTGCGATGAATGCAATTAATGAAACGATTCTACGCTCATTGTTTATGCCTCTATTTTTTGGCTCATCGATAGTTTCGGTACTGCTTGTTATCGTTGCTGTTGCACAATGGGGTAACGCAGAAACAGTTTTATTGCTAATTTCCGGGTTAGCTTATTTTATCGGCATGTTTCTGTGCACTGCCATATTCAATGTACCTCTTAATAATTCACTTGCAGGCTTGAATGAAAATAGCAGCAACGTTCAGGAGGTTTGGTCACATTATTTAAAAACATGGACTAGGTGGAATCATTTGCGAACGGTTAGTTCGCTGCTAACTTGCATACTGAGCATTTGGCTTTTGTCGGCTAGGTGATGATGACTACCTCTAAAGGGTATCGTTCAGATAACCTTCAGCCTCATCCGTTTTTTAATTCGTAGTTATTTGAAAAATGTACCTAGCCGAAGCGCAGCAACAACGATCTAAAGGGTTATATCTTAGTTGTTTCAAATAGAAAAACCACATAAAAGTAGGGGGGTGATATTTTGTATTGTTGCTTCAATTACGCAATGTGTGTTTTATTTTTTGAACGAAATTTTTATAGTTTCAATAGTACTTATTGTGAATTAAGTCATAAACTTAAGTGACAGTAAAAAATAACTTTTTAAAGACTTTATGTAATCAATTAAATCTGTAACCAGCACATTCTCAGGCATTTAGTTTTTCAGCGCACAGTTGCCTTATAATCAAGTCATCAATGAAAATAAGATCCCTTTTTTATGCTTACCCTTAAAAATTTACAAAAAAGCTATACCGATGCAGGTGAGAAACACATCATTCTCAATAATATTAATTTAACCATAAATGCTGGTGACAGCATCAGTATTCAAGGTGCATCAGGCTCGGGTAAATCAACGCTTCTGCATCTTTTAGCGGCACTCGATAAACCTGATAGTGGCAAAATATTATTAAATAATTCTTTAGGTAAGCCGCAAATTGGATATCAAGACATCACTCAATTCACCGAAAGGCAAGCGGACCAATACCGCCAATTCCAGGTTGGGCTTATTTTCCAAAAATTTAATTTGATCGATTGTATTACGGTAATGGAAAATATTATGTTGCCCGCCAAAATAACTGGCAAGGTTGAGCATGAATATATCCAGGAACTCCTCAATGCTCTGGGTATTAAGAGTCACATCAATAAACTTCCCAACCAACTTTCTGGTGGTGAGCAACAACGAGTTGCCATTGCGCGCGGCTTATCGCATCAACCACCATTGTTACTGGCCGATGAACCTACCGGTAATCTAGACAGTAAAAATTCGGACCTGGTTAGTCAACTATTGGTCGATACTTGCAAACAGCTCAATACCGCACTGGTGATGGTCACTCACAGCAGAAAAGTGGCTATGTTGACTCAACAACAATGGTATTTAGACGATGGCAGCTTGACCCAAATTTAATATGAAATATTGGCCATTTCTCTCCGTTTTAATCAAAAGCTATCGCAACAGCAAATTTAGCCTATTCATGTTGATGACATCGTTGATTATTGCTGCGGCGGGCTTAAGTGCTGTATTAGTGATCAACAGTAGCGCTAAACAAAGCTACAGTAGCGAGCAACAATTTCTAGTTCCAAATGTTACGCATACGATCTCATCCAACTCATCCAATCTAAAACTCACCAAGCAAGATTATTCTGCACTCAGAGTAAAAGGCTTTAGCCAATTGATTGCAGTGGCGCAAACGAAGCAGCATATTTATACGAATAATCAAGTTGATAATAAGGCTACCCAAAGATCAAAGTACTCAAAGACGAATCGATTTCACCGGCATCGATACTTTTTCATTACTGAGCTTGCCCGGTTTTTCAAATCCAGTAGCTTTGGCAGAGCAGACAAATGTGGCGGCAAAAACCAGTAGTAGTGCTTCGGATGAAAGCAATCGACTCATCAGGCAATTAGGCTTTGGAGAGCCCACAGCCATCTTGCATCCACAACTGCTAGAGCAATTACCTGATCAGCAGCTAGAGCCATTTATTAATGAAGCAGGAACTCCCTTACCAAAGCTCAATGCCTTTGAAAGTGCAGCATTGGGCAATGACATCATTATGGATATTGCTGATCTATATCGCCTTTATCCAAACGCCGAATTATCGATGCTGCTAGTGGTTGGCGAGTTATCAATAGCTCAACAGGATAGGCTTCAACAATCACTACCAAAGCACCTTCAACTGACAAATGCCAAAGGCGCAGAGCAAGATTCCGAACTCACCAGTAGCTTCCATTTAAACTTAATGGCAATGGCCTTGTTGATGTTCGTGGTGTGCCTTTTTATTGTGGTCAACGCAGTTAACTTGCTGTTAAATTCGAGATTAAGTTGGCTGAAAATTTGTCGGCAGTTAGGTATATCAAGGCTGCAATTATTTACCGTGCAGTTGCTTGAAATTGTATTACTTACCCTATTGGCTAGTTTTGTTGGTGTTGTGTTAGGGATTGAATTAGCAAAACTAGCCTCTCCCACCGTCCAGGCAACGCTTGAAAATTTGTACTCCGTAGAGGTGGGCTTTGGAAAAGTATCAATTATCGGACTGCTCATCCAGGTATCCGGTATTAGCCTAGTCGGCAGTATTTGCGCCACGTTTATTCCGTTAAATAAATTAAACCATCAGCTGGCGCAAACCAAAGATATACCGTTGTCGCTTGTTCAACAACGTTTTTGGAAACGTATCATTTGGCTTAGTTTTGTGGTTTTTGCAGCTGCCGCCTATGTAATATTAAACCACGCGCAAGCACTCTGGTTATTGCTGATTGCGACCGCGTTAGTGATTTTATCGGGTTGTAGTTTGTTGCTCGCCAATTACCCTGGCATGTTGGCATTTATTCAACGCTTTATTCCCGCGCGTTTCCCCTTATTGCAAGTTAGCTCCAAACAAAGTTTAGCCTTGTCAGGCAAAACCAAAATTGCCTGCTGTGCGTTTTTTATTGCCGCTACCAGCAATATTGGTATGAATCTGATGGTAGATAGTTTTCGCGGAGCAACAGTAGGATGGCTAGAACAGCGTTTGGTAGCTGATTATTATGTTTATCTCAATGGAGAACCAAATCTTAGTGATTTAGCAAAAGACACCGGTGTGAATGTAAAACAACGTCTAGAAAATACGATTCCCTTTCAGGGCAAAAAAATCCAGCAATTTAGCTATCCGACAGATGAGTTATACCAACAGGCCATGGCTTTTTATGACAAAAGCAACAATGAAAATATATGGAGTGAATTTGCCTTAGGTAAAGGTGTGTTAGTTAATCAACAGTTTGCCTTCGGCTTTGATTATAAGATTAATGATGTTGTCGAGCTTCCTCATCCAGCCACAGGAGAATTATCGTCGTACAAAATACTGGGCATTATTTACGATTTTGGCAGCCCTTATGCACAGGTATTGATGCCATTAAACATGTTTGATTTATCAAAATCGAAATGCTGTATGTATGCAGTGCAAGGAGCTAGAGAGTGATATTGATTTGCTACGAGAAAAAATGCTGACCGCAGGACTAGACCCTGAAGATAAGTTACTAAAAACCGAAGAGCTGCTCGCAATATCGATGCAAGCGTTTGACGACACATTTATTATCACCGATGGACTGAATGTGGTCACACTGCTGGTTGCTGCATTGTCACTAGCGTGCGCTATTATTGTGCTGATGAATGACGTTCGTCCACAAAATATGTTGATCCGTAGTATGGGTGTGTCTGCAGTAAAAACACAGCTACTCGCCTTATTTCAATACTTACTGTTATGTTTTGTCGCATTAATATTTGCGACGCCTTTCGGTATTTTATTAAGTTGGATTCTAATTAACGATATCAATTATCAAGCGTTTTCATGGACCTATCCACTGATTATTAGCCCGATGAAGATACTGCAAATCTATGTAACCAGTTTACTGGTTGTGACCATTGTGATTATTATTCCCATTATTCGCGCAGGCAGAAGACCACTCATTGAGGATATCCGATGGGTAAATTAAACAAGTTTTCTATATTAGCCGTTATTGTCATTGTGCTTGCTTTGGTTATATTGGCAAGCAGAGCGCTACTTTTTACCCCAAAAAGTGATCACTCAAGTAGCTCAATAAGTTCAGATGGTATTGCTACTTCATCGCAATCTTTTGGTAGAGGTTTTAGCAATACCAACCCAGAACGTTTAGGCGAAGTTGCCGACCCAAACTATAAAATAAGTTTTCCCAAAGACCATTATTCCCACGATTCATTTGATATCGAATGGTGGTATTTGACCGCAAACTTGCAAGATGACGAAGGCAACGACTATGGCTTGCAATGGACGCTGTTCCGTTTTCGAAATCCAAACATTGCTAGCGATGATGCAACATCTGATTGGAGCAACGAGCACATTTATATGGCGCATGCTTCTGTGCACAGTGCATCAAAGCATTGGTTTTCAGAGAAGTTTGCCCGTGGCAATGTGGGTAATGCGGGTGTTGAGCAAACGCCCTTTAAATTATTTATTGATGATTGGCAATGGTCAGGTGCTACTGCTGGTTTATTGCCTGCGAAGTTGAGCTTCAATACCAAACTAATCAGCAGCAATACTAAAGACCCAAATGTGACTGATGGTTTTAATAAAGCTGATGGCTCTTACCTAAACGTCCAACTCAATTTATCTAATACGGGCTCTTATGTTCTGCAAGGACAAGACGGTTACAGTATAAAATCAGCGAATGGTAAACACGCTTCACATTATTATAGTGCGCCGTTTATTAATGTGAATGGAACCTTCACGATGAGCGAGGCGCTAACAAGCTCTTCCCCCAAAAACTTAAACAAGCAGATTGCTGTTAATGGTAACGCCTGGTTTGATCAAGAATGGACCTCACAGTTATTAGACCAGGCGACATTGGGTTGGGACTGGTTTTCACTGCATCTTGATAATGGCGATAAAATTATGGCATTTCGCATGCGCTTGAAAGGTCAGCCTGATTATATCACTGGTACTTACATTGAATCCGATGGATCAACAACAACGCTTATGCCATCAGATATTTCGTTAAAAACTATTGATTTAACTGCGGTTGGTAATAAAAATCTGCCTTTAAATTGGCAGCTCAAGATCGAAAGTAAGGGCTTAGACCTTAGCATCAAAGCGACCAAGAAGGATCAATGGAACCCTGCGTCAATAGCGTATTATGAAGGAACTGTTGCCGTTAGCGGAACGCATAAAGGTAAAGGTTTTTTAGAACTCACTGGTTATTAATAAAAATAGGCTAAAAGTAGGGGGGTGGCTTTTCTAGGCTCCCTAGGAGCCAGAAAAGTCCGTCGTAGATTCCGTAAGGAATCGTCGACGTACAATGTTCGCGCATGGGATGCTGGCTACTACTAGAATTGTTTAATTGATGATTATTAGAAAAAGTGCTTAGCCGAAGCTGAGCTGAGATAGCATTGGAAATTAATGACGACGAATCGCAGATCGAATGCAATGAGTAAAAAGTAGTATGATGTCTTTTTTATGATATTCTGCCCACATTTTTCCCCCAGTTATTTTGCCCCCAAATATAGTCTATTTTCATTCATTAAATTAAAACTCTATGTCTAATACTCAGCAACGTATCATCTCGACCATTGCCAAAGAACTCTCTACGGTAAAAGCCACTAAAGAAAATCAGGTACAAGCCGCCATCGAGCTGCTTGATGACGGAGCAACGGTTCCATTCATTTCTCGATATCGAAAAGAAGTCACAGGCGCGTTAGATGACACACAACTGCGCCTATTAGAAGAACGTTTAAAGTACCTGCGTGAGTTAGAGCAACGCCGGGAAACCATTCTTAAAAGTATTGAAGATCAAGGCAAGCTCACAGACGAACTAACACTTTCGATACAATCTGCGGAGACTAAAACCACTCTGGAAGATTTGTATTTACCTTACAAACCCAAGCGTCGTACGAAAGCCACGATAGCCATAGAATCTGGCCTCGAGCCACTTGCTGATGCGTTATACAGCAACCCAAATCTTGATCCAGAAGTTGAAGCTGAAAAGTATTTGTCTGACAGCGAAGAAAACCCAGTTGCTGACGTAAAAGCTGCTTTAGAAGGGGCGCGTTATATCTTAATGGATCGCTTTAGTGAAGATGCCGCCTTGCTTGCCAGAACCCGTGAATATATGGAAAACAATGCGCTAGTGATCGCCAAAGTCGCAAAGGGAAAAGAACAAGAAGGCATCAAGTTTAGCGATTATTTTGATTACCAGGAGCCTTTCAAAAAAGTACCCTCGCACCGTGCTTTGGCGATCTTTAGAGGTCGAAACGAAGGGATTCTTTTTGTCACCTTAGATGTTGAAGCACCGGGCGAATTTGGTTATATCCAGCCGATGGATCACCCTTGTGAAAGAATGATCGCAGCACATTGGAATATTTCAGATAATGGTCGCCCTGCCGATGCATGGTTATTGCAAGTCGCAAGCTGGACCTGGAAAATCAAAATGCACATGCACATCAGCGGCGATCTAATGAACCAACTACGCGAACAGGCAGAAACAGAAGCGATTCGTGTTTTTTCGTTAAACCTTAAAGATTTATTACTCGCAGCCCCTGCAGGCCAAAAAGCAACCATCGGCTTAGACCCTGGTTTACGCACCGGCGTAAAAGTAGCGGTGATTGATTCAACCGGTCAATACCTGGATCAAGGCACCATCTACCCGCACGCCCCTAAAAACCAGTGGAATGAGTCAATTGCCACCATTGGCGCTTTAGCTAAAAAACATAAGGCAGAATTGATTGCAGTAGGTAATGGCACAGCTTCGCGTGAAACCGATAAATTAGCGGGCGATATCATCAAACAATACCCTGATTTACGACTCACCAAAGTCATGGTCAATGAAGCAGGTGCTTCGGTGTATTCGGCGTCTGAGTTTGCCGCAAAAGAATTCCCTGATTTAGACGTAACCATTCGTGGCGCAGTATCGATCGCCAGACGTCTGCAAGACCCATTGGCGGAGCTAGTTAAGATCGAGCCAAAATCAATCGGTGTCGGGCAATACCAGCACGATGTGAATCAATACCAGCTCACACACTCATTAGAAGCCGTGATTGAAGATTGTGTAAACGATGTCGGGGTAGAGCTAAATACCGCATCCATGCCCTTGTTAAAACAAGTGTCTGGCTTAAACGAAACCTTAGCGAATAATATTGTCGATTTCAGAAATGAACATGGCAGCTTTACCAGCCGTAAAATGCTAAAGAAAGTGCCGCGCATGGGTGATAAATCGTTTGAGCAATCAGCAGGTTTTTTACGCATCATCAACGGGTAGTGAAAACCCATTAGATGCCTCGGGCGTTCACCCCGAAGCCTATTCTGTGGTTGAAGCAATCGCCGCAAAAACGGGTAAAACAATTGCCGATATTATCGGCGATACTAAACTCTTGAAATCCCTAAACCCAGCCGATTATGTCACCGAGAAATTTGGTTTGCCAACCGTCACAGACATCATAGCCGAACTTGATAAACCAGGGCGTGATCCACGACCAGAGTTTAAAACAGCGACTTTGAAAGACGGCATTGAAAAGATCAGCGACCTAAAAGAAGACATGATTTTAGAAGGTACCGTAACCAATGTGACTAACTTCGGCGCGTTTGTTGATGTCGGCGTACATCAAGACGGTCTGGTACACATCTCATGCCTGGCAGATAAGTTTGTTGATGACCCGCACAAAGTCGTCAAAGCAGGGCAGATTGTTAAAGTAAAAGTGCAAGAAGTTGACCTTCAACGCAAACGCATCGCCTTAACCATGCGACTGACTGACAGCAGTAAAGACAAGCTAGAATCGAAACAAAAGAAACCACAAAGCGCGCGTAAGCCGAGCTCCAAAAAGCCAGGCTCTAATAAAAATCTAATCAAAAATCTAATCAAAGCTCTAGCCAAAACCAGCGAGGATCAAAACAAACACAAACGCCAAATAATGCTATGGCGGATCAACTAAGTGCGGCCTTGAAGGGTGGGAATTTTAAGAAATGACTTTCTGAGGCTCTCGAAGAGCCAAGAATGACAAGTCAAATAATTGAATTATCCGTTTTAAACAACAAAACGGTAAGTTCACTAAAGTTCATCGTAGATTCCGAAGGAATCGTCGATGTACATTGCTCGAACTTGGCATGCTCGCAGCTACTTGAACTGTTTCAATGTAGTTATTTGTACCAGCGATTTTCACTTTCATTTTTCTGCCCAACTGAAAAATGAAAAACAGGCCCGCAAAGCATAAGTTCCTTTTGTCATTTCAAACAACGAAATGAAAAGTCACTCAAAAGTAGGGGGGTGTCCTAAATATATAACTTCTTAGATTCCGAATTGATTATTGAATCCAATACGCGCTTTAGATCGTAATTACACTATTCTAATCAAATTGATGTAAAGGATACTTTGGACATGAATCGCAGACAATTCGTAAAAAGCAGTGCCGGAACTTTGGCCTTGATGGCCATTCCTGGATTTATAAGTAATGCATTAGCCAATAACGACGTTATAAAAATGGTTAAATTAAGCGAAAAAGAATGGAAAGAAAAATTAACACCTGAAGAATATAAAATACTGAGAAAATCAGGAACCGAACGTCCCTTCACAAGCCCGTTAAATAATGAAAAACGCAAAGGCACTTACGTTTGTAAAGGCTGTGATCTCCCCTTGTTTACATCTACAACCAAATTCGATAGCGGTACAGGGTGGCCAAGCTTTTATGACACGATCAAGGGTAATATCGGTACAAAACGTGATTTTGCTCTGTTGTTTCCACGAACCGAATACCACTGTGCGCGCTGCGGCGGCCATCATGGACATGTTTTTAAAGACGGCCCAAAACCGACAGGCTTACGTTATTGTAACAATGGTGTGGCGCTGAAGTTTATTCCGGAACAGGCGTAATCATTATCCATGTTACTTGAGATACTCATCGCTTTTGATGGTGATTTAAAACAGTGTTGTATTAGAAAATCTGCCTACAAGTAATGGGGTGTACTGTAAAAAATTCAAACGTAGGGCTGCATTCAACTGCTTTAAGAAAATTTTTGTATAGTTTTTGTATAGTTTTCACATATATTTTACATATGCTCTTATATTCTCCTAATTAATTTATGAGATAAATAACAGCGAGGATATAAAATGAAAATATCAACGAAAGGACAATACGCAATAAAAGCCATGATTCATTTGGCGATAAATTTCAATAACCCAGTATCATTAATCGACCTGTCCGGTTCTCAAACTATTTCGGTATCATATTTAGAGCAAATTTTCTCTACACTTAGAAGTTCAGGACTTGTACAAGGTGTTCGTGGCCCTGGTGGCGGATATCGATTAGGAAAATCACCTGATCAAATTAGTATTGCAGATATCATTCTAGCCATTGAAGAATCAGCGAATAATTCCAATCCAAACGCTAATAAAGGTGAAAACTATTTAGCGCATAGATTATGGAATGGATTTAGTGCGCAGTTGTCAGACTATTTGGATTCGATTTCTTTAGCGGATATTCTCAAGGATGAAATCGTTGTAAAAAGCCAATATCAGTTGGACGAGACTACGCGTCGGATTTCAACAATGTTTCCAGTGAGTGAAAAATTGAAGGCTGCGTAATAGCTTTTTCTAGGCTCCGTAGAAGCCAAAAATGACAAGTCAAATAATTATTCGGCTAAACCTCTCCCTAACGGCCCGTCTAAAGCTGTTGTCTCATTTCATTCGGCTGAGTTATCCGTTTTAAACAACAAAACGATAAGCTCACTAAGGTTCGTCGTAGATTCTGTAAGAAATCCTCGACGTACAATGTTCGCACTTGGGATGCTCATTACTACTAGAACTGTTTAATCGAAGGTTATTTAGAAAAAATGCCTGAAAGTGGGGGGATCTTTTAAACCGTTTATCTGAAGATAAGTCTTAATATTGAACTTACTGATTTCTTATAGCTACAGACAGTCATAATTAATAAGTAATTGAACTAAAAATAATAATATAGAGACTTAAAAAATGAAAATTACAAAAAAACTAGCAGTAACATTTATCTTCTTTGCATTAAATCTAAACTCTTTTGCAACAGATAGATCAGATACTCTCCTTAATAAAATAGAAATAAATAAAAGTGATATTGCATCTGTTTTAATTAAAAATGGCAGAAATCAAAACTTAAAAACTAATCAAGATGACACGGCTCCTCGATTCGCGGCTACCGAAAGTAATGAGGAAAACAGCCCTGCTTATGCTAATAATGGACGCAATAATAAAATGGTTAATGAAATGATATCAATGAACTAATTTGACTCATTACATGTAAAAGCGACTTAAAAAAACAGCAGTATTGGGCATAATTTAATATGAATACTAACAACGTAACTAATATACCTGAAGAGGTTTTAGAACTGATACCATGGTTCGTTATTGGAAAACTTTCAGTAGATGCTCAGGCATTTTTTGAAAATGCCTTGCAATCATATCCCTTGCTTCAAAAGGAGCTTAAAATAGAGCAACAGACTATTAAATTAGTCTCTGCTGATAACTCACTATTTTATAAAAGTGTGATTGCATCTCCTGAAGAGCGCTTGAAATCTGTTTTTAATGTCATAGATAATCTAGAGCCACCCTCTAAAGCGACAAGTCATAGTAAATCGGATGTAACGGGTTCTATAGTAGAAAGACTTAAAAATGCTTTTGACTCTTTGATTCCTAGCCTACATATTAGGTCGCAATATGCACGTATTGCTAGTGTAAGTGTGTTGGCTTTATCGATTGCTGTTTTATCCTCTTTTGTAGCTCCACCACATACAGAAACAAGCGATTTTATTCCTGCCTCTGCTGTTACTCAGCCAATGGGCAATCAAACGTCATTAGCAGACACTTCAAACACAATATTATTAGTTGGATTCAACGGCACTTCATTACAACTAAGCAACAATGATGCTTTAAAGGGTAAACAAATCAAAATTGACAGCCCAGCAGATAAAGATGGGTTTTTTCAAATTAGCTTCAAAGACTCAATGAATGCAGATGAAGTAAAACAAACCATAGATGCACTACTCGCACAAGAAGACACAGTATGGTTTGCAGGTGAGGCGTTTTAAGTTAATTTTTTTTATCAGATAGTCAGCCTCAAAAATGTCAGCCAAAACTGATAGAGGCAATGTTGGAGCCGTATAAAAACCATGTAAAAGGTGGGGGGTGAGCTTCTATACACTCGTGAGCTTATATACACTCTATACATGAATTTTTGAGCTACAATTAACTCAAAATCAATAATAAAACGTTTATATACAAATAAGGAATAACACTCTTTATACGGAGTAGTAGTGAATTACAGCAATTCGCCTTCGGTATTATTTACCAGTAAGTTGACAATCCTGCTCGTTGCCAGCTCTATTCTTTTATTTATTTTACTTAACGTGAAATCACTAAAGTCAGTGAAAACCGTGACTCTGTCACCGCAACAGCAAGTTGCTGTGAATCCATTCTCTGATAATCATCTGTTAGTTAATCCTTTTATTCGCTCTGATAATGAGTCAGTGGCGATGGATTTTATTCCAACGGTTACTAGAATTGTTCGCACTATCAAGCCTTTTGAAAGCCTCGATATACGATTGCATGGAATTGTTTATCAAAACAATAATGTGGGTTATGCGATGATTTCACTGCACAGCGCGATACAAGAGATTTACACCGTCAATAGCGAAATTATGGCTCATCTGGTGGTTACAGAAATTGCAAAAAACCATGTGGAGGTTAATTATTTCGGCGAGCAGCATCGATTAAGTATTGAAGATTCATTTGTAAGTTCAGGTCGCGAAGATGGAACTGCTTCGGGGATGACGTTCGCCGAAGAGCTTGCACTTGTTGAAGAAGACCATAGGCGTAACCCGATTCGGTTATTGATGATACGCAGGCCTTATGCGGTTTATGATGATGGACGGTTTTTAGGTTACATCGTCATGCCCGGTAGTAATGATGATCAATTCAAGCGCCTGGGATTTGAAAGCGGCGATATCATCACTTATTTAAACGGCACTGCCTTTGAAGGACCGGGAAAAGAGGGGTTCGTTATTGCGCAGTTAACCCATTCCAGCAATATTGATTTGACGGTACTTCGTGGGGAGGATGAATTGAACATTATTTATGGGTTTTGAGTGATCCTGTAGAATAGGTTACACACTACGAAATCAAAAATTTTAAAGGGTACTGACCCCTTTTCTCTCCCTTTTCTCTCTAACATTAGCGATTCAACTTAATCTATGTGGCAAGTCATTATCAATCCTTCGGCAGGTAACGGCAAAGCGGGAAAACAATGGAAAGCCATTGAAGCAGCGCTGATAAAGGCGAATATAACGTTTAAAGTTCACCGCTCAGAGCATGCATTACACTGCACAGAAATAGCCAAATTATTGATCGAGCAAGGATCAAGAAAACTCATAGGTATTGGCGGCGATGGTACAAACCATGAAATTGTAAATGGATTGATGCAACAAAAGAGTATTCCGACTAATGAAGTTATTTATGGTTTTATTCCTGTAGGAACTGGCAATGATTGGGTAAAAACGCACAATATTCCCATGAATATCACCAAAGCTGTTGCCATTATAAAAGCAGGAAAAACCACGCTTCAAGATATAGGTTTAGCTAAATACTATCGAAGCAAACAGCCACAACAACGTTATTTTATCAATGTCGCAGGTATGGCTTACGATGCATATATTACACGAGAGTCTAATAAGCAAAGCACAAACGCATTCCATTATTATTTGTTGATATTCAAGTGTCTATTTGAATACGTAAGTAAACAGGCTCGCATCGTTTTGGATGGAAAAGAAGTTGCCAATCAGCATTTTTACACCATTAATATTGGCTTGTGTAAATACAGCGGCGGCGGAATGCAGTTCGTTCCTCATGCTGAGATTGACGATGGACAGTTTGCTGTTTCATACGTCAATAGCATTTCAAAACTGAAAGTAATCGCTTCAACGCATCACCTCTATGGTGGGAAAATCGCAAAATTTAAACACGCTAAACTCTTCAAGGCCAAACACATCACAGTTGAAGCTGTTGATGATGCACCGACACTGCTAGAACTTGATGGAGAATTTGTAGGAGAAACACCTGTGGAATTTGAAATTATACCGAAAGCCTTGAAAGTAATCGTACAGTAGGTTCGATCTAAAAATGGTCAGCTGAGCTTTAGCGAAACAATGTCGGAGCATAGTGACGACGACCCGAAGGGTGGGTTGTTTTAAAAACCCGTAAAAAGTGGGGGGGTGTGAATTCGACTAGTATTATTAAGTAAAAATCTCATTCAGGTCTTAATTATTAAACCATCTCAAAGTACAATTATTCAGCGCCTGAGCCTAGTCGTTAAAAAACCAAATGGAGAATCCATGATTAAAGTATTTTCTTTACTAATTGTAATGATTGTTCAGTTGCAGATAGTCGCAGACCATGAACCATGGACAAAAACCGAGTTTCCACAAGACAAGGAAAAACTATGGTGGAACGATGACTGGTGGGAAAACGGAAAACTTCCTCAAGTAGACAACTATGATGTGATTACGGAAGAGATTTCCTACACAAGTGACGACACAGTTATCCCCGCTTATATTTTTCGACCCAAAAAACCAGGAAAGTATCCAGCAGTATTATTTCAGCATGGCAGAAGAGGTCTGGATGATGTAACCATTTTAGCGCCGAAACGACTTGCTGCACGCGGCTTTATCGTGCTTGCTCCCGATATTTTTAACGGCAGGTTCGTAGGCCCTTATCCTATGCAGCATGACCCTGTTTACGATAGCGATGTAGCAAAAGGCATTGATGCACTCTTGGAACAGCCGAATATATTGGGTGATAAAGTGTGTACTGTCTCCCATACCCGGGGAGGCTATATGACCCTCAAGGCATTAGTGACTTATAAAATGCAACATAGAAAAGTCGCCTGTTATGTTTCGTTTTATCCCCATTGGCAGGATCCAAATTTACCGGAACCCATGCAAGTTTATCAATATGCGCCAGAGATTAATGACCTGGAAGTACCGGTTTTGGTATTTTTTGGTGAGCACGAACAGTACCAACGATTGCGCCCGATTATGGAGGGTGTAAAAACACTTCAGGAAAAAGGAAGAAAGCCTCAGCTAATCGTCTATCCAGGTGTTGGTCGCGGATTTGAGTTTCGATCTCCTCATGTGCGTACTTTTGCGGATGATCTAGCGACCAAGGATTCATTACAACGCACTGCTGTTTTTCTGCATAAATATTTGGGTGGAAAAGCTAAAGAATAGCTTTTTAATTTACTTTGGAGTGGTTTCGCTGCCTTGAGACGGTTTCTTTTCCTCGGATTGAAGAGAAGGGCAACGAGATGCCTTTTTGTCTACAGCAACAAAAACGTATCCGAAAAAGTGCCGCCCAACAGACATGCCGCAAGCGGTTCCCTCGCTACTCAAAAATTGTCGCGGTTTTCGAACTCGCTCTGCTCAAACAGCGAAAACCTTAATCGACAATTTTCTGCGTGGCTCGGCATATCTGAATGGGATTCAACAACGGTGCTAGATTTAACTAATGGAGAGATGAAAAAGTGCCTGAAAGTAGGGGGGTGTCATTTAAATTTTACTCTGACCATAATCATTTGGGCTTCCTAACGTCAGCCTAACCTACCGCGCTTTTAGATGGTATTTAGGGATGAATATCACGCGGACACCTTGAAAGTATATAGATATTAAACCAATTGAAGTCAGCATTGATTCCATTTTCTAGTAGCCACTTTTCATGTAGCTTATAGGTTTTCATCTCGGGGTGACCTAGACAATCCCAGTTACGATTTTCTAACTGAACGGCGTGAATAAGCTCGTGTAATAAATTACCAATATCTCTATTATTATCTGCGTTCCAGGGAGCAACCAGGAATATCTTTTTATGGCGAACATCATAGAGTGCGCGGGTATCTTTCTCTACAATCACATCTTTGTCATCGTATTCAATTAGCTCTCCGGATTTACTTATCTCTATTTCAGGTGGTGAAACTCTTATGGTAGATACATCGTGCTGTGTATTGCGTTCAATCCAGTCAAGTAATTCATTGAAGAGCTCAATGGGTACAGTACATTTTTCTATTTCTTGCTGATTTGCCTCACTACTAGCAAAAAAAGTCACTTGCAGTGAGAATACGATCACTACCGCCAATATATGGATATGAAACTCTTTTAATAAGACAAAATTCATATATATCCAAAAAGAACATAAAACTGTACGTTTATACTTTTCATAATAGTTATTTTATAGAGAGTAATTTATATATTATACACTCCTGTAGCGGCCTAGTTTTTTCGTACCATTTTATAAGTTCATTTATGCAGCTTTTCTCTCAGCTGTAATGGGTGTTACTTAATTATTATAACTATCTGCTCTACAATCGTTGTAATAGTGAATGTATTACATAATATCTTTCTCTGCTTATGTGTAAAACGTTGCTGTACTTAGAAACGTGCCTCGCAAAGCATAAATTCCAATATCGTTTTTACAAAACAAAAACGAGTTGTCATTCAGCCGCAGCGCAGCGTAGACAACGTTGTAATGCAATGACGACGGCCCGCAGGGCGTGGTTTTCATTATCAATGAATAAAAAACCACGTAAAAGTAGGGGGGCGATCTTTTAATTATTGGGAGAGATTTTCGCTGCCTTGTGGCTGTTTCATTTCCTCGTATTGAAGAGAAAGGCAACGAGTTTCTTTCTTGTACATACAGCAACAAGAAAGGAACTAAAGAAATGCCGCCCAGCAAAAGCGCCCTGCGGGTGCATTGCGTTTCTCAGAAAGAATGGGGATGAAGGGGACTCGCTCGTACCTCGCTCAAAAAACCTTCATCCTGATCCATTATTTCTTGCGATACTCATCGTTTTGAATGGGAGTTGAAAACGTTGCTGTACTTAGAAAAGTGCTTAAAAGTGTGGGTGTGTTTTTCTAAATAGTGTTATTGAGTCAAATCTTATTCTGACCCTAATTATTCTAACTATTGTAATGATCTTTGTTGGCAAAGGAGATTAGTGTACAAATAGGAGTGTCTTAAAAATCAATAACTTAAGAAAAGAAGGGGCTATAATCCCTTTTGTTTACAATAAAGCTAAGCCCAGAAAGGAACATATTTTGCGTATCTTCTTGAAGTATTATCAGGATCTTCTAGTTTGATTTCATTTTTCAGTAATGTATCTCTGATTACTCTTGATATGGCATCTGATTTTTTTTCAGATAATTTGAATCGTTCTCTTAAGCTTTGATTTGTCATTTTTTCATTCATAACATATCTTAAGCAACAATGCTGATAGCATGCCCGAATTCGATCATCTTTAGACATGTCATTAAAATCACGATGAGCATACAGAATACTAGTCGTACGTATTTGACCTGTTCTAAATTCAGGTGCGGGTAATTGAAATGCTTCTGCACTCTCTACAACTTTATCTATACCACTTCCAAGCTCCTCGCATACTCCAAACCTTCTCATAATCCCTGCAAGTTTTTCATTTCTAGATTGATATTCGTCGATGAACCTATCGATTGTAATAACTGGTATGCCTGGATTTGATATTTCTATTCGATCAGAGTAAATTTCAACTAATACGGAAACACCTTGTTCATTGAAGTCTTGATGAATTACTGCATTCGCTACTAATTCACGAATAGCAATTTCTGGAAACATTTTTACAGTTTTTCTTATCGCTTTTTCAATTACTTCGTTGGTAGGAATTTGAGAATTAATAAACTCAACAAGACCTTCAAACCCTACTGCATAACCTTTGTGACCTGGTTGATCAAGCCTAGTCTTAAGCTTATTAATTCCATCATATACAATGACTCGAACTGCCTTCCTTCTAAGTGTAGGGATTTCATCAAGTGATTTTGCGAAAAGTATCGCACCTAGATTAGTTATAGAATAAGAATTATCACTGAATGTAATAAACCCCTCTCTGCGGAAACGATCTAAAACTCCAGAACGGTTTTCAGGGTAAGGTAAATTAAGTAAGTCGAAGTAACTTTGTGTATCTAAGGTCTTAATTATATCTGTTTCGTCAAGTTCAGACATTAAGGATTCTTCCAAAAAATCTTGCTTGCCTTCATCAAATATTCTTTTTAGCTGCTCAGGTGACATAGGTGCTAGTTCTTCACCAGCACGCATTAAGTATTTTCCATTATTATGTATAGGATGACCGTTGGGTCTTGATGGCACAGTAAAAACGAGTACTCGTCCATCTGGGTGATCTAGTTCGGAGTACTCAACCTTAAAGTGAAGTTTTTGATAAATACCAGAAACGGTTTTGGCTGGAGTTTCAAATGCTTTAGTACCTACAACAGATCGTGGTGGCTGATCTGAAACTCCCAGAACAATATTGCCACCACATTCATTAGCTAAAGCAACGCAATAGTCAACAAGCTTTTCAAAATCAAAACGATTTTTAGCTTCTTTGAATTCGAGATTCTCATTCTCTGAAGGTAAGACAAGCCATTTATCTAAGTGAGCAAGAGAAACCTTCATGTTACTTTTTAAATCAACCCCAATCAAGCGCCCCGCCAGTCTGATATTCAGTCACCCGCGTTTCAAAGAAGTTCTTCTCTTTCTTCATATTGGCTTGCTCGTCTAACCATGCATTGCGGTTTTGTGCGTTCGGGAAAGGCTCTTCTAAGCCTAGCTGGCGTGCGCGGCGATTCGCGATAAAGCGGAATTGCTCGATGTGGTCTTCGGCGGTGTAGCCGAGGATTGGATCTTTCAGGATATAGTGTGCGTAGGCTATTTCTGCTGCTTCTGATTCATCCCACATTTCGCGTACTGCTTTTGGATCGAGGGTCACGTCATTCTCGAGCATGATTTGCTTAACCACGCGGATACCGAATGACGCATGCATTACTTCATCACGCATGATGTATTGCAGTTGCTCTGATGTACCTTTCATTAGGCCACGGCGTTGTAGCGAGAAGATCGGTGTAAAGCCGTTGTAGAACCATGTGCCTTCGAAGATGCCGGCGAAGAAGGTGTACGCCATAACAAATTCATTAAGGTCGTCTGGGTTTTTCAGGTTCATGTCTGAACGCATCACTGAATCGAGGCGGCGATTAGCCAGCTGAATTTTTCCATTGATAGCTGGTACTACGCGGTAGCGATTGTAGATTTCACCCTGGTCGAGACCGATGGTTTCGATACAGTGCTGGTATGTCCAGGTGTGTAGTGCTTCTTCGTATACTTGACGCGCCTGGTAGATTTGTAGCTCGGGCGCTGTCATCTTCTCCATCACTGCGAGGCCGATATTACGCATCGCGAGGATGTCTGAGGTGGTTAAGTATGCGAGTACATTGGTGTAGACGTGTTTTTCATTATCAGTTAGCTTGTGCTGATAATCCTGCACGTCTTGCGCCATATTGATATCTAACGGCGTCCAGTGGTTTTTATTGGCATTCAGGAAGTACTCCCATGCCCACGGGTATTTGAACGGTGCAAGCTGGTTTACGTCTGCTTCGCCGTTGATTACACGTTTGTCACTGGCTTTAACGGGTGCTAGTGAATCCGCGATTTCAACCTGATCGCGCTCTATACCTTCAATCGCTTTTGCTGCGAGTTGCTGATCTTCTGAAGTTGTAGCTTCTGCTAGTACTTCTGGCAAAGTTTCTGGTAATACTACGCCTTTTTCTTCTAATGAAGAACCGTCGAAGTCCATACCACCCAGTACTTCACTCGCTGCATATGATGCCGCTAACGACTGTGGCTCATGTGAGGGTTGTTGTGCTATTGGTGATGGTGATGTCTTGCTTAGTGGATCGTCCCAATTGAGCATTATATGTTCTCCGTTTCTGACGTACTTTACTAGCCCGTGCTGTTGTTGTTTTTGTAGGGCGGTTTGATTTTGACTTAGTCATAATAGTTACCGCTTCCTTCCTTTGATGTTTATCGCATCTAAAAATTCACTTTTAGCGCAATAAGTTAATAATTTAGTGCTTCTCTGTTAAAGGGGAGAAGCGTTCCCTTCGATGTTATTTCATCTAACTAATGCGCTTTTCACCCATCTGCTGCGTTGTCCTGTGACTTCTTGGACGCCTTGCTTATGGGCGAATATCACATCATTTAGATGCAATAAGTCAGTATTTGGTGCCTCTCTATTAAAGGGGAGAAGCGTTCCCTTTGGTGATCTAATTGTTTCTTTTCAAAAAACACCCTAAAAGTAGGGGGGTGTCCTTTTAAATAAATAACCGTAATCTGGTTATTTTCTAAAACACTGCTCTGGTGTTTGAATTTGCTTTGAGAGCAAGGCGCGAGGTTCTCGAAAGCTGGGAGCATACAATCAGTATGTGACCAGTTTGAGAGGTTCTTGCAACGACGCTATCGATGCAAAGTCGAATGCCAGATCTACTGGCAGGCGTCGCAATCTGGGTCTAGATATCGAACACGCCGCTGGCGCAGCCGAACCAACTTCCATTGGCTCTTCAGGTGCTTTGCTTACATTACTGCTGCTTTCCTGTGTTTTCTCCATCGCTGTCGCACCCATTGAACGTAAGTAGTAAGTGGTTTTAAGACCACGTACCCATGCTAATTTGTAGAGGTTGTCGAGTTTAGCGCCCGATGGCTCTTGCATGTATAGGTTGAGTGACTGGCCCTGGTCGATCCATTTCTGGCGGCGACTTCCGGCTTCTACTAACCAGCGAGAATCCACTTCAAATGCAGTGGCGTATTTTGCCTTGAGGTTTTCTGGAACTCGATCAATCTGCTGCACGCTACCGTCGAAGTATTTAAGATCGTTGATCATGACTTCATCCCAAAGGCCAAGGCTTTTAAGCTCGTTAACCATGTATGGGTTGATCACAGTGAACTCGCCAGATAGGTTCGATTTAACAAACATGTTCTGGTAAGTCGGCTCGATTGACTGGCTTACGCCACAGATATTCGAGATGGTTGCAGTCGGTGCAATCGCCATGGTGTTTGAGTTACGCATACCGTGTGTTTTTACTTGCTCACGGAGTGTGTCCCAATCCAGTGTTTGTGATTTATCTACCTGGTAGTATTCGCCGCGTTGCTCTTCCATCAGCTCAATCGAATCGATTGGCAAGATGCCCTGGCTCCACAGTGATCCTTCGTAACTTGGGTAGGTGCCGCGCTCTGCTGCAAGATCCGATGAGGTTTTGATCGCGTAGTAAGAAACGGCTTCCATACTGCGATCTGCAAATTCTACTGCTGCATCCGAGGCATACGGGATGTCTTGCTTATATAAAGCATCCTGGAATCCCATCAGACCCATGCCTACCGGACGGTGTTGCATATTGGAGTTACGTGCCTGCGGTACACTGTAATAGTTGTACTCGATGACGTTATCCAGCATACGCATTGCGGTGGTGATGGTTTTCTCAAGCATTGGCATGTCGATGCCATTCTCGGTGGTGTGCGCTGCGATATTTACCGAACCGAGGTTACATACGGCGATTTCATCATCGTTGGTGTGTAACATGATTTCAGTACAAAGGTTCGAGCTGTGTACTACGCCAACATGCTGATTGCTGTAACGGATGTTACAAGGATCTTTAAAGGTGATCCATGGATGTCCTGTTTCGAACAACATGCCGAGCATTTTACGCCACAGGTCAACCGCTTTAATTTTCTTGAATAGGCTGATGTCACCGCGTGCGGCTTTTTCTTCATAACCTTCATAGGCTTCTTTAAATGCCTTGCCCGAGAGGTCATGCAGGTCTGGTACTTCTTCCGGTGAGAATAGTGTCCATTCGCCTTCTTCTGCAACGCGTTGCATGAATAGATCAGGAATCCAGTTTGCTGAGTTCATGTCGTGGGTACGACGACGCTCATCACCTGTGTTTTTGCGTAGTTCGATGAATTCTTCGATGTCTACGTGCCAGGTTTCCAGATAGGCGCAGATTGCGCCTTTGCGCTTGCCACCCTGATTAACTGCAACCGCAGTATCATTGGTGACTTTCAAGAAAGGTACAACCCCCTGAGATTTCCCGTTTGTTCCTTTGATATGAGACCCCAGACCACGCACACGCGTCCAATCATTCCCTAAACCACCGGCATACTTGGAGAGCAAAGCATCATCTTTAATAGAACTGTAAATTCCATCAAGACTATCAGGCACGGTAGTGAGGTAGCAGGAGGAGAGTTGAGGACGACGCGTTCCTGAATTAAACAGGGTCGGCGTGCTACTCATAAAGTTAAAACTGGAAAGGAGGTTGTAAAACTCGATTGCACGTTCTTCGCGGTTGACTTCATTAATAGCCAGACCCATTGAAACGCGCATAAAAAAGATTTGAGGCAATTCAAAACGAGTGCCTTTATCTGTGTGTATAAAGTAACGGTCGTAAAGTGTTTGTAGACCGAGATAAGTGAACTGGTGATCACGCTCTGGCTTAAGTGCAGCGCCAAGCTTGGTTAAGTCGTAACGGGTGAGTTCTTCGTCGAGTAGTTCTAATTCAACCGCTTGTTTGATGTATTTCTTTAGTGTGGCAGGGTAGCGTTTAGCCATCTCTGCCTGTGTGGCTTCTGTATGTCGACCATTTAAGTAGGTGAGTGCTTCAGTACGTAAATTGTCTAATAACAAGCGCGCCGCCACCATCGAATAATTTGAATCTTTATCGATGTTGACGCGCGTTGCCATTACTAGCGCGGAACCGACATCCTCTTCCGGGATGCCATCAAATAAATTCCGCAAAGCCTCTTTTTCGACGGTTTCCTGATCAACGCCGTCTAAGCCCAAAACGGCTTCTGCAATTACTTTACGCAGACGGTTTCTATCGAGTGGCTTGGTGTCCCCATTTGATGTGGTAGTGTTTATAGACTCTTTTTTGGAGGTCTTTGTTGGTGCAGATTGTTCTGCTTTTTCGGCACGCGCGTGGGCGCGATCTTCGCGGTAGATAACATAGGCACGTGCAACTTTACGCTCACCAGAACGCATTAGTGCCAGCTCTACCTGGTCTTGAATATCTTCAATATGTACAACGCCGCCATCAGGCATACGACGGAATAAGTTTTCAGTAACTTGTTGAGCTAATTTACGTACCGTGTCATGAATACGAGAAGATGCCGCTGCTACGCCACCTTCGACACCGAGAAAAGCTTTAGTCAGGGCAACTTCGATTTTGCTATTTTCGAAAGGCGTGACTTTGCCATTACGACGTACAACCTTGTAGATAGCATCTTCGTGTGAAGATGTCCTTTGCATGGTTTCGTCGATAGCATTGGTTAAAATCGATTTGTTTTGTGGATTTTGAGATTCTTCGATGGTGTTGTCAGAGAAGTTGTCACTAGAGCCTGATTGCATGGATTTTTCCTTTGGTCTCGAATTACAATGCCCAAAACTCATGCTTTCATTAGAGTTTTTTGCCTTGCTTATAATGTTATTTAAATTGGCTTTTGGCGCTCTTTATTGGCGCTTAACTAAGGTCTTGTAATCGGCCTTTTGGTTCATTCTTTAAAGAAAGTATTTTATGCTGAGTCTTTTGCAAAAATCTTTACTTGTCTACCTTGCCTTTCCTTGAAGCAGTCGTCTAATTATTGATTGTTTTATTTAAAATATGCTGATCAATATGGTTATTAACAGCTTTTAAATTAGTACTTCAATAAAAAGTTGTAATACTATAGAGTGTGGTGTGGGCGGACGTCAAGTACAACATATTGTGTTTAAGCTTGTGGAAAGGTGTATATATTCTGTGGATAACTTGGGTAAAACTCGATATTGTCAGCACAGGCGCCTTGTGCTGATGAAATTGCCTCTTAAATAAAAAAATAAATTATTTTTTGTTGCGTTAGAATTTAGTTTATTTTTTGATAAATAGTAATAAACAGGATAGATAGATCATGGCATATCAGGTTACTTTACAACCCAGTGAGCACACCTTTGAAGTTGAGGAAAATGAGCTAATTTTAGAGGCCGCGTTGCGCCAGGGAATTGGTTTTCCTTACGGTTGTCGGAGTGGCTCTTGTGGTACCTGTTTGGGTACCGTTGTTTCGGGTCAAATAGAGTATCCACAAGGTTTGCCATTAACTGTAATGGAGCATGAACACGAGCAGGGAAAAGCGGTATTTTGTGTTTCTATCGCAAAGTCTGACTTGGTGCTTGAGGTTAAGGAAATCAGTAGTTCTAGTGATATTGAAATCAAGCTTTTGCCAGCTCGGGTTATTTCGCTGAGAAAATTAGCGGACGATGTGATGGAAATGCAATTGAAACTTCCTGAATCCGAGCGTTTGGCATTTCGCGCGGGTCAGTATATTGAATTCATTATGCGGGATAAATCCCGACGTGCATTTTCAGTAGCCAACTCTCCTTCTAATGATGAATATCTTGAGTTGCATCTGCGACTGGTGCCCGGTGGAAAGTTTACTGACCACGTTTTTAATGAGATGAAAGAAAAGGCGTTGGTAAGAATTGAAGGCCCATTTGGTAGTTTCCATGTGCGCGAAAACTCAAATAGACCGTTGATTCTTGTTGCTGGCGGAACCGGTTTCGCTCCCATTAAAGCGATGGTCGAACAATTGATAGAGCAGGCCGATACTCGTCCTATTCATTTGTATTGGGGAGCTAGAGAAAAAGCTGATTTATATCGCAACGATTTGCCTGAGAAATGGGCTTTCCAGTATCCGCATATTGAATATATTCCGGTTTTATCTGATATTGAAGAAGGTAATGATTGGGAAGGAAGAACAGGTTTTGTGCATGCTTCTGTGGTTGAAGATTTCGATGATTTATCCGGTCACGATGTTTATATGGCCGGCCCACCGATAATGATTGATTCTGCCAAGGCCGCTTTTTCTAAACAGGGATTACCGGAAGACCAGTTATTCTCGGATTCGTTTGAGTATGCCGCAGAGAAAGATGCAAAATGAATTTGAGTTTATGAAAAAACCTCGTACTCGCTAAATTCTAGTATCGTCTTGCATGCGAGTTAGCATTAAGCATTGCATAAATTCTATTTACGTTTTTAAAAAACAAAAATGAGCCGAACGCAGTGAGACAACAACTTTGTTTTCTTAACGTTGATCACTACTCAGCCGCTATAATAGGCTGCAGTTCCAGCATGAAAAGTCACTTAAAGTAGGGGGGTGCTGTTTAATACTTACTGCGACAGACACAAAAAAGCCTTGGTTAATGCCAAGGCTTTTTTGTGTCTGTTTTTAAAGCGTTTTAAGCTGTCTTGGAACTATTAATCAAGCGATGAATAATGGGTGCCAGAATAATCTCCATCGCCATACCCATTTTACCGCCTGGTATTACAATCGTATTACGACGAGTCATGAATGAGTCGTGTAACATATTCAGCAGGTAAGGGAAGTCGATCATAAATTTATTCGGGTCTTTAAAACGAATAACCACGAAGCTTTCATCTGCTGTTGGTATGTCACGGGCAATGAAAGGGTTTGAAGTATCAACGGTTGGTACGCGCTGGAAGTTTATATCTGTTTCAGAGAATTGCGGTGCTATGTAGTTTACATAGTCTGGCATACGACGCAGGATCGTATCTACAATAACTTCTTCGTCATAACCACGTTCTGCGTGGTCACGATGGATTTTTTGAATCCATTCCAGATTAACGCTAGGGACAACACCTACACCTAAATCAACATACTTTGGTGAATAGATGTCGTTTGCCTTATCCACAACTAGTCCATGCAGACCCTCATAAAAGAGTAAGTCACTACCAGCTTCAATATCTTCCCAGGGTGTGAATTCACCTGATTCTTTATTACACCCAAGGCGTTCATTTTGAAGTTCAGCTTCGCTGGGGTTATGCAGGTAGTAACGTTTTTTTCCTGTACCTGTTTCGCCATAATCCTTGAAGGTTCTTTCAATGGCTGCAAAATCATTTGCTTCTGGCCCAAAATGACTGAAGTGGTTATTACCTTTATCAGAAGCTATTTTAAGGTGTGTGCCAAAATCATTTCGGCTTAAACTATGTAAACTATCGCCCTCTACAATTGCCGGATTTATTCCTTCGCGTAAAAAGATATTTTCGAAAGCACGTTTAACGAAGGTAGTACCCGCACCAGACGATCCGGTTACGGCAACAACAGGGTGTTTTTGTGACATAGGGGTCTTCTCAGGTTTTGTAAATAGGCTTGTTAGTCATTCGTGTAAAACAATCAATATTTCTCTTTCTGGGTTTTTGGGAGTGATTTAAACGTTAATCAGCATCTAGCAAAGATATCTATGCGAATAAAACTCCCGAAACAAAGAGGGTATTCTGTAATAATTCAGCTATTAACTAAACTAAGCATTAAGTCTCTCTAATATAAGTAATGCTTATGTTTTATGTCAGGTAGGTAAGGTATTACTATCTCGATTTTAAACAACCTTGGAAGGTTCGAATATAGATATGAAGTGATATATAAAATCTGAATTTGTATCTATTTTCGATTATAGGTGTGAGGAAGGAGGGAGGAAGATGGGAGAGAAATTCCATCATGTTTGATTATTTATAATTGAGGATGTAAGCAATATTTCGTTTCTATTCATCATTTTTTTTGGAAAACAGATGTAAACTAATGGCTCATTGAATAGTCCTGACTAAATGGTTTTCTTTATAGATTAGGAAGTTCTTTATAAGGAATGATTATGATAAAAATTTTCATGAAGTTTACTGGTTTCAGAAAAATTTCATACTGTTTGAGTAAAGCTTAAGCTATTTCCATCACTTTTATCGGATAAGATATAAAGAAGAACTCGCAAATAGCTGATACTTATGATTTAAACATGAAGATGAAAAGGATTGGTTTTTTTTGGGTTTTTTAGTTCAAAATACTTGACTTATTTTATTAATAAACTTGTCCACATAATCTGTGGATAACTCTGTTGATATGTTCCATGTTTACTCTGTAAAGCCACGTTTCATTTGGTTTTTTACCAAATTGCTTAATTTTTGACCACTTCAAATAAAACATTATTAATCAATGATATACGGGGCTTGTTTGACTGTTTTAGGTAAAGATACTCGTAAAATGGCAAATAATGTCTACAAAATCTGGGTAAATGAAACGATTGTGCATAAGCACAAATAAAATTATCATATGCTAAACTGGCTTAAGTCCTTGTTAAGTTAAGGTTCAGCTAAAAAAGCAGTAATTATTTTCAGTAAAAACAGGTGTAAAAAAATGTCTATTGATCAGCCTAAAGTTGGTTTTGTAAGTTTGGGCTGTCCAAAAGCTCTCGTAGATTCAGAAAGAATACTGACGCAACTCAAAACTGAGGGTTATGGCATTGTTCCGGATTATGATGGTGCTGATGTGGTTGTCATTAATACCTGCGGTTTTATAGATAGTGCAGTTAAAGAATCATTGGATACCATTGGTGAAGCCTTAAGAGAAAACGGCAAAGTTATCGTGACTGGTTGTCTTGGCGCAGATTCAGAAAAAGTTTTGCAGGCTCACCCCGATGTATTGGCAGTTACGGGGCCTCATGCTTATGAAGCTGTAATGGGCGCTGTACATGATCAGCTAAAACCTCCACATGATCCCTATCTTGATTTGGTGCCACCTCAAGGTATCAAACTCACACCAAAACATTATGCTTACCTAAAAATATCGGAAGGTTGTAATCATCGTTGTACTTTCTGCATCATTCCATCATTGCGTGGTGACCTGGTGAGTCGTCCTATTGGAGATGTCATGCAAGAAGCTGAAAATCTTGTCAACTCCGGCGTTAAAGAGCTTCTAGTGGTATCTCAAGATACCAGCGCTTATGGGATTGATACCAAATACCAGACAGGATTCTGGAATGGTAGACCAGTTAAGTCCCACATTCAGCAATTGTCGGAGTCATTAGGTGAGCTTGATGCATGGGTACGTTTACACTATGTTTATCCCTATCCTCATGTGGATAAGCTTATACCCCTTATGGCTGAGAATGCTCAGAACAAAGGCATCCTTCCTTATCTGGATATTCCGTTCCAGCATGCGAGTCACCGTATTTTAAAAGATATGAGACGTCCCGCGCATGCCGAAAAAGTGTTAACCCGAATCGCTGCATGGCGAGCTATGTGTCCGGATATTACGATTCGTAGTACATTTATTGCAGGTTTCCCCGGTGAAACTGAGGAGGACTTTGAGTTGTTGCTGTCTTTCTTGAGAGAGGCGCAGTTAGATCGTGTTGGTTGTTTTGCTTATTCTGAGGTTGAAGGTGCTGTTTCTAATGATTTGCCAAATCATGTTCCAGAGGACGAAAAACAATATCGTTTAGAACGATTTATGGAAGTACAGGCAGAAATAAGCGCGAATAAGCTGGCAGCTAAGGTAGGCAAACGTATGACAGTGCTAACCGACGATACCCAACAAGGTGATACCGAAGCAGAAGATATTACCATTGCGAGAAGCAGTAGTGATGCTCCAGAGATTGATGGCGCGGTTTATATTGAGGGTGAACTACTAGAGCCAGGACAGTTTGCCCAAGTCGAAATTACGCATTCTGATGAGCATGATTTATGGGCAAAATTGGTGGAGTAATAAAATATTGCGAAAAGGTGGGGGGTGTCTTTTAACAATCTTGTATGTGCATCTAAGGCTTGGTTTATAAAGGCTGGGAGTAATGAACGGGAGCAATGAATGGTAGCAATAACTCCTGTCGCTAAAAAAATAAGGCCGGGTATTATCCCGGCCTTATTCGTCATTAGGATTGAGGTTTCCCTCAAAACGGTTTAACTGTTCTGGCTTTGATAGTAGTCAATCAGAATCTGAGCGACTTCAGGGCGCGAAAATTCCTTGGGTGGCGCAATGCCCTGTCCCAGCATTTCGCGGACTTTGGTACCAGAAAGCAGCACGAAATCATCCTTTTCGTGGTCAGGCGCTTCAGACATCATCACAACCTTGTCCAGCTTCTTGGAATAAGCCGTATGATCAGCACGGAAAATTTCAATTTCCAGCGCACCTTCAGGGACTTCATCATCGAAAATGGTTTGTGCATCGAAAGCACCGTAGTGATCACCAACACCCGCGTGATCACGACCAATAATAAAGTGGGTAGCACCCATGTTTTGGCGGAATACTGCGTGCAGCACCCCTTCTTTTGGTCCCGCGTATAACATATCGAACCCATAACCAGTAACCATCGCGCTGTTTTCAGGGAAATACAGTTCGACCATCTTGCGGATCGCTGCATCACGAACATCAGCAGGAATATCACCCTTCTTCAGCTTACCAAGTAGCATGTGAATAACCAGGCCATCACAACCGAGTCTGTCCATCGCCATGTGGCATAGCTCTTCGTGCGCCAGATGCATCGGGTTACGTGTCTGGAAAGCTACTACTTTTTTCCAGCCACGATCAGCAATTTCCTGACGAATTTCAACAGCCGTCTTGAAAGTGCCTTCAAATTCTTTTTCGAAGTAAGAGTAGTTAAGAACCTTGATCGGGCCTGACAGACATACTTTACCTTGAGAGTTAAATGTGTCTACACCAATATGCTCTTCACCTTCAGCAGGACGGTAGATAGACTGGGTCATGGTCGCCATTTCTTCGTCGGTAAATTCTTCAACCGCTTCCACATCCATTACTGCCAGAACTGGATTGCCGTCGACATTGGGATCTTTCAGCGCAATACGATCACCTGCTTTGATGTCACCTGCGTCTTCAACAAGGTTGAGAACAGGTGTTGGCCAGAAAAGGCCTGAGGCAGTATGCATATTATCCGCCACAGACAGTGCATCAGCTTTATTCATGTAGCCTGTGAGCGGGTTAAAGTAACCGCCAGCCATCATCACAGCATTCGCTGCAGTAGCAGAACTTACGACAATAGAAGGCAATCCTTGCGCTTCTTGTTGCAATGCATCTCGCTCTGTAGCGTCAGATACGTACAGTGGATTCAGTTCATCGGAACCATGTGGTTTTATCATGCTTAACTCCCGAAAATATATGTGGCACCATGCCAAAACCATACAAGATACCTGTATTGCCTTTTCAAGTACAGATAGAAAAACTTGCCTTTAAATAAATTTATTTTATAGAGCTAAAAATTAAAAATAATTTGCTAGCTCATTAAGAAGCCTCTGATTAAGTCCCATAAATTCTGGCAACGCCAAAAATAAAGTTCCACAGAAGTTTGAATTTAGACCAGCAACAATGCTAGTCTATTTAATTGTAATTAGACAAAATATAAAACCAATGATTAGCTATAGCCAATGAATAGCCTAAGCCTAATGAAAAGCCAAACGATTACTAAAGTAGCCGTAGTTTCAGATACACATTCCCATCTTGATCCTCGAATTGCTGATGTCGTCCGCGAATGCGATATCGCTGTGCATGCTGGAGATATTTGTGGCGTTGATATTCTGGAGTCGATGCAGCCAAAATCAGGCAAAGTGATTGCCGTCACAGGTAATAATGATCCTTATTGTCACCTTAGCGATACTGAACTGCCTGAAATATTAAGTTTTGAGGTGGCAGGTGAGACCATAACGGTAGAGCATGGCCATGTCCATGGCGCACATAAGCCCTGTCATGAATCGTTACGTAATTCACATCCGGATGCTAAAGTTATTATTTATGGTCATACCCATAAACAAGTGATTGATACTGAGTCGAAGCCATGGGTAATAAATCCGGGAGCGGCAGGTAAAACCAGAACTCACGGTGGTCCATCTTGTTTAGTGATAGAATGCTCAACAGAGCAGGAATGGCATATTAAGAAGTTCCGTTTTTCAGACGACTAATTATTTAGATCAATAACACACCCCCCTACTTTTGAGGGGTTTTTCATTAAATTTAATGAAAACCACGCCCTTCGGGCCATCGTCACTGCGTTCCAATGTTGTCTCGGCTAACCCCTTTTTCTGCAAGGGTATATTAGTCTATCTAAATATAAAAATAATTAATTTGTTTTATAAAATTATGTTGTGCATTATCCCGACATTCTAAATTAGAATGTGGTTAAATTCTAATGGTTTACCCAAACGAAGGTTGTTCATGAAAAATATTCCAGTAGTTGTAAAAACTGAAGGCGTCGAGGTTAAAACGACAACGTGTTATATGTGTGCATGTCGTTGCGGTATCAAAGTTACCGTTAAAGACGGTGAGGTTCGCTATATCCAGGGTAACCCAAACCACCCATTAAATAAGGGCGTGTTATGTGCGAAGGGCGCTTCAGGCATCATGAAGCAGTATTCTCCAGCACGTTTGACTAAACCTTTATTGCGTAAGCCGGGTACTGAGCGTGGCGCAGGTGAGTTCGAAGAAATTTCCTGGGACAAAGCCTTTGGTATTATGGAAGAACGTTTAGGGAAGCTTCGCGCAGAAGATCCTAAAAAGTTTGCCTTATTTACGGGTCGTGACCAGATGCAGGCACTTACAGGAATGTTTGCCAAGCAGTTTGGTACCCCAAACTATGCGGCCCATGGTGGATTCTGTTCAGTAAATATGGCTGCCGGAATGATCTATACCATTGGTGGTTCGTTCTGGGAATTTGGCGGACCAGATTTAGAGCGCTCTAAATTGTTCTTCATGATCGGTACTGCTGAAGATCATCACTCAAACCCAATGAAGGTTGAGTTATCGAAATTTAAACGTAATGGTGGCCGTTTTGTAGCGATCAATCCCGTACGTACGGGTTACGCAGCGATTGCTGATGAGTGGGTTCCTATAAAGCCTGGAACTGATGGTGCTTTATTACTTGCGATTATTCATGAAATTATCAAGCTGGGAATGTATGACCGCGATTTTCTTGTAAATTACACCAATTCAGCAGAATTGATAGATATGACTGCCGACAGTCATAACGAAGGTATGTTTATTCGAAATGATGAGCCGGTAGAAGAAGGGTGTTTCGATCCACAAAATAAATTCTGGTGGGATCGTGTTAATGATGAAGTCGTACCTATGCGTAAAGAAGGCGTAGAACCCTTTCTTACAGGTGAGTTCAAATTAGAAGATGGAAGGCCTTGTAAGCCAGCCTTCCAGCTATTAAAAGAAAGAGTTGAAGCGTATACGCCAGAGTGGGCAGAAGGTATAACAGGCATAGATGCTGAAACCATTCGTCGTCTAGCTCATGAGATGGGCATTGTCGCCCGAGACCAAAAAATCGAATTACCTATTCAATGGACAGATGCCTGGGGTAAGGATCATGATAGTGTGACTGGCAATCCGGTTTCATTCCATTCGATGCGTGGTTTGGCTGCGCACTCTAATGGTTTCCATACTATCCGTGCGCTTAGTATTCTCATGACCTTACTGGGAACGATTGATCGTCCGGGTGGATTCCGCCATAAAGCGCCATTCCCACGTCCAATTCCACCTTGTCCTAAACCACCTTCGGGTTGGGATGATGTCAAGCCAAATACGCCTTTAAATGGAATGCCCCTAGGTTGGCCTGCAGATCCAGATGATCTTTTTGTTGATGATGACGGTGAGGCAATTCGACTTGATAAAGGCTTTTCCTGGGAGTACCCATTATCGGTTCATGGTTTGATGCACAATGCGATAACCAATGCCTGGCGTGGTGATCCTTACCCGATAGATACCTTGATGTTATTCATGGCGAACATGGCGTGGAACTCATCCATGAATACCACTGAAGTGCGTAAAATGTTGGTGGATAAGGATGAAGAGGGCGAATACAAAATTCCTTTCATCATAGTTGCTGATGCTTATCACTCGGAGACTGTCGATTTTGGTGATTTGATTCTTCCTGATACTTCATATCTTGAACGTCACGATGCGATGTCGATGCTGGATCGTCCTATTTCAGAATATGATGGCCCGGTTGATGCAGTACGTATCCCGGTATTACCACCCAAAGGTGAATGTAAGCCATTCCAGGATGTCATTGTTGAGTTGGGTACGCGTTTGAAATTACCTACGTTTACCGATGAAAACGGTAAGCGTAAATTTAAAGATTACCGTGATTTAGTGATTAACTTTGAGACAGCGCCGGGCTCGGGAATTGGTTTTCTTGCAGGCTGGCGTGGTAAGAGCGGTGAAAAATCTCTAAAAGGTGAGCCAAATCCGAATCAGTGGGAGATGTATCAAAAGAATGACTGTGTATTCCACTATGAAATGCCCAAGTCATTCCAGTACATGCGTAACTGGAACAGAGGTTATTTACACTGGGCTCAAAAGCACAATATGATTCGATATGACGAACCGATTAATATTCATATTTACTCAGAAATCCTCCAGAAGTTCCGTCTCGCTGCCCAGGGTAAGACCGATGGAAGACAGCCGCCAGATCGTTTACGTAAGCGTGTTGAAACTTACTTTGATCCCTTACCATTCCACCACGAGCCACTTGAGTCGCAATTAACGGACACTCAAAAGTACCCATTAAATGCACTGACTCAGCGCCCAATGGCAATGTATCACTCATGGGATTCGCAGAATGCGTGGTTAAGGCAGATTCATACTCACAACTACTTATTTGTGAGCCCAATGTTAGGCCAGAAGAATGGCTTTGATGATGGGGATTGGGTCTGGGTAGAGTCTATGCACGGTAAAGTCCGTTGTATGTGTCGCTTCTCTGAATCGCTTGAACCAGGAACCGTATGGACCTGGAATGCAATTGGAAAAGCATCAGGTTCATGGGGTCTGGATGCAAAAGCTAATGAGTCCAATAAAGGCTTTTTGTTGAATCATGTTATTTCAGAAGAATTACCTCCTCACGAAGCGGGTGATCATGTTTCCAACTCTGACCCGGTAACAGGTCAGGCAGGTTGGTACGACGTGCGGGTGCGTGTTTATAAAGCTGATGATAGAGAAGCTAAGCATACCTTGCCGAGGTTCGACACGGTTAAACCTTTGCCAGGTATGGAGAAGAAGCGCAGAAATAAGTGGCAAGGTTTTGTCGCGGGTAAGTTCAGAAAAACTCTTGGTAAAACAGGGGGGTTAAAATAATGACTCAGTTAGCCTTAGTAATAGATTTAAATGTTTGTGTTGGCTGCCATGCCTGCGTGACGTCGTGTAAAGAGTGGAATACATCAGGTGAAGCAGGCCCAATGGTTGATAAATACGCTTATGGAGAAAATCCCACAGGTACGTTTTTTAATCGTGTTCAGTCATTTGAAATTGGCACCTATCCACAAACAGAAACTGTGCATTTCCCTAAAAGTTGTCTGCATTGCGAAGAACCACCTTGTGTTCCAGTTTGTCCAACGGGCGCGAGTTATAAGCGTGAAGAAGATGGCATCGTTTTAGTAGATTACGATAAATGTATTGGCTGTAAATATTGTTCCTGGGCATGCCCTTATGGTGCGCGTGAGCTCGATGAAAAACAGCGCGTGATGAAGAAATGTACACTCTGTGTAGATCGTATTTATGATGAAGCATTACCCGAAAGCGAACGTAAACCTGCGTGCGTAATGTCTTGTCCGACCAGTGCGCGTTTGTTTGGTGACGTTCATGATGAGAATTCGGAAGTATCCATAGCAATTCGTGAGAGCGCTGGATATCAGCTGATGCCAGAGTGGGGTACAAAGCCCGCAAATCATTATTTGCCGCGTCGTAAGACTAAAATCAAGATTCATAAGGACGAGCTAGAGCGTGTAGACAATCCATTGAGTAAGGAAGAGCGTCTCACGCACAATGAGCCTGGTAAAGGCCCATCTTTAGATGATATGAGTAATTGGTAGCCAGTTAATGATTCAATGGTTGATACCTCACTAATTTGTCTTTTTGCTCCATTTTCGCCGATCACAAGCGTCACGTAGCCCAACTATGCAACGCTTGCGATCAATAAATATGAAGCAAAAATCCTGCGTTATTGAGTCACCCTGCATCAAATCCTTAACTTATTTAACGTAAAAAAAGATGTAGAAAAGAAGAATTAATTAGATTCCTGTTAAATATTTAACATGAACAGCATCATAAAATTATAGGTAAAACATTATGCATCCAGCATTTTCAGTAATATTTTTAACCACTCTAATCGGCGCGGGTCAGGGACTTTTTTTGGCTTTATTTACAGGCCAGTATTTTTCTCAGTTCGAGCTTTTAATGGAAGATCATGGTGATAATTTTATTCTCTGGGGAAGTGCGATTGCACTGATACTGCTCAGTATAGGTTTATTCGCATCTTTTTTTCACTTAGGACATCCTGAGAGAGCATGGCGCACGGCAACCAAATGGCGTACATCCTGGTTGTCTCGTGAAGTCATTGCTTTGCCTTTCGCGATGGTTACGATAGCTGCCTATGGTGCGGCTCATTATTTCAATTTAACCACCCCTTTATTTACTATGCCTGGGGGTACTGTAGTTGATCCAACTATGCTGCTTGGTTTAGTGGCAACAGTTGCGGTCTATGCCTTATTTATTTGTACAGGAATGATTTATGGCTGCATCAAGTTTTTACAGGAATGGCATACTCCATTTACGGTTATTAATTTTACTTTAATGGGAATAGCATCTGGCTTTACCATTGCGACTGCATTGTCTGCGTATTTGGAGATGGGTCTGGTACGTTTTTATGCGAATTGGGCGATCATATTTACTGTAGCGGCTCTTATCTTTCGTGTGGCTTCTATGCTACGTAATCGCAATATTAACCCTAAATCTGACCTGAGATCAGCAATTGGTATTAACCATAGTAACATCAGGCAAATGGCTCAAGGTTCTATGGGTGGGTCATTCAATACGCGTGAATACTTCCACGGAAAATCTAAGTCTTTCGTGAAAAGCATCAAGTACATATTCTTGGCCTTAGCTTTCTTAGTGCCTCTGGTATTGTTGGTACTAAGCTTGAAGAACCCTGTCTACATCTTGCCGTTGATAGCAGTAGTCATTCAATATGTCGGTTTAATTGCCGAGCGTTGGTATTTCTTTGCGGATGCTAACCACCCGCAGAATTTATATTACCAGCAGATTTCTTAGTAGTAATATCCTCATTAGAATTTTCACAATAAAAAAGCCTCCAATTGGAGGCTTTTTTATTGTGTATTGGTATGAGTGAAAAAAGAAAGTCACCCCCCTACTTATAGCGGGTTTTTTAATATTGATTAAAACCAGGAATCACTTTTAATCACATCAACACCTAACTCTCGTATTCCTTCAATACCACTTTCTATAAAGCTTGCATCGAATCCTTCAGATAGTAGGCGTTCTGTAACACTTTCACTGATGCTTCTGCCGTGTACACAATAGACAACAATTTTCTGATCTTTTGGTATCGTATCGATCCACTTGTCAATATGCAGAGGATCCTTCCACTCAGAATTAGGTAATGTATATTCTGAATCTTCGTAATCTCTTTGAAGGCGCACATCAAGAATAAAAACATTATCTTTTGCGGCCATGGCGACGTATTCGTCTAGATTGATTGAATGTGCTGATTCCCCTAGACCTTGTGTGACTGGTTTATCCTTTTCCAGGATGACTCTGACCTCTCCTCTGACAGAGTTGGTGAGTACTATTTCTTCGCAGTGTTGTAACTGATCCAGAGTTAAGAATTTTTCTATGGCTTCTGTTTTTTGTTTGAAATTTTGACGTTCAATACCATCTAAAATACCTGCTGAAAGTGGGGGGGTGTACCATTTTCCCTGTCTTTTGACGAAAATATTATGGCGGCAGGCTTCTGCTATTTCATTATGCTCATTAAATATAATAGCTTCATAATGTCCTGCTTTAACTGCTTTGTCATACTCCTCATTATAAACTTCGCGTTTTGACGTTTTATGATACTGGAAGATTGATTTACTATTTATCTTACGGTTGCTGATCATGATGGTTTTTACTTGATCATCATCCTTTGGTAGCAATTCGTGAGTGAGTTCTATGTCGCCACTATGAAATGCTGTGAGTCGTACTTTGTATGATTCGTATGCTGCTGTTGTTAGTTTTTCTTTCAGATCAGCAAGCTTTTCCTGCATGGCTCGTTGCTTCAGAACAAAGCCAAAATAGCTTGCAGAATAATTGAGTCGTTCGAGGTGTTTTCTGAGGTTTTTATAATCCTGTTTTTCTCCATCGAATTTCATGGTTTCGATCAGATAGAATCGATTGTTGATGCCCGTTAAAAAACTCGCTTTTAATAAGCATTCCTCATATTCGGCTTGAGGATTACTTTCATAAATAATGCCACTTCCAATACCCATTTCGCAGCGATTGTTCTGGCCAATATCTATGGTTCGGATGGGAACATTGAAGTAAAAATCATCATTAGGTAACAGATAGCCAATGGCACCGGTGTATATTCCTCGTGGTTCGGCTTCTAATTCGTTAATGATCTCCATGGTCCTTATTTTTGGAGCCCCGGTTATAGAGCCGCAGGGGAATAATCCGTGGAGGAGTTCTGATAAATGTATTTCAGGTTTTAGTTTACCTTTAATGGTAGAAATCATCTGGTGGATGGTTTTAAAGGTCTGAATTTCAAACAGGTTTTTTACAGTGACGCTACCCGTTTCGCAGATTCGGCCGAAATCGTTACGAATCAAATCTACGATCATCACATTCTCTGATAATGTCTTGGGATCGTCTTTTAAAAAATCCAGAATGAATTCATCTTCTTTTTCATTTCTGCCACGTTTCGCCGTGCCTTTCATGGGTTTGGAAAAAATCATGCCTTGTTTTTTCTTAACAAACAGTTCGGGCGAAAGAGAAACGATATTTGAGTTAGGGAAATTTAACACTGCACCAAACTCAACTGGTTGTGTTTTACGCAACGCTTTGTAGAGCGAGATCGCATTACCCAATAAATCAAACTTGTATTTGATCGTATAGTTAATCTGGTAAGTATCACCCGCTATGATATAGCGTCTAATTTTTCGAATGGCTTCCAGGTAAGTGTCTTTAGCTACACTCAGGGAAAAGTTATATGGACATAAATCAGCTTCTGGATAGGTGTCAATTTCAGCGAAGCTGTTATCCAGTTCTTCTCTACTAATTTTTTCTAGCTTATTAAAAGCGATAAAATAGAGCAGAGGTTGAGTAGGGTGATTAGGTAGACGCTTCTTGATGGTTTTATCTATAAAATGAAAGCCCGCTTCATAAGATAGATATCCGCAAAGAAACAACCCGGTACTTTTAAGCGCTTCGATTTTTTCGATAGCAGCAGGGAGTTCTTCTTCACTCCAGGCGATAATGAGTTCCTGAGCATCGGTGAATAACAAATTCTTAGAATCGCTATCATCTGACTTCGAATCTTCCAATAAGGCGTATATTTCATCGTCGCCAGTACCGCCGCATAAAATGTTTGATAGCTCTTCCATCAAGGAACCTCTGATTAACCTAGTTGAGTTCTGGCAAAGCCAAAAATCTAGAATCAAGGCGTAAACATGCAGGAATACATATGTCTTTCAAATGTTTACAACGTAGAGGCTGGGTTTTTGGCTCAGCCCCATAGGGTAAGGTTCTAGGGCATCTTCTCCGTTGTTGCACTTTTTGTGAAGGGAGCGACCCTTCCCTGCAAAGAACGCCTAGGATTAGATGCCCTAGAACCTTACAGAATCTCAGCTAGGTTAATTAGAGATTCCTTAGCGTCATTGTATCAACAATAACCTAACTTATTGTAATAGTTACGACCTTATTGTGGATACTGAAAAGCCTTCTTGTCCATTGGCAAATCACCATCTGTTTTGGCAAAGCGTTGATTTTTATCTTGTAAAATCAACTGGCCAAATACACGTGGATTTTTCCATGCCTGATCGACATTGGCATTCCATGATATTTTGGCATCACGTGCATCCCCATTATCGTCATCGTTGATTTGAATATCAAAGCCGATAGCATGTTCGGCACTTGGTTGAATATTCAATGTGTTCCATGGGATTGCAGCTTCGAGTTGGTAGCCACTTGCTAATTTTCTTGTAGTGTACTTAATATCTTGTAATCCATCCTGTGGTGTCGTGCTACCTGTGGTGATTTTAGATTTACCCAAACTAAAGCTTAAGTGAAAATCATTAAACTGGTCATAGGTTTCGCCACGGCTAGCATCCGCATCGATATAAATTTCGATGGAATCATCAGCCCACGATTGCTTGGAGTCACTTACGTGTTTTTCATCCACAATACCAACCCACACATACAAATTATCGTTATCCCAATTTGCGCGCCATCTAGCGGTTAAATCACGTGGATTTTCGATAGTGCCTTGTATCACGGTACCGATGAACTCAGCCTTCGCTTGATGAAGCGTACGTTGTCCAAGTGGTTGTTTTTGTATCGCTACATATTTAGCTTCACTTTCAGTCTGTTTTCCAGAAACTAAGTGCTTGGCAATGATAGTTGGCTTCTGGTGACGAACAATTTTTCCGCCGCGACAGCTTTCCCACCAGCACGGGTTACCATGCCCGAAGCCTAGTAATGCACGGTACTTAGGAGCTTGAACAGGTGTTTCTGCGATATGTTCTTTGATTCCCCAGCTACCATGCCAGGTTGAAGGACGAGGAGCCGAAAATGGAATAAACAGCTTTCCACCGAGTTTTTTCCAGCCTGCCAGAAGTTGATAGTATGCAGCTCCCATGCGCGGGTCTTTGTTTGCCTTATATAAGTGCGGCGTTGCCCCCTGAGTCATCGAATGTGTTTTATGATGCACTAGATGTTGACCACCTTCATAGGCGATTAGATCGACGCCAAAGCCTTTTGTAACCTGCATTTGCTTTTTAACAAACTCAAGCGTATTGCGAATTGAATAACGATTGTCTCTCGCATTTAAAGTCCTAAATACATCGTTTACACTTTTAATTCCTGCCATTTTGTCTTGGGCAAAGTGAAAGTAAGGGGCGACAGCAACTGCATCAACGTGTTTATAGGCATTCTGAAACCCGAGTAAGGTCTCGGTAAGCTTGGTATTGGTTGTCATACCACCCATTACGCGCACCAATCTATCAGTTCCACCAAATACTCGTTCCCACATTTTGAAAATGTTAACACTTTGCATCGAGTAATATTTAGAGCCCGCCATATTGCGATTTTTATCAAGTTTGAGCTTGTAACCGGTTTGCTTCATATGTTCAGCTTGTGGCACGAAGATGTTATTCCAGGCTTCGTTGGTGTATTCAAGATACACCCTAAGATTTGGTTTGAGTTGTTGTTTTACGGTTTGTGCAAAACGATTAATAAATACGTTATCTGCGTTGTGCGGAATATTAAACCAAGGATCAACATCAAGTATATTGGCTAGCTGAATCATCACTTCAATCGGAACGCCACGCACACCTTCTTTGCCACCCCAGGTCGCTTTTTGTAAAGTAGGACGGTCATTCCACGAGCGGATATTGTTACGTGTAACGCCCGACATATTCATGAAACGAACAACTTTAAAGTCTTTCATGAAGTTCAGAAAATCCGGGTTGAACATCACCTGATTGTGATTATCAGTAAATGATTGATAGCTATTGTTGCTGCATTGTCTTGCTGTGGTTACACGCTTGAATGGATCATTTCTACAGATGCCGCCGGGCATCATGATACGAATATTACGAATATAGTTTTGCGGATTACTCTTTTTGATGAATAGGGTCGCAGTTGCAGTCGAATAAAGCTCATTCGGCTGCTTCATAGGTACTAACTTGATAATGTCTTTACCGGGTGAGCGTTTAATTACCTTTGCACTTGCGCCATAGTTAATTTCACCTTCGCCTTGGTATAAAACCGTGTATTCGCCTTTAGGTAAGGCTTCCATCGGGATGTGGCTGAGAAAACGTGTACCTGCCTGTCCACCATTCAAGTTCTTTGGCCAACCATTCTTATCAAAAGACACATTGCCTTTGGTAAACCAGGGGCGAGCCTCATTAAAAGGAAGCGCTAAACGGAATATATCGGCAAACGGTAAACTGGCATCTACTTCAAGAGCCTCATTGGTGTTCATGCCGAGAGGGGAATTCTGGTTGTGAGGAGATGCGTGAACACTGTTGTTCACACCAGTGCCTAATAAAACTGCTATTAAACTGCCAATAATTAGTTGGTGGATTCTTACCTGGTAGATTGTTCTCATGGTTTTTCTTACTATCAGCCGCTGTAAAGTTATGACAAATTGATTCTGAAATGGTTCTGTCATGACTCAACAAATAGAGCGATTGAAGTTTTTAAGCCCCTGTTTTTATTATTTTTTTATTACCACCTGCTTATTTGCTGCTTTAGCATAGCCCGAAAAAGCCGCAATATACACGCTAAGTTCTAGTTTTTCCTTGTAGTCGAACTAGTACTAAGCTTTGTATAAATGAGATATCTGTATAAAAACAAAAAACCTCATAAAAGTAGGGGGGTGTATTATTTGTGTTTATCTTAGCATATTAGTGTGAAATTTTCGATTTCAGTTCATACATTCCGATAAACTGTAGTTGGTTTTATTTTCTTATTTTATAACAATATCAAGGCTGTAGGCGCTCGATTTCCCAGATATCAGACGCAGTGTTCTGACGCGTATATTCAAAGCGATCATGCAGACGGCTTACGCCACCTTGCCAGAACTCAATCGTTTCCGGTATTACGCGGTATCCACCCCAAAAATCCGGAAGGGGGATTTCGCCATGGGTAAACCTGTCTTTAATTTTTTTCAGCTGGCCATCAAGAAGTTCACGCGAACTGATTGGCGAGCTTTGCGCGGAAGCCCAGGCTCCTAACTGGCTGCCTCGTGGTCGTGACAGGAAGTATTTTAGAGATTCCGTGGTCGTTATTTTTTCAGCTCGGCCATTGATTTCTACCTGTCTTTCTAGTGCGGTCCATGGGAATAATAATGACACATTAGCATTCTCTTGAATCTCTCTAGATTTCTGGCTGGAATAATTAGTAAAAAATACGAATCCTTTCTCATCAAATATTTTTAACAGCACGGTTCTTTGAGAGGGTTTACCAGCAGCTGAGACAGTTGCTATTGTCATTGCACTCGGGTCTGATAACTCAGCGTCACTCGCTTGAATAAACCATTTTTCAAACTGCTTAAACGGAGACTCGCTTAAGTCTTCTTTTTTTAAGCCGCCTTTAGTATATTCGCGGCGGTAATCACCGATATCCATGATATTTTCCTTAATTAAGCTAAGTTTCCAGTTCTTCCCAGCGATCATACTTTTCTTTAAGTATAGTTTGAGATTCCTGGAGTTCGTCAGTTACTGCGGATACTTTTTTATGTTCCTGCGTAAAGAAATCGGCCTCACTCATGAGTACTTCTAATTCAGAAATGCGCTTTTCTAATTTTTCAATTTCAATGGGTAGATTCTTAAGTTCATGCTGCTCATTAAAACTCAGTTTTTTACTTTCACTAGACTCATTTTGAATTTCTTTAATTGGCGCCGATGTTGGCGTTTCTTTCTTTTTTGCAGATTTTTGTGTTTTATTAGGTGCTTTTACTGCCGGCTTCTGGCGCAGCCAATCATCATAACTACCTATGTATTCGCTGATCTTACCTTCACCTTCAAACACATAACAACTGGTAACAAGGTTATTAATAAAGGCACGATCATGGCTCACGATAAGCACAGTACCCGTATAGTTTAGTAACAACTCTTCCAGCAGTTCGAGGGTATCTACATCAAGATCGTTGGTGGGTTCGTCTAATACCAGGACATTGGCTGGTTTGATGAAAAGCTTGGCTAGTAGCAGGCGGTTACGTTCACCACCAGAGAGTGCATTTACCGGTGAATTGGCTCGCTCTGGTGAGAATAGGAAGTCTTGCAAATAACTGATTACATGTTTTTCTTTACCATTAACCATGACTTTATCAGCGCCACGATCGAGGTTATCTTTAACCGATCGATTCTCATCTAACTGGCTTCGAAGCTGGTCGAAGTAGGCGACTTGAAGGTTTGTACCTTCTATCATTTTTCCTGAATCAGGTTTTAGTTCGTCCAGTAAAACTTTGAGTAAGGTTGTTTTACCGACACCGTTCGGGCCGATTAAACCGATTTTATCGCCGCGCTGAACCAGAGCAGAGAAATCATCTATTAATACGCGCCCATTGGGTAAGGTGTAATTAATATGTTCTACTTCTACTACTCGTTTGCCGGTACGTTCACCCACATCTACCTGTATATTGACTTGTCCCTGAGCTTCGCGGCGCTGACCGCGCTCTTTACGCATTTTTTCTAATGAGCGCACTCGACCCTCATTTCTGGTGCGTCGTGCTTTGATACCTTGGCGAATCCAGACTTCTTCCTGTGCCAATTTTTTATCAAAACGCGCATTTTCGAGTTCTTCTGCGTGTAAAGTTTCTTCTTTGCGGCGCAAGAAGTTTTCATAATCACCGGGCCAACTAGTTGCCTGGCCGCGATCAATCTCGATAATGCGTGTCGCTAATCGACGTAGAAAAGAGCGATCATGCGTAATGAAAACCAGCGAGCCATTAAAACTAAGAAGGAATTCTTCCAGCCAGATAATTGCTTCGATATCCAGATGGTTGGTAGGCTCGTCGAGTAATAACACATCTGGTTCTTGAACCAGGGCTCGCGCTAGTAACACACGACGTTTAATACCACCTGAAAGTTGACCAAAATCCACATCAGGGTTCAATTCAAGACGTGAGATAACGGTATCAATGGTATTTTGGAAATGCCAGCCATTACATGTCTCTAGCTTATGCTGGATTCGTTCAAAGCGTTTCATCCAATCTTCTGAACCAATATCTTCTTCTTCATTCATCGCATGAAAAGCACTTAGCAATTCGCCCGTTTCAGCGAGCCCAGATGCAACTACTTCATAAACGCTTCCCGACATACCAGTCGGCACTTCTTGCTCTAACTGAGCAATTACAGCACCTTTTTCAACAATTATCTCGCCTGAATCAGCTTTGATTTCGCCATTAAGTACTTTCATCAAGGTAGATTTGCCCGCACCGTTTCGGCCGATCAAACAGATGCGTTCACCGGCATCAATCGTTAGGCTAAGTTGATCAAGCAGGGCAGGGCCGCCGAAGCTGACTTGGATGTTTTTTAGTTGGATCAATGACATGTTAAATAGGGCTTCTTGAATGAGTGCTGTTGGGTAAAGCCTAGGCTCGAATTATTTTGCCGCTGATACTATCACGTATCTCGGTTGGAGTTAGCAATTCTCCTGTTTTGCCATCAAGTATTGCGTCAATTTTACCGTTAAAAACTGAATTCACTTCAGACATTGTTTTTGCAGGATCTTGGCCGCTTAAATTTGCACTGGTTGATACAATTGCTGAATCTAGTGTGGAACATAATTCCTGAATGATTGGCAATTTACTTATTCGGACTGCTAATGAATCGAAATTGCCGGTTAGCCACTTCGGTGCAGTTTCTTTTGCTGGATAAATGTAGGTAGTTTGACTGGGTTCTATCAGTTTTAGCTGATCTTTATTCAGTGGCTGAAGATATTTTTCAACCTGGGAAAAGTCAGAAGCGATAAGGATAAGTCCCTTATCTACCGGGCGTTGTTTTAGTCTTAGGATTTTTTCAACAGCCGGTTGATTATCAGGGTCACAACCTAAACCATAGACTGCTTCAGTGGGATAGGCGAATACTCCACCATTCCGGAAGATACTAATTAATTCTTTTGGGTTTTTGGTAATTAACATGTGCAGATTATTAAAAATGCACCCCCCCACTTTTAGACTGTTTTTTGTATGTTTTATCAACAAAACGGCTTATAAGTGGGGGGGTGTGTTATTACTTTTTAGCCGCTGCCTTTTTCTTGGTAGCGACTTTTTTCTTAGCGGGTTTCTTTTTAGCAGCAGCTTTTTTAACAGGTACTTTCTCTACCCACTTGCCACCTTCGAAACGCGCTGACCAACCTGTTGCTTTGCCATCTTTGTCGGTTCTCACGTAATGCTCTTTGGTTTTGCGATCAAAGCGAACAGCAGCTTTATTACCATCAGGGTCAGTTGCAGGTGCATCTGCCAGGTAGTAAAACTTTTCTGATATACGATCTTTGAAACGTTTTAATTCTTCTACCAAAGGCGCACGTGTCTCACGCGATTTCGGATAAGTACTGGCAGCAAGGAATAAGCCGGCCGCTCCGTCACGTAAGATAAAGTAAGCATCTGATTTTTCACATTCCAGTTCCGGAATGTGAACCGGATCTTCGCGTGGTGGTGCTACTTCACCATTACGCAGTATCTTACGCGTGTTTTTACACGCATCTTCATTGCTACATTTCATATACGGGCCGAAACGACCAGTAGTGAGGTGCATATCATGACCACATTTTTCACATTCAACGACCGGGCCTTCATAGCCTTTTAGTTTGAATGTGCCTTTTTCGATTTCGTAACCGTCACACTCCGGATTTTCACCACACACATGCAACTTGGTGCTCTCGTCAATAAAGTAGCTATCCATCGCTGAATCACATTTCTTACAACGGTGTTTAGCCATCAGTGCTTCGGTTTCGGCATCTTCATTATTAACGTCGATAGATTCTTCTGCAGGTACCAGATTAATCGTTGTTTTACAGCGCTCTTTGGGCGGTAAGTTGTAACCATCACAGCCTAAAAATACGCCAGTGCCAGCAGTACGAATACCCATATTACGTCCGCAAGTAGGGCATTTGATCTCGGTCATGACCATTTCATTGGTCTTCATTCCACCTTCTTCTGGTGGAGCGCCAGCCTGTTCTAAACTGACCTTGAAGTTTTTGTAGAAGTCATCGAGCACGTCTTTCCATTGCAGTTTTCCATCGGCAATTTCATCGAGCTCTTTTTCCATTTCGGCAGTAAAGTCGAAATTCATCAATTCTTCAAAACTACCGACTAAGCGTTTTGTAACAATCTCACCCATTTTTTCTGCAAAGAAACGGCGTGACTCAACTTTTACATAGCCACGATCCTGAATCGTAGAAATGATTGACGCATAAGTAGATGGTCGTCCGATACCGCGTTTTTCCAGTTCTTTAACCAGAGATGCTTCCGTATAACGCGGAGGTGGCTTGGTAAAGTGTTGTTGTGGATCGAGCTCAACCAGGCTCAGTACATCGCCTTGGTTTAGATCAGGCAGGTCTGGGCTGTCCTTTTTACTCAAAGGAGGAAGTGCTTTTGTCCAACCCGGAAAACGCAAAGTGCGGCCAGATGCATTCAAATGGTATTGCCCAGCTTGAACGGTCAATCTTGTTGAATCGTATTTAGCAGGAACCATCTGACAGGCAACAAACTGGCGCCAGATAAGTTCGTAAAGCTTTTTCGCATCATCCCCCATATCTTTTAAATCACTCATCATGACTTTTACGTCCGAAGGACGAATTGCTTCGTGGGCCTCTTGTGCTCCGCTTTTAGAACCGTAATGGTTAGGCTCTTTGGGTAGATATTCTTTACCGTACTTTTTGCCGATAAATTCGCGAGCACTTTCCACTGCATCTTTACTCAAATTGGTTGAGTCGGTACGCATATAGGTGATGTAACCAGATTCGTACAGACGCTGTGCAAGCCCCATGGTACGTTTTACACCAAAGCCAAAGCGAGTACTTGCGGCTTGTTGCAGAGTCGAAGTTATAAAAGGAGCTTTAGGTTTACTACTAGTGGCTTTGTCTTCACGTTTAAGAAGTGAATATTCAGCATCTTTGAGTTTGGCCGTCGCTTCCATTGCCTGTGTTTCAGTAACAGGTTTGAAAGCTTCGCCATTATATTTGGTAACTTCCATGCGTAAAGCTTCGCCCGCTTTGGTCGCAAGGTCAGCATGGATATCCCAAAATTCAACCGGGTTGAATGCATTGATCTCGTGTTCTCGATCAACAATCAAACGCACAGCTACAGACTGTACTCGACCTGCTGATAGTCCACGTCCAATTTTTGACCATAGTAAAGGGGAGACCATGAAACCCACAACGCGGTCGAGGAAACGTCTTGCCTGTTGCGCATTGACACGATCGACATCAAGTTTGGAAGGCTCTTCAAAGGCTTCCTGAATAGCGCTTTTGGTAATTTCATTAAAGGTCACGCGCTCAAAGCGATCGTCATCCCCACCAATTACTTCTTTTAAATGCCAGGCAATGGCTTCTCCTTCTCTATCCAGGTCGGTCGCGAGATAGACTTTGTCGCCTTTGGCTGCCAGCTTTTGTAGCTCTGCGACTACTTTTTCTTTTCCCGGGAGTATTTCATACTGAGCTTGCCAGTCATTATCTGGGTTGATTCCCATACGACGTACAAGGTTATCGGTATCACGTTTCTTCTTAAAAGCCGCTTTTTTGACCTCACTCATACCTTTTGTTAGCTGAGCGAGCGTTGGTGCTTTTTTCTTTCCAGTTTGGGTGCCACCACCTTTAGGTAAGTCACGGATGTGACCTACACTCGACTTTACAATGTATTCATTGCCCAAGTATTTGTTGATGGTTTTCGCCTTAGCCGGCGACTCCACAATAACTAATGATCTACCCATAGTGCGCTATAGTGTGCCTTATTAAATGTCTATTAAATGATTAAAAAACGTTATCTTAATCGAGTTTGTGATAGGAAATTGGTGGCAACAATACACTGGAATGTTCATTTGAGTAAAGGATGAAGTTTTTGAATTATGCAATTTAAGGGTATGTATAAGCAATTCAAGAGTTGAAGATGGGCATAATATGACCGTCAATCAAAAGCTATTTTAAATAAAAAAGTACTTAAAAGTAGGGGGGTGATATTTTAATCTACAGAAAACGTTTAAATATGACCTTAACATTAGTAATACAACTCTTAAATATAAAAACGGCCCTTAAATAAGGACCGTTTTAGTAAATAAGTTTGAATTGTTGCTTAATGATAAACAGGAGATTCTTCTCCAAGTGCAACATCATCCATCCAGATATATTCTGCCTCCGTATCTGGCTGATTGAGTAGTAGCATCAATATCACCCACTTAAGACGGTTAATATCAAATTCTTTATCACCCAGAGTTAGTATGCGGTCAATAGTGCGTTCGAACATTTCTGAGCTAAGCACGCCTGTTTGGCGAAGTGATACCATATAATTTTGGCATTCCTGATCTAACCAACGTGCCTCATATTTCGAAAATAAACGAAGTGACTGGGATTTTGGTTTTGAAATATAAATCTTATCGTCATCAGCCAGACTTTCTAGCCAATCAAAGGCTTTAGTGATTCTGGTTTTTGGGAAACCAGCATCTTTTAGCTCACCGTGCAATACTTCTCTATTTTGTGCGACATCTTCAGCTTCAGCAAAGTTATCAAAAAGGTAAAAAAGTACATCCAATGTATTTTCTTTCATGTGGTTTGGGGTCTCTAATTTGCTGTTAGAAAACACTTTTTACGGGGTTAAAGAGTAGTTTTCTAAATTATCCCGTAATCTTTAACAGGATTGTATTATTAGGCTAATTTTATAGTATTTGAAGGTGAATGTCACCTGAACATGCCTGATTGACATGGTTTAACTGACGGTTGGCTATTGTTTGTTCAATTATTTTACCAACGGCATAAAATGATTATTTCAAGCGTGTGTAGGTGCCGCCTCCATTTGAGGCTATCTGGTTTTGTAGTTCAAGCATTAGCAGGGATGAAGATAATGAAGCACTATTGATTCCTGTTCTGACGACTAGTTGATCGATAGATATTGGATCAAAACCCATTTCGTTTAAAATAGTTTGTTGATCATCGTCAGCATGAAAGTCGACTTTTTGATCTGTTGTCTGGGGTTTAGTGAAGTTTCCGGCTTCTTTTTTTGTTTGTTGTCAGTATCAGTTGAATCAGTTCTAATCTCTACTTCGCTAGTGAGAACCTCTTGATCTCCTTCAAGTGTGTTTATATCAATGACACTCGCCATTTCTTCCAGAATATCTTGAGCGGTTTCTACGAGTTTTACCCCTTGCTTTATTAGTAGATGACAACCGCGTGCAAGTGGATTGTGTATCGATCCAGGGATGGCAAAAACTTCCCGATTTTGCTCCATCGCCAAGCGTGCGGTAATCAACGATCCACTTTTTTGAGCAGCCTCAACTACCAGAGTGCCGTAGCTTAGACCACTTATTATACGGTTTCGACGAGGGAAATTGCCTGATTTGGGTTGAGTGCCAATGGGAAACTCAGTCACTATTGCGCCGTTATCCGCAATTTTATGTGCCATTTCTCTATGCTTTGCAGGATATACCCTATCAATGCCAGTAGCGATAACCGCTATTGTTGGGGCGTTGGCTTCAAGTGCACCATCATGAGCTGCGCCATCGATACCTAGTGCTAAGCCGCTAGTTATACAAAACCCTGTTTGACCTAAATGTTTGGCAAACTCAAAGGCATTATTGGTGCCTCCCTGAGTAGGATTGCGACTGCCAACAATGGCTATTTGTGGATCTTTGAGTAATGAGAGCTTCCCATGTACATACAATAAGGGAGGTGGATCGCTTATGCGCTTTAGCAGATCAGGGTATTCATTACATTCAATGGTAATAATATGATGGTTATCAGCTGCATTTAGCCACTCAATATCAGAAGCAGCGACTTCTTGATTATTTTTACTGTCAAGAATAGTGTGAGCAAGCTTTTCTGGAATGCCGGCCTGGATAATCGTAGATATGTTTGAAGATAATACTGTTGCAGGATTGCCTATATTTGATAAAAGCTTAGAGAAGCTTTTGGGGCCTACTCCTGAGGTACGCCATAATGCTATCCAGAATTGTAATTCATCTGTTGTTTTCATGAGCATGTGTTAATTAGCATTGTAAAAAAGGCATCAAAAAGGGCCCAGTATAAATCATACATGAGCCCTGAATGGTGTTTAAATTAAATATAAATAGATTAAATCGTAGATCTAAGGATTTCCGATTTTATATCCACTTTTAACTTCATGAGTTGATTTGGTGAGAACCGCATAACTAATATCATTTAATACTTTATATACGATAGCAGTTGCAGCACGTGAAGGTGGAATGCCTACTTTAGCCGCTTGTACAGGCTCATAGAATTTAGTACCTGTTTGCTTGGCTATAGGATCGTCAACCATTTTACCTGGTGAATAAACACCTAAGGTAAATCCTGGTTTAATACCATTACGTGCGCCTTGATTGATAGTGATTACCTGTGTTTGTCCGGTAATCATATCAGCGTCAAATAATGAAATGATAGAGCCTCTAACTTTACGATCAGGAATGGTAATCGGCATCTTCAAAGTATGTGTATGATCCTCAATATAGAGTAAGCGATCACCACGTTTTATTTCACGTTTTGACTCGACAACCTGCGCGGTAGCCACATCAGCATTCAATGCAGGTTTTTCCACATTTAAGAATCCGTTATAAGTAACCTCTCGTCCATACACTGTTTGAGTTTCTGGGTCGGATATCACTTTTCCTACATTAAAAATTGCGTATTCACCACCTGCCTGTCTGTCAGCTAGATTTTTAATGTAAACAGTTTGATCTCGTTCGATCAAAATATTCGCATCACGTGCATCAACTATATAAGGTGCGTTTTTAATGGTGTCTTCATCGACCACTTTTGGCCAAACTAAAAATGGTGAAAGTGTAGAGATTGGTTCACCGCCACCAGTACGCTCGATACGCATTTGCGGGATTAATTTCTCTACGATAGAGCCATCAGAAAGTTTTACGTTTCTATGACCTTGATAAATAAATAGGACGTCACCAGGATAAATCAGATGAGGGTTTCTTACTTTTTGGTTCTTATCCCAAACTTCTGGCCAATAGGCAGGATTTTGTAAGAATTTGTTTGAGATTCCCCATAAAGTGTCGCCTTTTTTAACCACATAGCGTTTAGGGGCATTGTGTTTAAACTTGGCTTTAGTGACAACACGTGCAAATTTTGGACGGTAATCAGAGTTATTTGATTTAGCTGATGGCATTCCATAGTAACTATCGTAAGGATCTTTTGCATACGAAGATGCCACAGGCTTTGCCTGAGATGCCCCACTGTAGCCATTTACGTTACTACAACCACTAAGTAAAGATAGAGAGAGCGCAGATACCGATAATGTTAACACTGGAAGACGCGTTAAATTTAGGAAATTAAAAGACATGAAAACCCTCTTGTTTTTATTGTTTATTATTCTGGTGTCTATATTTTTTTATTAAGTTCTGTTAATAATAATATCGTATCTCATCTATCTCATGCACTGTTTTCAGACTTACGGTATTATTAGAAAATAATTGAGATTGGACTATTTTATGGCTATTTTAGATATTTTACGTTTCCCAGATGCTCGTTTAAGAACTAAAGCGGTTCCGGTCACGGATGTGACTGATGGGATTCGCGAGTTTGTTGATGATATGTTGGAAACTATGTATGAGGCACCGGGAATAGGCTTGGCTGCAACACAGGTTAATGTGCATCAACAAATAGTGGTGGTGGACGTTTCTGAAGAAAAAAATCAACCAATTTGCCTGATTAATCCAGAGATTATTGATGCAGAAGGTGAAGAGATTTGTGAAGAAGGCTGCCTTTCTGTGCCTGAATATTTCGCGGAAGTAAAAAGAGCCGATACTATTACTGTAAAAGCTCTGGACAAAGATGGTAAAGAGTTTGAATTAAATGCCGAAGGCTTGTTAGCGGTTTGTATTCAACATGAGTTAGACCATTTACAAGGCAAATTGTTTGTTGATTATTTATCTCCATTGAAGCAACAGCGTTTAAGAAAAAAATTCGAAAAATTAGCCAAACAAGCTGCTAACGCATAAAGCAATTCGCTTATTTAATCTAATAGAAAAAATAGAGACCTTAACATTGAATATTGTCTATGCAGGTACTCCTGAATTTGCTGTTCCTGCACTTCAGTCTTTAATCAATTCAGAGCACAGGGTAGTTGCTGTCTATACTCAACCTGATCGTCCTGCCGGTAGAGGTAGAAAAGTCCAGTTTGGCCCAGTTAAGCAAATTGCTGTTGATGCTGGAATACCAGTTGAACAACCACTGTCCTTAAAAGATGCAGTGGCGCAACAAACGCTCGCTTCATATAAACCAGATGTGATGGTAGTAGCGGCTTATGGATTGATTTTGCCTCAAGCAGTATTGGATCTGCCTCGGTATGGCTGCTTAAATATTCATGGTTCATTGTTGCCAAGGTGGCGAGGCGCTGCTCCTATACATCGTGCCATCCAAAATGGAGATAGAGAAACCGGGGTAACCATAATGCAGATGGCTCTGGGTCTCGATACGGGTGATATGTTGTTAAAACGCGTTTGTCCAATTACAGCGGAAGATACCAGTCAAACTATTCATGATCGCGTCGCTATCGATGGAGCAGAAGCATTGTTAGAAGTTCTACGTCTAATTGAAAATGGCCAACTTGAGCCAGAGCCACAAGATGATTCTTTAAGTAACTATGCGGAAAAGCTAAATAAAGCAGAAGCTGAGATCGATTGGAATCAGCCAGCTATAGAGATTGATTTAAAAATACGGGCTTTTAATCCCTGGCCAGTGGCTTTTACTTTATTAAAGGGCAAACCATTACGGATTTATATGTCTAAGGTTATTGATCAAAGAACTGATTCAGAGCCAGGTACGGTTATAGCTGAATCTCCTGAAGGTATATTAATTGCTACTGGAAATGGTGTTTTATCATTCTCTCGTTTGCAGTTACCGGGTAAAAAAGCTATGGATGTTAGGGACTTTTTGAATGGGCAGTCTTTAATGGGAAATGTTTTCCCTTCATAGTGATAAAGGTGCTTATAAAAACACCAAGAAAAAAGTGCTCTAAAGTAGGGGGGTGTCTTTTATCCCTTAATAATGCTTTTCAAGTAATTGGTAAGCAGTTAACCCAATATAATCGCTCAAATAAATATGCAAAATAAAAAGAATAAACAGGCTACAAACCCAAGAGCTACTGCTGCTCGCATACTACAATCTGTTATTTACAATGGCGAATCCTTAAGCGCAGCTTTGGCGAATAATGATAGTCCGTTGGTGAGTGATTTTTGCTATGGAAGCTTACGTTGGCACGAGCCACTCTCTGCATTAATCAGTATCCTTTTAAGTAAGTCATTGAAGAAAAAAGACAAAGATGTTGAGTGCTTGATACGTGTCGGTTTGTATCAAATCATCTATCAAAAAACACCGGATCACGCAGCTGTTGGGGAAACAGTTAGTGCACTAAAAAGCTTGAAGAAGCCATGGGCAAAAAATCTGGTAAATGCGGTTCTGAGAAATTTCTTGCGAGGTCAGGCCAAGTTACAAAAGGAGATGTTAACTGAAGAGCCAGCTAAGTATGCTTTTCCACAGTGGTTAATAGACCGGATCAGAAAGGCATGGCCTGATAATTGGGAAGAAATAATGGAACAATCTAATCAACGTGCTCCCATGACACTCAGGGTGAATTTAAGCCATCAAAGTAGAGATGAATACCTGCAAAAATTAGCTGAAGCGGGTATTGATGCTAAGCCATTAAACGATATTGGTACGGCGGTAAAACTGGGCAAACCGCAGAACGTTAATGACCTACCTGGTTTTGCAGAGGGTGAAGCATCAGTACAGGATGGCGCAGCGCAACTTGCCGGTATTTTATTAGATTGCCATGATGGGATGCAGGTTCTTGATGCGTGTGCAGCCCCTGGTGGTAAAACAGGTCATATTTTAGAATCAGCCAAAATTTTAGACGTGATCGCTGTTGATAATAGTGAGTCACGCATGAAGCGAGTGAGCGGAAACCTGAATCGATTGAATCTAAAAGCAAAAATAGTCGTGGCAGACGCTTTAGATACTGAGGCTTATGCAAAAGATATTCTGTTTGATCGTATTTTATTAGATGCGCCTTGCTCTGCAACGGGAGTCATTAGAAGACATCCCGATATCAAAGTATTGCGCAGAAATAGTGATATTGCTGAGTTACAAAAGCTTCAAGCAAAAATGCTTCAAACTCTTTGGAAGAAATTAAAGGCAGGTGGGATTTTTCTCTATGCAACCTGTTCAATTTTACCCGAGGAGAATGAAAATCAAATCAAATCATTTATTGATAAAAATACAGATGCTGAAATAGTTGAGATTGATTCATCGAAGTTCTTAGGTAAACAGATTTTTCCTGGAGATGATTCTATGGACGGCTTTTATTACGCCAAAATTCAGAAATTAAATTCCACTAATTAATTTTGATACCTTGCAAGCCTATTGGATCAGGAATTCAAGGAAATTATTTATTATCTAGAAAATATTAGTACTCAAAACACTTGTGCGCAATACATATATTATTTAGTATGAAAGCATAACGATTTGTATTTTTTGCTGATTATTATAATTAACAAGAATGGAATATGAACAACTTAAGGCTCAAAGGATTGACCTTTTATGTTGGTTCATAATTACTCTATTGAGGACTTTGGTAATGATATTTCTTCGACTTATATAAGTAATTCATGCCTTAGGGATAAATTTCCAAACTCTTTAATTAAGTTAGCAATTAAGTATATCTCTAAATAAAACGTTTGCTCTTACTAACTTATAAAGGAAATTATTCATGGATCAGATTAGACACAATGCAGTAAAAGAGATGATAGCGAGTGTAGGTGAGGAAAAGTGGAATAAGAATATGGAGTTTCTTCAAGTGCTTATTTCATCGGTTAAGGATCATAGAATTAATCAACACCCAATTGTTTCTGCAATGAATAATTGTGAATTTTCATTGCAGGAAATGCAGACCATTCATATGGAATACAGAGCAATCGTGCATATATTTACCGATGCTTTGTTAATGGCTCAGTACCAATCGAAAAAAGTAGAAAATGTAATGAAGCCTGGTAGTAAAGCTTATGCACGATTTTTATTAACTTTGAATACTCTGGATGAGTTTGGTTTTTATTACAAAATTGGTGAGCCTTGTAACTTCCAAGGTACACCTCAACGATCTCACTTAATCCTCTTTGAAGAATTAATGACAGATATGAGTATTACCGATGAAGACCGACAGGAGTTTGTCCCGTCTGCTGTTACTCAAAAGTTAAAAGAATGTTTTCTTGCTGCTTATGATGATTATCCATTATTACTGACACTACTTGCTATCGCTGAAGAAATTGTAATGATATTTAGTCCTGTTATGCGTCTCAATACGGGAGCGTTGGGTATTCCTGTCAAGGAAGGTTATTATCAAGTGCATGGCGTATCTGAAGATGAAGAAAATAATGCATGTGATGACTTCCACCAGAATGATTTGTGGTTGATTTTAGCTCAAGGAGCAGGTGGATATGATCAGGATGCTTTGCTGCATGATTCAATGAACTTCATAGCGCTTTGGGAAGATTTTTGGTCTCAGGACTTCACTAAAAATAAAATCAAATCTATGCGAAAAGTTGCTCCTTTTGATAAGGATGGAGTACAAATTTCAGCTAAAGAAAGATACTTGGCTGTTGGTTAGTTGTTAGAGATTATTCTCTTGACTAGTTCAGAAGAGCTGGATAAAAGCGGGTTTTAGCCCGCTTTTTTATTCCTGATTGATTTGACATGCAGGAAAAAAGCCTATCAAAGTAGGGAGGTGTATTATTCTTTTGATTTATATCAGCAAGCTGATTACAACGATTATCATTAGTGGTAAAATAGCAACATGTTTTGTCACTCCAAATTAAATTTCTCATTGTTAATGCTGTTATTGATGGTGCTTCCGTCAATAAACCTATTTGCTGGTGAAATTGATTTTAAAGACTTTACTTTGAAAGGTAGTCCGAAGAAGTTCATCATTTCTACTCGAATAGAATATAAGTTGACTGATTATTTAAGCGATGCATTAAAAAGTGGCGTGACACTAAATTCTCGAGTTCAATTTCGTTTAGGTGAGCATAGTAGCTGGTGGTTTAATAAAGATACCCCGCTGTTAACAGTTAATTATCAACTTAAATATCATGCATTAAGCCGACATTATGTATTATCAAGGAATGACACGAATGAGCACTGGAATTTTTCGAGTTTATCTGCTTCCTTACGTAAATTAGGTGAATCACGGAGTTATACACTACCTGATATTTCTACATCTCTAGATGACGGAGAATTTTATATTTTTGCCATAGCTGATATGGTTCCTGCTACCTTACGTTTGCCATTGCGTATCCAGTCTATATTTAGCGATCAGTATCGTTTGACTAGCGAGGGCGTGTTGTGGCCCCTCCCTTAAGAACATTTTTCTTTCAGATATTCCCTGTTTTAGTTACTTTTTTATTATTAGTAACGTCATTTATTTTATTGAGTATCTCTACAAAAAATCCAGAGCAATCCAGCGCAATTAATACCTGGTTAATTCCATTAAATATTGCTGTATTGGGGATACTGTTAAGCCTTATTATTTATAACGTTGTTAAAGCACTGGTTCATTTACGGTCTCAAAAAGCCGGTTCTCGTTTTACTTTACGTTTGATGTATGCGTTTACTTTATTAACCATTTTACCGGTTCTGGTTGTATCTTATTTTTCTATGAATTTTATCGGTGATAGGGTTGATAATTGGTTTAACGTAAAAATTGAAGGCGCGTTAGATGACTCACTAGAGCTTGCCAGAAGCTCCCTGGATGTTCGTATGCGACAGCATTTATTTAATTTGGAAAGGGCGGGTACAGCACTTACTAGGGTCGATACTCTAGATTACGGCTCTTTCATAGATAGACAATTAATAGCAATGGGTGCATATGAGATTGTTCTATTTGGAAGCAATAAACGTGTGCTGGTTTATAGCGGCGAAGAAATGAGTTCTTTGCTCCCACACTTTCCCACTGACGATATCATCAGAAAACTATCCAGTCGTGGTTATATGTACCAACTTGAACCAGTGGGTGATGGCGGGCTTTTTTCTCGTGTTGCTATAAACATCTCCCTTGGGGTTGGGAGGGAAACATTTATCCTGACAGCTTTGTTTCCTTTTTCCGAGAAAGAAAGAATATTAGCCGATAGTGTGCAAGACACTTATAAACAGTATCAGGAAATTAGTTACCAGAAAGAACTGATTAAAAAAGGCTTTAGAATAACATTATTACTCATCATGTTATTGTCAGTTCTGTTTTCAGTATGGGCAGCATTTATTTATTCAATTAGATTAACTAAACCAGTTAGAACACTACTAGAAGCCACCAATGCTGTTGCATCCGGTGATTTGCAAAAAAAGTTAGATGTCGATGAGAAGGATGACTTTAGCTTATTGGCTAGGTCTTTTAATGTCATGACTACAAAACTATCTAGAGCACAAAAGGAAAGTGCTGAAAGCCAACAGGAAGTTCAGAGGCAACATGATTATTTAAATGTTGTTTTAGGAAGTTTAACATCAGGTGTCATTACGCTTGATGAAGAATTTATAATCAGAAGAATAAATAAGGCCGCGCAACAACTTTTAGATGCCCCATTAGATAAATTTAAAGGTAAGAGTTTTAAAGCATTGTGTAGCGTTAAAGAGGGTTTATTGCCATTTTATGATGTAATAATGCCTAAATTTTTAGGATCTGTGTCGAGTGATCATCCGAAAGATAAAGACTGGCAAACAGAAGTGACATTGATGCTAGGAGATACAAAGCACACGTTAGTATGTAGAGGAGTTGTCCTACCCGACCTTATAGATGGTGCACGAGGGTATGTGTTGGTAATTGATGATATAAGTGAAGTAGTACAAGCGGAGCATGATGCAGCTTGGGGAGAGGTTGCCAGAAGACTGGCTCATGAAATTAAGAATCCACTAACGCCTATTCGTCTTTCTGCTGAAAGGTTACAACGTAGACTTAAGCCTTTATTGGATGAGGACTCAGCAGAATTGTTGCAAAGAATGAGTAATACCATCGTGCATCAAGTGGACAGCATGAAAACAATGGTTGATGCATTTAGTGAATATGCAAGAATACCGGATCTCAAATTAAAAAATATTAATATTAATGGTTTAATTCGAGAGGTAGTCGAACTCTACAGAATTAATCAATCTAACGCAGAAATCATCCTTAAGCTGGAAGGCTCTCCTATACTTCATATCGATGGAGATCGTATGAGACAGCTTCTGGTAAACTTAATAAAAAACGCTCTGGATGCAATGCATGATTTTAGTGAAAATGGCGATTCAACACTAACCATTACAAGTAAAATAAAAGAATCGGAAAATGGTGTGAAAAAATTTGTTTTGGTAATTAAGGATAATGGACCAGGAATTACACAAGAGTTGCTGCCGCATTTATTTGAGCCCTATAAAACTACCAAAACCAAAGGTGGCGGTTTAGGCTTGGCTATTGTAAAGCGTATAATAGAAGAACATGATGGCAGTGTTTTAGCTAAAAATAATGAAAATGGTGGTGCCAGTATTGTTGTGCACTTACCGTACGAAAAGGATAATTGATGACAGCACAATATATTCTAGTAGTTGATGATGAGCCGGATATCCGTCAGTTAGTCAGTGAAATACTTGAAGATGAAGGCTATGAAGTTAAAACAGCAGAAAATGCTGAAGAAGCCAAAGAACTAAGAAGAAAACGTAGACCAGACTTGGTATTGCTTGATATCTGGATGCCGGGTCAAGACGGTATATCCTTATTAAAGGATTGGCAGAAGAGTGGTTCTCTATGTTGCCCTGTGATTATGATGTCAGGACATGGAACGATAGAAACAGCTGTAGAAGCGACTCGTTTAGGCGCACATGACTTCATCGAGAAACCTTTATCAATTGCTAAAATGTTGTTGTGTATCGAGAATGCATTACGTTCAGATCAGTTAGTGCAAGAAAATAAAGAACTTCGAGATCAGATAAGTGCCCCTCAATATCCTGTAGGAAGTAGCCCTATAATGGTCAAGCTTAGAGAGCAAGCTGACCGTATATCCAAGCATAACAGTTTGGTGCTCATATATGGAGAAGGCGGTGTTGGAAAAGAGGTTTTTGCTCGCTACATCCATTCCCAAAGTGAAAATAGTGGACGGTTATTTTTAAAATCAACAATTTCTCTTATCCCAAAAGAGAACATGAGCAAAGAAATATTTGGTTCTGAGTCTAATGAAAAAATAAATTATGGGTTATTTGATCAAGCTCAGGGTGGAACCTTATATCTTTCTGATATTGGTGGGCTCTCGAAGGACGCGCAAAAACGCTTATTGATTGCTTTGCGTCAAGGCTACTACACCCGAGTGGGTGGAGAGTCACATATTCCATTGAGCGCAAAACTTATTTTCTCATCTCAGCATGACCTTAGAGATGATGTAGAAGCAGACAGCTTTGATAAGGACCTTTACCTGGAGATTAGTGTTGTTCCATTAATGATTCCGGAACTTCGTGAGCATCCGGAAGATGTACCAGAACTGTTAAATTACTATGTTGATCAGCAAATTGAACACGATGGGTTGCCGTATAGGCATTTTTCGGTACCTGCACAGAACTTTTTAAGAAACTATCAATGGCTTGGGAATATTCGTGAATTAAGTAATCTTGTGCAACGACTTTTAATTTTAGGAACTGATTCAGAGATCACTCAAGAAGAAGTTGAAGAGGCAATAGGTGCCGAGATTCCTGTATTTTCTCAAGAACTTAGCCAAAACTCGGATAGTTTGTTTGAGTTGCCTTTACGACAGGCTAGAGAGCAGTTCGAGCATGATTACCTAGACCATCAGTTAAAGTTGGTAGAGGGAAATGTAAGTAAGCTCGCGGAGCTGGTGCAAATGGAACGAACTCACTTATATCGAAAAATGCGTTCACTGAAAATAGATCCAAAAAAATATGGAAAATAACCTGAGCGATAAAAAAAGCGATAACTTGCGCAATAAAAAACGCGGAAATAAAAAGTGAATATTGTTATTCTGGGCGCGGGCCAAGTCGGAAGTTCTTTGGCAAGAAATCTTGCTAATGAAGATAATGATATAACTATCATTGATACAGATATTTCTTCACTGCGTGATCTCAGAGAAAAGCTTGATGTTCATACCCGTCAAGGACAAGCATCACACCCAGATGTTTTGGAGCAAGCCAATGTCAATGATGCTGATATGTTAATTGCTGTCACAAACAGTGACGAGGTTAATATGATGGCTTGTCAGATTGCATATAGCTTATTCAGAACTCCAACGCGTATTGCTCGAGTAAGAGCTTCGGGCTATTTACAACATCCAGAACTGTTTACACCTGAATTAATTCCAGTTGATGTTTTAATCAGTCCAGAACAATTAATTACTAATTATATTTTTCGCCTTATATCTAATCCAGGAACAACGCAAGTATTGGATTTTGCAGGTGGTCGAGTAAGGTTAGTTGCGGTAAAAGCATTCCATGAAGGGCCAATGGTTGGTCAAGAAATAAGAAAATTGGGTGAACATTTGCCTGAGGTAAAGGTAAGGATCACAGCTATATTTCGAGATGGAAAAGCGATCAGCCCAAATGGAAGTACTGTTATAGAAGCTAATGATGAAATCTTTGTGATTGCGAGTGCACAACATATTAGAGCTGTCGTAAGTGAATTACGAAGCGTTGATAGGCCTTACAAACGCATTATGATTGCTGGTGGAGGAAATGTTGGAAGAAGGTTAGCAAATGCGCTCGAAGAAGGTAGGTATAAAGTCAAAATAATTGAAAAGTCACCAGAAGTTGCTAAAAAACTAGCAGAGTCCTTAGATAAAACAATAGTTCTGGAAGGTGATGCTGCAGATGAATCGCTACTAGTTGAAGAGAATATAGAAGACACTGACATTTTTTGTGCGCTAACCAACGATGATGAAGCTAATATTTTATCCGCTATGCTGGCTAAACGCCTGGGTGCTCGAAAAGTTATGTCTTTAGTGAATCGAACGGGTTACGTAGATTTAGTTGAAAATGCAAATATAGATCATGCTGTCTCGCCACAGCAGATAACAATTGGTGCTTTGCTTACTCATATACGAAGTGGTGATATTGTCTCTGTACATTCGCTTCGAAAAGGTGATGCAGAAGTGATTGAAGTTGTCGCTCATGGTGATTCTATAAACTCGCGAGTCGTGGGCAGAAAACGCGCCGACTTAAAATTACCGCCGGGTGCCACTGTAGGCGCCATTGTTCGCAATGATGAGGTAATCATGCCACACCACGACACAGTTATTGAAGAAGATGATCATGTCATTCTATTCCTCGCTGATAAACGCTATATAAATGCAGTAGAGAAAATGTTTCAGGTTGGTTTAGACCATATCTAGGCTCTAACTTTATGCAACTCTTTATCATTCAGCGTATTTTAGGCCTGCTCATGGTGTTGTTTAGTTTCACCATGCTTCCGCCTGTGGTTGTTGGCTGGATTTATAATGACCTTTCTATTGCGCCATTTATCAAAGGTTTTTTGTTAGTTTTGATCGTAGGTGCAGTCCTATGGTTTCCAGTACGCCATAGAAAAAGAGAACTGCGATTACGCGAAGGCTTTTTGGTTGTAGTCCTATTCTGGAGTGTTCTAGGAATCTCGGGTTCTGCACCCTTGATATTCTCCCAGGAACTCCAGATTTCATTCGTCGATGCTGTTTTTGAATCTGTATCCGCCCTAACGACAACTGGAGCCACTGTTATTGTGGGTCTGGATGATTTACCAAAATCCATTCTGTTCTACCGGCAACAGCTACAGTGGCTTGGGTGGTATGGGTATTATCGTATTGGCTGTAGCAATACTCCCTATACTCGGTATTGGCGGAATTCAGCTTTATCGTGCTGAGGCACCTGGCCCGGTTAAAGACTCTAAATTAACGCCAAGAATAAAAGGTACAGCAAAATTGCTGTGGATTATTTACCTGACATTTACCGTTGCCTGTGCAGTCGCTTATTACCTTGCAGGTATGGATGTATTTGATGCTATTAGTCATAGCTTTTCAACAGTCGCGATTGGTGGTTTTTCTACACATGATGCAAGTATGGGGTATTTTAATAGTCATGCGATAGAACTTGTTGCAGTGGTGTTTATGTTGCTGTCCGGAGCAAACTTTAGCTTGCATTTCATAGCATGGCGATCACTTAGTTTAAAAGCCTATCAAAGAGATTCGGAGTTTCGATTATATGGATTTCTAATTGTACTGCTTACCGTTGTAGCCCTTGCGTATTTATACTTTATGCATGTTTACGGGAGCTTTTCAGAATCCTATTATCATGCAATGTTTCAGGTGGTTTCGATAGCGACGACAACAGGATTTACCACCACAGATTACAGTCATTGGCCGGGTTTTTTACCCGTATTGTTAGTTTTTGCCAGTTTTGTGGGTGGTTGTGCAGGCTCGACTGGTGGAGGAATGAAAGTTATTCGAGTTCTGTTGCTATTTAAACAAGGATGGCGTGAAGTGCTCAGGCTAATTCATCCAAATGCTAGAATAGCAATTAAGCTAAATAAAAAACCCGTAGATAGAAGTGTTATTCAAGCAGTGTGGGGGTTTTTCTCGGTCTATATCGGTGTTTTTGTACTGTTTATGTTGATATTAATGGCAGCAGGAATGGATCAGGTGACTGCATTCTCTGCCGTTGCAGCCACGTTAAATAACTTAGGCCCGGGGCTGGGAGAAGTGGCACAGAATTATAAAGAGGTTGGTGATTTCTCAAAATGGTTGTTGTGCTTGTCCATGCTTATGGGGCGTTTAGAAATATTTACCTTGCTGGTAGTCCTAACTCCCGCATTCTGGAAGAAATAAATGTCAGATAAAAAGAAAAAATGGGATCAGGCTTATCAACAGGCTGATTATTCCTCTGCTATAGCAGCAACAGTTCTTAGTGATAATTCCTATTTGCTGCCTGTTTCTGGTGGAGATGCTTTAGATTTGGCTTGTGGTAGGGCGGCAAATGCTCAATTCCTAGCTAAGAGTGGCTTTGTTGTTGATGCGGTAGATATTTCTTCCGTGGTACTTGATGGCTTAGCATCTTATTCTTTAGCTAATAAGTTACAGATTGACACAATTCTTCGTGATGTTGAAAGTGATGGAATGCCTGAAAAAAAATACGATGTAATCGTGGTGAGTTATTTTTTGAATCGTGAGCTGTTTCCTCAAATACTGGACTCATTAAAACCTGGAGGCTTATTGTTCTATCAAACCTGGTCTCAGCTAAAAGTTACTGATGCTGGCCCTAGCAACCCTGACTTTCGTTTAAAAGCAGGAGAACTATTAGATCTTTGTCGTTCTTTACAGATAATTATGTACAGGGAAAATGGAGAACTAGGTAAAACTGATACTGGTCTTAGAAACGAGGCTATGATTATTTGTCAAAAGTCTAAATGAATGAGTTGTATTTATATAAAATGTCACCCCCCTACTTTTACGTGGTTTTTACTACGCCCTTCGGGTCGCGTCGCTTCGCTTCAACATTGTCTCGTTTCACTCGGCTTAGCACTTTTTATCAACTAAATTTGGTTACATGCCATTAGTAAATTTATCGGTAGCCGTAACTCCACTATCTCTAACTATTTTTAATGCCTTGGAATACTCATTTAAGATGCCTAAGCACCAATGAATTCTTTCACGAAAATAGCTATCAGCTTCGGCATTATTCTTCTCTTGATCATCATTCAGAACCGATTCAACATTTCGTATAATTAAATGCTCTGGTAAATAACAAATTCGGTTGTTTTTATAACTACTCATGCGTAATTCAGCAGATAGGGTAAGAACCACCATCAACAGAAGATACGCCAACAATGAGAGCTGGTTTATGAGATAACTGTTGCTTCCACATTAAAAAGAAATTCTTAAGTGCTGCGGGTACTTGTCCATGATACTCAGGAGCGATTATAACAAAACCATCACTGCTTTCTAACTCGTCAGAGATAGGATCTAGAATACGCTTCCATTCTTCATCACCTTCCCATATAGACTCATCCCATAAAGGTATTGGGTTTCCAGCCAGACTAAACAAATAGGTTTCATCAGATAAGTTTGATTCTAGTAATGTTTTTTCGATATGTTTGGCTACTTTGATGCTTTGTGAATTTTGACGATGGCTGCCACTGATAATAGATATTTTCATAGTTTAATTGGCTCAAACAGAAGTTTTAAAATGCGATAAGGATTAGAATCCTATAGGATGACAAAGTTAACAAATATAGGCAATGTTTCGGTATGGGTATGATGGTATGGATATGAAAGATAAAATATGTATTATCGGTTTAGGTTATGTTGGTTTGCCGCTTGGAGTTGCGTTTGCTGAAAAGTATCAACGTTGTTGGCTTTGATATTATCCAGGAACGTATCGATGAATTAGCATCGAACCATGACAGAACTTTGGAAGTAGAAGATGAATTATTGGAAAGTGTAAAAGATAATATTCATTACACTACAGATATCGAACAAATAAGAGAGTGTAATATTTTCATTATTACGGTTCCAACCCCAATCGATAAATCCAGTCGTCCAGATTTAACCCCATTGATAAAATCATCCGAAACTGTTGCCAAGGTTTTGAAGAAAGATGATCTTGTTATTTATGAATCTACCGTTTACCCAGGAGTAACAGAAGATGTTTGTGTACCTATACTGGAAAAGGGTTCAGGTTTGCTATTCAATAAAGACTTTTTTGTTGGTTATTCTCCAGAGAGAATTAACCCCGGAGATAAGCATCACACAGTGAAGAACATTCTAAAAGTTACATCTGGATCTACACCAGAAATAGCTACAAAAGTAGATGAACTTTATAAATCTATTATTACTGCAGGTACGCATTTAGCTTCTAGTATCAAGGTAGCAGAAGCATCGAAAGTTATTGAAAACACTCAACGAGATGTCAATATTGCATTAATCAATGAACTGGCATTAATTTTTGATCAGATGGGAATTGATACTAATGAAGTCATTGAAGCAGCTGCAACTAAATGGAATTTTATCAAGTTAAGTCCCGGGTTAGTTGGAGGACATTGCATTGGTGTTGATCCTTATTATCTGACTTTTAAAGCAGAGGAATTAGGTTATAAACCAAACCTGATTCTATCTTCTAGGCAGATCAACAATGGTATGGCGAAGTACATTGCTGAGAAAACCATTAAAAAAATGATAATGGCCGGGAAGATAATAAAAGGCTCTAAAATATTGATTATGGGTATTACTTTTAAGGAAGATTGTCCTGATATGCGAAATTCAAAAGTTCTGGATATTTATGAAGAGTTAAAGGATTTTGGTGCTGATGTAGATGTTTATGACCCATGGCCAGAAGCAAATGAAGCCATAGATTATTATCCTGAGAGCGTTGTGCAAGATCCATTGTCATCCTCTGAAAAGTACGATGCAATTATTGTGGCTGTAGGTCATTCACAATTTAAAGAGTGGACCATGGAAGATTATAAAAAAGTATCGTCTGGTGCTCCAATTACAATCGATGTGAAAAATGTAGTGCCTGAACCAACATGGAGACTTTAGGCAATTAGTATTAATCCAAACTAAAGATAAATTCAAAAAAATGAATATCTCAAATACCAAAAAGGACAATGTGCTGAATGTCTGGGTATTAACGGATGAAAGACCAGGTCATGCTAATCAAACCGAAGGATTGGCAGAGGCATTATCAAAATATCGACAGATTAAAATCACCCGCCCCCCTTTGATTACTATGTATCAAGCGCTAAAAATGTGGCTGTTGCATTGGTGTGATAAAAATAATCAACAGGAATCGCCCGATTTAATTATGGGTACTGGTCACCAAACACATTTGAGTTTGCTGGCATATAAGAAGTGTTATGGCGGTAAGGCAATTGTGATGATGAGTCCAAGCCTGCCTTATAGTTTTTTCGATCTCTGTTTTATCCCAATACACGATAATCCAGTTAAAAAGAATAATGTTATTGAAACAATGGGGGCGATAAATCGAGTCACCCCTAATACTTCATCTCATGTCAAAGATACAGGTTTGATCATGCTAGGTGGTCCTTCTAAACACTATACATGGGATTCCAAAAAGCTTATAAAACAGATTCAAAATGTTCTAAAAAAACAGCCCGCAACTCAATGGGTTATCGCTGGTTCACGAAGAACTCCAAAAACAACGTATGATGAAGTAAAAGCAAATTTTCCAGGGATCGTTTTGGTTCATCCCGATAAAGTTTCTAAGAATTGGCTTCCACAGAGAATGCATGAAAGCGAACAGATTTGGGTGACAGCTGACAGTATTTCAATGATATATGAAGCACTTACATCAGGCGCTAAAGCGGGAGTAATTGAATTAGACTATGAAAAACCATCGCGAATTACCAAGGAAATGGAAAGATTATTAAGTGAGGGTTCTGTAGTTTCTTTAAAGACACTCGATCAGAACTTCAACAGCCATCTCTATTCATGAAGCTGATCGCTGTGCAAAGCTATTATTAGAAAAGTTTGAATTATAAATGACCAAACAATTAACTATATTGCAGCTCCTCCCAGACCTTGAAAGTGGGGGGGTGGAAAAAGGGACATTAGAAGTAGCTAAAGCTATTGTTGACGCGGGTCATAAATCTATTGTGATGTCAGCAGGTGGGAGATTGGTCAAAAGGCTTGAAGAAGAAGGTAGTAAACACATACATTGGGACCTAGGTAAGAAGTCTCTTTTTACTTTTCTTCAAGGCAAAAAACTCAGAAACTGGTTGCAGAAGAATAATATAGATATCATTCATGCCCGTTCAAGGATGCCAGCTTGGGTAGCGTGGTTAGCCTGGCGAAAAATGCCTTTGAATAATCGCCCTCATTTTGTTACCACCATGCACGGATTAAATTCAGTAAGCCGTTACAGTAAAATAATGACTTATGGTGAGAAAGTTATTGCCGTTTCCAATACCGTCAAAACATATATTCTAGAGAAATATCCTGATACTCAAGAAGATAAAATCATTACCATTGCTCGCGGTATCGATACAAAAGAGTTTCCTTTTCAATATCAGCCAGAAGTTGAATGGATTGATGCCTGGTTTAAAGAGTTTCCACAAACGAAAGGAAAGTGGTTAATCACCTTGCCTGGTCGTTTGACTCGTTTAAAAGGCCATAATGACTTTATCGACGTTATTAACAAGCTAAAATCAGAAAATTTCAATATCCATGGTTTGATCGTTGGCGGTGAAGATCCTAAAAGAAAACAATACGCAGAAAAACTTTATGCACGAGTAAAGTCTGAAGGTCTTGACGATGTGGTTACCTTTGCAGGCTATCGATCAGATATGAAGGAAATCTATGCAATTTCAAATGCTGTTTTATCTCTCTCAACGCAACCTGAGTCATTCGGTCGGACAGCTGTTGAAGCTATTAGTTTAGGTACTCCAGTGATCGCTTACAATCATGGTGGTGTTGGTGAAACTATGGGGCAGGTATATCCTGTAGGTCTGGTCTCTCTGAGTGATACAGATGACACAGCCATGAGATGTAAGCAGTTATATGATGGTAAAATTCAACCACCTCAGAATGAGCTTGTTGTCTATAGTAAACAAGAAATGCTGGATAAAACTTTAGATCTGTATGATTCATTAAGTGGAGCTAACTAAGTTATGGCGATCTATCTAGGCTTGGCTCTATTCCTTGCTTTTTTAGGGGGATACTATTCATATAGATATGCCTGGTGGAAAAAGCCAGTGCCTTATCATCACCCAAGAATTCTGATGTATCACATGATCAGTGCCCCTATAAAAAAGGCGAAATTTAACTCTTTACGTGTTTCTCCTGAGATGTTCGAAAAACAGCTTCGTTATTTAACTGATAATGGTTGGCAATTTTTTACTATGTCCGAGTTAGTCTCTAATAAGGATCAGTTACCTGAAAAAAGCATCGCATTAACTTTCGATGATGGCTATGAGGATAATTTCACAAGTGCATTACCCATTCTTAAAAAATATAATGTGAAAGCAACCATATATTTGGTGGTTGATCGTCATAATAGGGAGTGGTCGAGCAAAAGAAAAAAGAAAAATGATAACGGTGAACTTATGCGGGAGCCAAAGCTGCAAGATCAACAAGTTAGAGAAATACTGAAATCTGGTTTAATTGAAATCGGCTCTCATACACTCACCCATGACAACTTGCCAACTCTCTCAGAAGAACAAAAAAATCTTGAAATATTTGTCTCTAAAAAAAAGATTGAAGAACTTTTCGAAATTGAATGCCTCTCCTTTTGTTATCCATTTGGCTTATATGATAAAACTGACATAAAACTAGTTGATCAGGCAGGGTACAGTAATGCGACAACTGTAGAAAAAGGCATAAACGATGTTAAACAAACCAATCCATATGAATTAAAGCGGATTACTATTAGTGGTAAGGATAATTTATTTGCCTTCAGGCTAAAGTTAAAAACTGGTAAAAAGGGCATAAAAAAGTGAGGATGTTATTGATACAACAGGTGATTACAAAGAAATACCTGATCTTTTTACTGGGAGTTTAAAAACACAATGAAAACTATATGGATGCTCTCTGATGGTTTGCCAGGTCATTTCAATCAAAGCCTTGGCCTTAGTAAGGCTATCCAGTCTAGCTTTCAACATGATCTCATTAGAATAGATATACGATTAAAATCTAAAGTTTTTCGCTCACCTATGCGGTTTATAGCTAATTATTTACCTTTGCTGATTGGTGAAAAATTGTTTAGTTTATTTTATCAACATGATGATATTGCCTTCTAATAAACCTGATTTAATTATTTCGGCAGGAGGTAATACATTATTTGCTAATACTGCCCTTAGTAAAGCCCTTAACGTTAATAATATTTACAGTGGCACATTGAAGGGTTACAACAGTCGTCTAATCAGCAAGGTTTTTACAGTAGTAGCCATAAAAGGAATTAAAAACAATGTGGTTCTTGATTTGCCTCCTGCTAATATAAGTGACATATCAGTAACACACGATCAACCATTCTATACACTTTTAATCGGTGGGGATGGTGCTGGTTATACTTTCTCTCAAGCCGACTGGCAGCATTTGGTCATTGCTATTTCTGAAATTGCTCAACTTAATAACATTAAATGGAAAATAACAACTTCTCGAAGAACCGGTGAAGCAGTAGAGAAGCAGCTCAGGAAAATACTTGATACAGATGTTGTTGATGAAGTAGTCTGGTTTTCATCTAATCCTCAAAAAGTAGTGAAACGTTTTTTAGCTGAAGGACAGGTGATTTTCTGCACTGAAGATAGCCTAACAATGATTTCAGAGGCGATTTATGCGCACAAACCTGTTGTTACTCTGCAGCCAGAGATGATGAAGCCTGAAGAAAATGATTATCAGGCACTAGAAAAATATCAACAACAGCAGTTCATTATAAGGAATCCCATTGCAACTTTATCTCTTCTGGATCTAAGCAAGGACAAGTTTTGTAATACGTATCCAGATGTGGAAAAACAGATTGTAAATGCTGTTTCTGAGCTTTTGATAGAAGAAGAACAATGAAAATAAAGAAAAAGATTCTATGGTGGGGCCGTCATGGTAATTATGGACCAAACTATCCACGAAATAGGACTATAATAAAATGTCTTATGGATATGGGGTATGAGGTCGTTGAGTTCCTGCCATATTTTTCAAAAACTGCTCATTTAGAAGCATCGTTAAGAAAGTTTGAAAAGATTGATTTAGCCTGGGTTCCATGTTTCAGGCAACGTGATGTTTCTTCGGCATCTCGTTGGGCAAAAAAAAAGAATATTCCCTTAATTTTTGATCCTCTCATTAGTGCTTACGATAAAAGAGTTAATGAGAAAAAGAAATATTTGCCTGAGTCAATCCGTGCAAAAAAATTATTAAGATGGGAAAAAAAATTGCTTTCTTTAGCCGATATAGTTATTGCGGATACTGAATGCCATAAAGAATATTTTATAAAACAACTCGGTTGCCATAAAAATCAGCTCAGGGTTATTCCTGTATCCGCAGAGGAGGCCATTTTCTACCCGGGAAAAACTAAGGATAAAAAAAGTCTAGAAGTTTTATTTTTTGGCACCTTTATTGGCTTGCAAGGTCCTGAATACATTGCTGAGGCGATCAAGTATTATACTGGCCCCCCTATAAAGCTGGTTTTTCTTGGGGAAGGCCCTGAGAGAAAAAAATGTGAAACTATCACTCAGGGAATAAAAAATCCAACTGTATCAGTTCAGTTTGATAGCTGGCTTCCATTCGATGAGTTACCAGACCGAATTCGAGAATCTGATATTTGTTTGGGTATTTTTGGTTTAGGTGAAAAATCACATCGTGTCATTCCGAATAAAGTTTACCAAGCCTTAGCTTGCGGTATACCTGTTATTACTATGAGGTCAGAGGCTTATCCCATAGAACTATTGAAAAAGAAAAACAAGGGAATTATATTCTGTGAAGCTGGGAACCCTGAGTCTATTGCTAGCTCTTTGATGAAACTAGTCACTCTGATTGAAAAAGATGAATATGAAGATAATCTACCTAGGTCAGTTTATGATCAATATTTTTCAAATGAAGTGATTAAGGGTCAACTCTCTGAATTATTTGATAAACTCCTAAAGTGACTCTCTATTAGATAAAACTCAATTGAGTTTTTCCAACAACTGCTTGCTGTCTTTGCTGTTCCAATTCACTACTCCGATTCCGTAGCCATCTTGAAAGGGATCAGATATTAGATCTTCCGTATTAAATCCAGCAGCCTTTACTTCTCGCCAGAATAATGGAACACCACCAGTCCATGATGCAGTTTGTACATCAAAACGTGTTTTATAGTCTTCCTGAATATCATGAAGTGCAATGATTCCTCCATCTTTTACTAAATGTGAGTATTTAACGAAGTCTTGTTTCGCTCCTTCGTAGGTATGATCTCCATCGATAAATAAAACATCAAACTGATTACCTTCTAAATATTGCTCAACTCTGTCGTAAGTTTCTTGTAAGTGACTGTCTCCCTGCCAAAAGTGGATTTTTCGATTTTCACTAAATTTATTTAAGCTTTTAAGTCGATATCCATTGTTGTTTAAATCAACCGTTAAAATTCTGGCCTGATCCCCTGCAGCGTAGGAAAAAAGAATTGAACTTCCGCCTCTTCGACCTCCTATTTCTAGAATTTCATTCGCTTGTATATTTTTAATTTTGTTTAAAAGGGCAAGAAATTCGGGTTTTTTCTGGTCGACCCGAAATTGTCTATCATGAAGGAGAAATTCTAGTTTGGCACTGAGCTCTGGAAGGTTGTCAATGTTCTCTCTCACTAGAGAGGCATATGCAGGATGTTTTCGACTTTGCTTTATAAATACTTTCTTGAATAAGCTGGCCATCTTCTAGCTCCAAATATAATAGGGTTATTTAGTTAAAACTCATAGATTCATGATGGCAGAGTATTCGATAGCTTAAGGCTTTTGTATCAACTAAAACTGTACGATAACTATGTTATTGATTTGCGATACACGACATACAACTTGGTGATTACTGTGTCCCATCTTGCTCGCCTTGGATTCTACACGAGTGCATATGTGTGTAAAGTGAATACGATACTGCGAATCATTATAATAGGTCCGAAATTAGAGTATATTGGGCAGATGATATTGTAACTGTAGAAGAAAATTAAATGATTTATTTCAAATCGCAATGCTCTTAACGCGATGATATGATGCTCTTCCACGACATATTATTGAGCGATGTGCATGAATAAAGATTTAAAGAATAGCTCTGTACTTACAAGATCCAAAGTCGTTTTTATAGGAGATACTAGTCTAGGTTCACCACACTTTGGTTGCCAGCTAGTAGGTCAAACTTTCAGGGAGCAATTTAGTCGTACTGGACTCCAGCTTATTGCTAGTCTTCCTTATGATTTTTATAATTTTCAGGGAGTTGAGAAAATTTTTGAAGATGCTGACCTTATCGTGATTAATGGAGAAGGCTCAATACATCATGGTAGATTTCACCATTTGATACGATTGGCAAGTGAGTATCCCTGTGTTTTAGTTAATTGTGTCTATCAGGAAAATCCAGAATGGCCTGAACTGAAAGATTTTCTTTATATTTCTACCCGCGAATCATTGAGTGCAAGGGAAATTATTTCTCAAGGCGTTGAATGTCAGGTGATTCCAGATGTTTTATTTGCCTCCGCTTTGTTAAATTCTTTTGTTTGTAAGGGAGCAACCAAAGATTCTGGATTCACTGATAATGCGCAAAAGACATCATATAAATTTGGTCCCTTTAAGTTGCGCTTGCGCGTTGGAAAATCTCCGAAGAAACAACTTGTATCTGAATATCTGGATTTTCTTTGTCAGCACAAAACGCTATGCATTGGCAGGTTTCATGCTGCTATAGCAGCTTCGGTTCTTGGAATTCCATTTTCTACTTGGGATTCAAATACCTGGAAAATGAGGGGGCTTATGCAGGATATGGGTTTATCTCATCTGCACTTCAATGATCGAAAACAAGCTATGGAATCTATTCCATCTGAATTTGACCCGAAAATAAGCTTGTTTGTTGAACAGGCTCAACACAAAATAGAAACTATGTTTGATACGTTAGCAAGTATTTCAAAGTCGAAGGTGGTAATAGCCCACCATCCGGAATGACATAATATGTGTGGTTTTTTTCAGGTAATTCAAAAAAAGGGATTAGTTTCCAAAGAAAAATTTCTGTCCGCGCTTCAAACAATTCAACACAGAGGGCCAGATGCTACAGGTGTTCATTTTGCAAATTTTAGAACGCCAAAAGGTTTCGAATATAACATTGCCTTTGGTCACCAGCGGTTATCTATCCTGGATTTGAGTGAAAGTTCTAACCAACCTTTTATCAATGATTCGCACGTCATGCTCTATAACGGAGAGGTATATAACTACCGCACCTTAGGAGAGGAGCTTGTCAACCATGGCACGAGATTATCAACAGATGGTGATACTGAAGTCGTGATGCAATCACTGATCCGTGATGGAGAGTCTGCATTAAGCAGATTTAATGGTATGTGGGCATTTAGTTTATTTGATTCTCATAAAAACTCACTGATGCTATCTCGTGATAGGTACGGAAAAAAACCACTTTTTTATTATCATGATGATAATGTTTTCTGCGCTTCATCTAGTATTAGGGCAATTAAAGAATACCTGGGGATTAAGCTCGACTTCAGAAGAGATAACTTACTTGATTATATGTTGTTCGGTAATATGTATCCTTCTCCTTCTAGCCAAACACATTTTCACAAGATTTCGCAGATACTCCCTGGACACATTGGTAATTTTGACTGCTCTAACTGGAGTCTTGATCAGATCCCATATTTTGACTGGGGGTCTCCAATGCAAAAAGATGGTCCACTCGAATCACTTAATTTGGAAGATTCGTTAAGGGAAAGTGTTGCTGATCGTCTAGTATCAGATCGACCTATTGGATTATTATTATCAGGAGGTATTGATAGCTCTTTGTTGTTATCCATTATGGTCAGTATGGGGCTTCAAGATCAGGTGAAAATATTCATGGGGGATACCGGGCGCTCTGATGATTACGAATATGCAAGAAGATCTGTTGAACAACTGGGTTTGGCAGCAGAAACAGTAGTCCTGGATTATAACGACAATACTTTTGAGCGGTTTCTAAGAATATGCTGGCATCATGAAAAACCTTTTCCTCTTAATGGCAACGCTATGGCAATGCCACAAATGTATGAAGAGATCGAATCTCAGGGTATACCAGTAGTTCTTGATGGTTCGGGTGGAGATGAAATATTCGGCGGTTACTGGGAGCGTCATATGCCATTTGCAATGCGTGAAGCCCTAAAGCATAGAGATTGGCAATGGATGAAACAAATGATTTCTAGCAATGGTAAATCAAATCAGGTAAGACATAGTCTTATTCGTGCATTTTTGCCGGTGATTTTGCTTAACATGAAACACAAAGCTACATCCCGCTTGTCTAAGCAATTGCATCCATTAATAAACGCCTCTTATGCAGAAATATGGAATAGTTCGAATCCTGATCCGCTTGTAAAACAGTCTTCCGATTTTTCTAAAGCATTAAGTCTTGATGTTGCTCCTGGAGGAAGACTAGGAGAATGGATTTGGCACAATGATAGAAATTCAATGATGTCTAGTGTTGAAAGTCGCAGCCCATTACTTGATTATAGACTTCACAAATTCCTTTTTACAGGTTACAGCAGTAAGTATCATGAAGGCTGGAATAAGTACGAGTTAAGAAAGATTTTTGATCAGTTTCAACCTTTGCCAACGCAATGGCGAAGACAAAAACAAGGATTTCGTTGGGATGGTAAGCACTTTATTCTTAATAATAAAGATCGAATCATCGAACTCATAGAAAGCAGTGACTGTTTATCCGAGGTGCTTAATACAAAACGGTTGGTTGCATTGGCAAGAAAGTATCCAAAGATTCTGAGGTCTTCACTAGGAAAACGAGCTCTTTGTGTTGCAGGGATTGAGCAGAGCATAATTAGAGAATAATGTTGGTATTAACAATACAAATAGTACGTTTGTTACCTTATTCTTTTGATTGTAAATAGACCAATACCTAGAAAAATTAAAGAAGGTAAAAAAGCACTCAACATGGGTGAAATTCCATAAACTACACCGATTTCATTAGCTGTTCTGTTTGCTAGATAGAACACAATACCAACTATAATGCCTATGAAAATACGCTGGCCTGATCCACCCCCCCGATTTGAGCCAAATAAAAATGGCATGGCCAGAATCAGCATGACTAAGGTTGATAAGGGGATAGAGAATCTTTTCCAATAGATAAGCTCGTATTTGTCGGTCTTGATAGCGTTTTCTTTTTGGTATTCGATGATTTTTGAAAGTGAACTACTAGATAATTGATTAGGGTCAGTGTTTGCAACATCCAATACTTTCTGGTCTATAAACTCTATACTTGTTTTTAACTGGTCTGAAGTTTTAACTACATGGTTATCTTTAAATGTTGTTGTATTAATTTGATGAAAATCCCAGTTATCATTATTGGCTTTGGCATTTTTTACGGTGGTTAGTGTTTCCAGACCTGAGTGATCTTCCTTAAATGAGTATATAGAAACATCTGATACGTGCTTATTCGATAGTACTTTGTCTATTTTGATGATACTTCTTTTCTCTTTTACCCAAAGGCCAGAATCATCTACTAATACAATATTTTTATTTTTTAATTGCGCTTTAAAGTTACGCGCATGTAGATCGCTAGCAGGGACCAGCCATTCGCCAATAACAAATATCCCTATAGCTAATAATGCGCCTAATTTTACGATTGAGAACACTATATTCCCAATAGATACCCCAGCCGCTCGCATCGCAATAAACTCTGAGTTTGCAGCAAGGTTTCCGAGTCCGAGTAATGTCCCAATCAGCACTGATGTCGGGAAAAATTCATATAAACTGCTGGGTAATGTGTAAATTAAATAAACGATTGCTTGAGAAGTGGTGTAAAGCGCATTGGTCTTACCTGCCTCATTTATAAAAGCAAAAAAAGTGTCGAGCATAACCAGGGCAAGCCATGCAATTAAAATACCTTGAATTGTAGAACTCCATAAATAACGATCTAAAATCTTCATTTAAGGTTTCCATATTGCCTACGTAGTAGCCAGAGGGATAGTCCAATAAAAATAATGTGGGTCCACCAAAGCCCTAACCAGTTAGGTATTCGTCCATCTTCGATCATTGATTTCCCAGTAATGATCAAATTGGCATAGACCGCATAGAGCAATATACCAAATGCTAGTTTGCCGAACCGTCCTTGTCTAGGTGTGGTATGACTTAATGGGAAAGCCAATAGTGCCATTACCGGAGCTTGAAGAATTAATGCCAGACGCCAGTGAATTTCGGCATTACTCTCGTTGCTTTGAAGTTTTAAAAGGTCAAGTGTAGGTTCTGTTTCTAAGTCTTTGGATATATTTATTTCGAGTGCGGGTATATGAATACCATGTTCTGCAAAATTAAAAATACTGAATTCACCAGAACTTTTATTGTTGTCGTAGCGACTTCCATTTTCTATTTTTACTATTCGATTCCCACTTTTGGGGTCAATATAAAGCAATGCCTGTTGGGCAGAGACAATTATCTCAACTTTATCCTCCGCTTTTTTATCAGTCGACGTGTTATCCGTTAAATCTTTTTTAGGACTTTCTTCCTTGTCACTGAGGTGCATAAAAAAGCGTTTCATGACTACGTTTTCTTCATCAATATCTTCAACAAACAAAGTAATTGTCTTACCTCCTGTTTTGCTATGCATAAACTCGCCTACAGGTATGCCAGAAGCTTCAGGTCGTTGTTTTATTTCTTGTTTGATGTTGTAGCTGGTTTTCTCTAAATCAGGAATGACAAATAAGGTTAGCCCCGCAATAATAAGCGTCAATGGTGCGACAAATAGGAAAATACCTTTGTAAAACTGTTTAGGACCAATACCAGAGGAGTGCATGGCAGACATTTCATGATCTCTATAAAGACGTCCAAAAGCTAACATCATGCCTATTAGTAAGGCAATGGGAACGAGTTTTATCAATCCATTAATCGATCCTAGAAAGACAAGTTTACTCAGTGCGTCGATAGGAAGATTGCCACCGCTAACCTTTCCCAAAAGACGTACAAAGGTATTGCCAACGATGATTAACATTAACACTAGTAATGTCGCTGAAAATGTATGCATGATTTCGCGCACTAGATAGCGCTGAATAATCATGAATTGAGACCTGATAATTGGCTTTTAGAGTATTCTTCGTAGAAATCCTTTTTTTCTGTGTCGTAATGTTTATAGCGTTTATGCGTCCATAAGTATTGATCTGGATACTCTTTTATTAACTCTTCCAGGATTTGATTTAAACGCGTTGTGTCTTGAAGAGCGTTGTCACTAGGGAAGTTTTCAAGTGGTGGGTAAGCTTTTATTAGATAGCCTTTTCGGCTATCGTTCTTACCTGTTAAACGGACAGTTATGCACGGTATAACCTTAGCATTTGTCATCTTTGCCAATCTTGCAGTTCCGGTATTTGTTGGAGCATCAACACCAAAGAAAGGGACGGGTAAGCTGCCTTTTCCTCGATAGTTTTGATCGGTAGCATACCAAACGGGTGATCCATTTTTGATGCTTTTTATCATGTCCCGAATATTGCTTTTGGGGATTGCTTTGCCATATTTAGTATCTCTTTGTACGGCTACCAAATGTTCTATCAGCGCATTTTGGTGTGGGCGATAAGTAACATGAAGCGGCATTTCTAGCGCCATGATTCTTCCACCCACTTCGAGACTGGAAAAATGAGCACCAAGCATAATAATATTGCTATTTTTTAGTGTATCTCGCAGATAATCGAAGTCTTCAGTATGAGCGAGCTTCTTTATTTTTTCATCAGATCCCCACCAGCCTAATGCTGCCTCAATAAGGCCTTGACCCATGGAGATGAAGTGATCACGGTTGAGTGCTTCTAATTCCTTTTTAGACAGCTCAGGAAAAGCAATTTCCAGATTAATCTGACTAACTTTTCTTCTAGAGCTTGCAACAGAATAAAGAAGAATCCCCAACCATTTGCCAATTTTCATTTGCCAGCGCCAAGGTAGCAGAATGATCAGCTTTAGTATTCCCACCCCTAGCCAAGTTGGCCAATAACGTGGGTGGAAAAATTTTGAGGGCATTTTTAACTTTGTACGAGTTAGTCTTGAAGGTGATACAAGGTTCCACAATAAGGACATCGTGCAGTGCCATCTTTCGAATTTTCTATCGCAAGATATACTTTAGGATGGGCGCACCACAGGGCAGTTACATTTGTTGGACAATGCAAAGGTAAATCACTTCTCAGTGATAGTGACATCATTCGTAATATTTAACTTTTTGTAGTCCGCTTCTTTGTCTGTATTGCCCTGAGATGCCATATGATTTCCTTGAGTCTATGATTCCCTCTTATACAAGAGTTAACCAATCTTTATATTTATCAACCTTCCCATGAACGCTGTCAAAATACAATGATTGTAATTTTTCAGTGATGGGGCCACGAGTTCCGTTACCAATCTCTCTATTGTCCAGCTCACGAATGGGTGTTACTTCTGCGGCTGTTCCTGTAAAGAATGCTTCATCAGCAATATAGACTTCATCACGAGTAATGCGTTTTTCAACGACTTCGTAGTTTAGATCATTAGCAAAGGCGGTAATGGTATTGCGAGTTATTCCATTGAGGGCAGAAGTTAAATCAGGTGTGTAGATTATGCCATCTTTGATGATAAAGATATTTTCTCCGCTTCCTTCTGCGACAAAGCCTTCAACATCAAGTAGTAATGCTTCATCGTATCCGTCGGTTAGTGCCTCTTGCAGTGCTAACATAGAGTTAATGTAATGGCCGTTCGCTTTAGCCTTGCACATGCTGATATTCACGTGATGACGTGTGAATGATGAGGTCTTAATGCGTAAACCTTTTTCCATGTTTTCCGCGCCAAGGTATGAACCCCATTCCCAGGCAGCAACAATGGTGTGCGTTTTAAGGTTATCAGCACGAAGCCCCATACCTTCTGATCCATAAAAACACATGGGTCTTAAGTAAGCAGAATCTAAATTATTTTCTTTAACGGCAGCAACTTGTGCTGCAGTGATTTCTTCTTTTGAAAATGGCATTTCCATATTCATGATTTTTGCAGAATTAAACAAACGATCTGTATGTTCTTTCAAGCGGAAAATCGCAGGCCCTTGATCGGTTTTATAAGCGCGTACACCTTCAAAAACACCCATTCCATAATGCAATGTGTGTGTAAGTACATGCACATTGGCTTCGCGCCAAGGTACCATTTTTCCATCAAACCAGATTAGACCATCGCGGTCAGACATTGACATCGTTTAACTCCTATTCAAACGAAATATTTTAGGCGTAAGGATACTACAGCTTGGGATAGGGCAACAATTGAAGAAGGCTAAAAAGATGAAAAATATTGGGTTTTTAAAGAGGCCTATATTAATTAATTATTAATAATCAAAAAAAGAGGCTAAAAGTAGGGGGGTGATCTTTATTTTTGAATAAGCTAATTAATTAAATTATCTGGACGCTAATTGGATTTTGCGTTTATAACCAATTCCATTTTTTTTCAGGCGCTTATATTCAGCGAAGACTTTTTTAACGTAATTTTGAGTTTCGTTAAATGGTGGAATTCCGTTGTATTTATTTACATTACCCGGGCCTGCATTGTAAGCGGCGATGGCAAGTTTATAATTCCCGTCAAATCTTTCCAACATTTTTGCGATGTATTTTATGCCGCCCTGTATATTATGCTCAGGATTCCACGGGTCATTAATTCTCAAACCAAGTGCTGTCTGTGGCATTAATTGCATCAACCCGATCGCGCCCACACGTGAATGCGCGCCTTCATTGAAACAAGACTCCTGTTTTACAATGGCATGAATAAGTTCTTCGTCAACATCATAAATACGCGAATAAATCTGAATAGGTTTTTGGTAGACGCGTGCTTGCTTGTTTAAATGGCGATCATCTCCGCAGCCAACAATGATTCCGCTATCACGACCATTGGGATCGACAAGGTTGGCATATTTAATGCCTTTATTGTTGCTTAAGCGAGAATTTTTACGTTTTTTATAAGTAGATTTACGTTTTATCTTTCGTTTTGAGGAAACTTTAGTAGTTTTAGTTTCTTTTCTAATGCTTGATTTGTAAGAACCTTGTTTCTTAATTTTGTAGATTTTTACTAATTTAAATCCAGGACCCTTAAGCTTTTCCCCTGAAAGTAATGTAGAGCCATCGCTTTTCACATATTTATAGATAGCCGCATTTGCCTTACTATTTAATGCCAGGAGAAAGGTACATAAAATCATATAGGAGAAATAGTGGGTTGCTTTCTTCATCAATTATCAGTCTTTATTATAATTATTAAGTGACATTTATCTTAGGGGTTGAGCAAAGATTAAGTCTAATAGCTATTTTTGTCTACTTACTTAAGATGAATGGATCATCTATTTCTAGGTGGGTTTGTATGTGATTAAAGCTTAATTTAACATTCTCGGCAGTGCCAGCGTAAAAGGTTCGATGATTGCATCGAAGTGATGTTGATCATCTGCCACCATTTGATAGGTACCTTGCATTGATCCGACGGGAGTTTCCATCATCGTGCCGCTGGTATATTCAAAGGATTCACCGGGTCTTAAATAGGGTTGTTCTCCAATGACACCTTTGCCTTTAACTTCCTGAATGCGGTTATTGGCATCTGTAATTATCCAGTGGCGGCTGAGTAACTTCGCAGCAATTTCGCCTTTATTCTCAATCTTTATGGTGTAGGCAAATACATACCGGTTCGCATCGGGGTTAGATTCAGCTTCTATATACTGGGTGCCAACTGTTACTTGAATATTGTAATTATTCAAATCACTATCTGTACCCTTATCACTACTATCTTGACTCATAAAAAATTACGCCTTTAATATGTATTGAATTGTTTTATAAATATAACATTTTTGAATTTGTTCAAGCACAATCTAAACTAAGCCCACTTTTATTTTTATTGTAAGTAACATTTAATAATAGGTCAGAGCAGCAGTATAATCCAGTTGAATGAAAAACCTAAATCTTACATCTATTGGCCTAATCTCATCCTGTTATAAAGAGAAGTTTGGAATTCCCAGACAACCTGGTTTGGTTACTGCGGCAAAAGCGCAACTCTTACTGGATGAAAGTTTTAGCGAAGAATGCATTAGAGAATTAGATGGGTTTTCTCATATCTGGTTGCAATTTGTTTTTCATCAAACCCAATCCCAAGGCTGGAAACAAATGGTTCGACCGCCGCGTTTAGGTGGAAATAAAAAAGTAGGCGTGTTTGCATCCCGTTCAACCTTTCGACCCAATCCCATCGGTTTATCGGTTGTTGAATTAGAGAATATTGAGATTAAATCCTCAAAGCTTGTTTTACATCTAAAAGGCTGCGATCTTGTAGATGGCACACCTGTTTTAGATATTAAACCCTATCTGCCATATGTTGATGCGATACCTGAGGCAAAGGCAGGATACGCAAAAGAAAAACCAATTAAAAAAATGAAAGTGCTTATGAATGACGCAACAACTCAGGCTTGTCGTCATGCAAGTAGTCGTTTAGGTGAGGATATAGAAATTTTAGTAAAGCAATTGCTAGAATTGGATCCGAGGCCTTCTTATCATGAAAATAATACTAATGCGCAAAGAATCTACTCAATGAAATTATATGATTTTGACCTAAGGTGGCAATACTGCGAAAATGACACCATCAAGGTCTTAAGTATCGATTGAGATCGATAATATAAATAAATATCAATGACTTTGTAGACTGGGGATTCAATGAATTTAACAGATAGTAAAGAGCGTTTCTTTTCATGCGCGAAGTTCATTATTGCCTGTGGGTTTCTAATTTTCGTATCAGTTAATGCGAAGGAATCCAGTCAAGCTAAAGCAACCTTAACTGCTGAAGAACCGCAGCCTGCACAGACCCACTATATCAATAAACAAACACCTCAAGAGTTACCAGAGTCAGTTACTAAATTATTAAAAAAATATAAAATACCTACAAAAAATATTAGTGTTTATATTCGAGATCTAAACGCTGATGCTCCGATGCTGACACTCAATGCAGATAAGTTACGCACGCCAGCTTCAACCATGAAGTTATTAACCACCTATGCTGCGCTAAAAGAACTAGGGCCTAATTACTCCTGGCGCACTGAAGTTTGGACAAAAGGGCCAATAAGTGGGGGGGTGTTATCTGGTGATTTAATATTAAAGGGTTATGGAGACCCTTTTCTGGTTTATGAGAATTTCTGGAAATTGGTTAAAACTCTGCGTGATAAGGGCTTAAAACATATTGAAGGAGATATTATTATCGATAATAGTTATTTCCAGTTACCACCACATGATCCTGCGGCTTTCGATGGCAAAGCATTTCGAATTTATAATGCCCAATCCTCAGCCTTGATGTTCAATTTTCAAGCGACACGTTTTCTCTTTACTCCTGAGATTAATCAGCAAGTATCGAAAGGAAAGAAAAAGAAAAAGAACAATATAGATATAGGCAAGGTAAAGGTTACCCCGTATCCTAAAATTTCTGATTTTAAATTCGATAATCAGATAAAATTAACCAAAGGAAGATGTAGGAAATCTCATCTTCGGCCTAAATTTAAGAGTGATAAAAAAGGCAACCTGGTCATCAGTGGAAACTTCGCGGCAAAGTGTAAGCAACGATTTATTCTACGTGCTATTTCAAAGCCAGAGGAACATGTCTTTAATGCTTTTCGTGATTTCTGGTTGGACCTAAATGGAACCCTGAAAGGTGGACTGAAAGTTGCCAGAGTGTTGGAAAAAGGTGAACTATTTCATGTGCATAGCTCTCCAACACTTGGGGAGCAGATTCGACTGATCAATAAATGGAGCAATAATGTGATGACCAAACAATTATTGCTTACTTTGGGTGCAAAAAAGTACGGTTCACCAGGAACATTAAAAAAGGGACGGCAAGCTATTTTCGATACATTAAATGCTAACCATGTCGACACTAATGGCATTCAACTGGAAAATGGTTCTGGTTTATCAAGATCAGCATTAATTTCGGCGCGACAAATGGGTAATTTGTTAGAGGCGGCATATAGAGATCCATTTATGCCAGAATTCATGGCTTCCTTATCGCTACCGGGGGTTGATGGAACTATGGTAAACCGTTTCAGAAAGGATCAGCTTCGCGGGCGCAGTCATTTAAAAACGGGAACCTTAGATTTTGTGACTGCTATTTCGGGGTATATGTTAAATCGAAAAGGTAAAAGGCTTGTTATAGCAATTCAACATAACGGAAAAAGAACCGGAGCAGGACGTGGTGCAAAAATACAGGATGCCATACTTCGCTGGAGCTTTGAACAATAAATGTTGAAAAGCTTACCCTTTATCCTAGTCAGTTTTTTTCTTGCTTCATTGGTCTTTGCTGGTGATGCGAATGATGATGCCGTTAATATATTGGTAAAGACTTCAGTTGAAAAAAAGGATGAGGAGTCTAAAGATAAGTTTGGCGATAAAACGAATGGCAAAGATGAGTTTTCATCAGCAAAACTAGCAACGATAGATGTCACTGGTGTTGATAACGAGTTAAAGAAAAATATCGAACTTCATATGCCTGTTACTGTTCCTGAATGTACAGCCGATCGTGCCGAAGTAAATCAATTCTTCAATACAGTAAAAAAGAATTTACGAAAAGCTACGAGAGCTTTGGGTTATTACGATGCAGAGTTAGTTTCTGGTGGTTCAATAGTCGATAATTGCTGGAAGTTGCGTATGAGAATTACACCAGGGAAATCGACTAAAGTGACATCGATACTAACTCAGGTTGTCGGTGAAGGTAAAAAAGAAAAGCTATTTACAGATATTTTAAAAAAGCCACCCTATTCGAAAGGGGATGTGCTTAATCATCAGAAATATACCGATTTTAAAACACAGCTTTCTGAGGCAGCTCAAACACTTGGTTATTATGATGCTGAATTTGAACAGCATAGTATAAAAGTCGATCCAACTTCTTATCGAGCAAGCGTTGTACTCATTCTCAATACTGGAAAACGCTATCATTATGGTGAAATAACAGTAGATCAAAAGCTCTTGTCTGATAATGCAATGGCAAAATATATTTTGCTCAAAACAGGTAACCCCTTTAATGCTGAAGATTTAATTAATCAACAGCAATTGTTGCAACGTAGTGGTTATTTTAATCTGATAAAGGTTGAAGTACTCAATGAGCAGGCTAAAAATTATCTATTGCCTGTTGTTATAACGTTAACTCCTAAAAAACGAAATGCTTACAAGTTTAAAGTTGGTTATGGTTCTGATACAGGAGCTCGAGTTGCTGCAGAAATGAATAGACGCTACTTGGGCAAAAGTGGCAAGCAATTAAAGATTAAAGCGCAATATGCTGAAAAACTTCCAGAATTTTCTGTACAGTTATTACATCCCAGAAATAATCCAGATGACAATAGCCTGATTTACAGTCTTGAACTTAAAAAAGACTCAAATGATGATATTGATAGCAATACGTTGTCTGTAGGCGGCACATTTGTTCGTAAGTTTGAAAATGGCTGGGTAAGGAGCGCATCTTTAACTGCAATAAAAGATAAAACTCAGGTTGATGGAGAGGATGAAACTGATGCCGAATTATTGATGTTTGGTGTTGGTTTTGAACGAGTTAGTGCAGATAGCTTAATTTATCCTAAAGATGGATGGAGATTAAAGTTATCCTTAGATACAGCATTGGAAGCAGTTCTTAGTGATCAAAATATTACTCGGTTTAAGGTTCAGGCTAAAGGTATTAAGGAGCTAGGTTCGGGACGTATTTTAGCTCGGATGAACCTTGGTTCTACTATAGTTTCAGATTTCGATAGGCTTCCTAAAAGACTTAGGTTCTTTGCGGGTGGTAGTACCAGTGTAAGGGGGTATACTTTTGAAGGCCTTGGTGAAGTAAATGATAATGGGAAAGTTATTGGAGGTAAGCAGCTATTAGATCTAAGTCTTGAATATCAACACCCAATCAGTGATTCCTGGAGTGCAGCTGTTTTTATTGACGCCGGTAATGCATTCGAAAGTTGGGATGCACCTGGTTTGAAAGTAGGTGTTGGTTTTGGTGCTCGTTGGCGTTCTCCTGTAGGCCCTGTTCGAATAGATATCGGATTTCCTGAATATGATTTCGGAGATCCTCATTTACACCTAAGTGTGGGATCTGATTTGTGAGAAAACATTTAAATCAGTATGTGTTCTCTCCTCTGTTCTGGGTGATGTCATTATTACTTGTTCTCTTGTTTGCCTTGGTGATCACGCTTTTTACTCCTATTGGTCCTAAAACTATAGCGTATCTTGCAGACTCTTCATTGAAGCAACTTACTCTTAAGGGCGTTTCAGGAAGCGTTTTATCCGGACTTCATGTGGATAAGTTTGCCTGGGAAGATGGAGTCGCTGTAGTGCTTACTGATATCGATGTAAAATTAAGCAAGTTTGATATAGAAAATAAAAAGGTCTACGCTGAAAATGTAACTGTAGGAAAACTTTCGATAGACTTGAAAGGCAGAACTAGAACTGATGTAGTTGCAGAGGATGTCACCTCTTTGCCTAATTTTGGATTACCAATCAATCTAGATGCAGATTTATTAAAACTAGAATCACTACAAATTACAAAAAGCATACCTGGTGACATAAGCAGTCAGACTTTATTATTCCAGATTAAAGATATTCAACTTAGTAAGGCAACAATAAAACATAACATACTTAATTTTGAGAAATTACAAGGTGATCCAATTATATTGAATCGACCTTTAAAAATTAATGTGGTTGATGGCGAGCTGAATATGAATAAGCCTCATGACATTAAAACTACTGGGACTGCAACATTTGAACATGATGTCATAGGAAATATTAATGGGAACGTTAATCTCCAAGGTACGCTAACCAATTATATTTTTGATGGTGATCTGTTTCTGGAGCAAAAACAGTTAGGAAAAAGCACTGCAATTGTTAAAGGGGAAGGTGATTACAAACAAGTTTCATTTGAGGATATCATTCTAGTCAGTGCGCATGGAAATGCAGAGGCAAAGGGTAAAGTGGAGTGGGACCCAGAAATTCGCTGGGATTTTGATGTTGATGCAAAAAATCTAATTACCAATAATTTATTACCCAAATGGCCTGCTAATGCAAATACGAAATTAAAATATACCGGAACTTTTTTAGATTCACGCCTGGAAAACCAGTTACAAATTCTGCAGTTAGATGGAACATTCCGTGGTGAGAAGTTATCGGCAAAGGGCCAGATTACAGAAAGAGAAAGCCTGGTTCGAGCAAATAAGCTTGAGGTGAAACTAGGGGACAATTTTATTTTGGTTGATGGTGCGGTAACAGAGCCATTAAATCTAGATGTTAAAGTTGATGCGAATTCCCTGAAACAATTATTTCCCGGTGTCACAGGAAAAGTTGAAGGTGTAGTTACCATCAAAGGAGAGTATAAAAAACCAGAAATATTGGCCAAAGTCGAAGCTAATAGCCTCACTTATGCTGGATATAAACAATCAACATTTCCATTAATAATTGAAACCGATGTTATCGTTGATAATGATCATCTAAAACTAAAGAGTGCTTTGATAAGAAGCGGAAAAAACAATATAAATCTTTCTGGTAATGCTACTGAACCTTTTGATTTAAAATGGAATATTGAGGCTAATGACCTAAAACAAATATCTCCTCAATTAGCCGGTAGTATTAATGGTAGCGCCACTTTAAAAGGCTTTCTAGATAAGCTTGTTACATCGGTAGATATCAAAGCAAAAAAACTCGAATTTAATGGTATCAGGCAAGGCGATGAAGCGCTTACTCTAAAAGGAGAAATAAGCTTAGATAAGAAATTAATCCAGTTAAAGAACCTAAATGTTGCTAGTGGTAAAAATATTCTACTAGTAAATGGTAAGGCAAGTGAACCATTAGACTTACAAATAAATATCAAAGCGCCTGAACTTACCCAGATCTCACCTGATCTAGCAGGGCGTATACAGGGTGACATCAAGATATCTGGACCTTATAAATCACCTACTATCACAACAAAACTAGTTGCCTCAAATTTGCAGTACCAGGATTTTAAATTGAGCCAATCTGATATGAATTTGCAAGGTGAAGTTCAATTAATCAAAGGTGTTCCTATGGTGAAGGAATTAAACACACAGATTGGGGATAATCGTTTTCAAGTAACCGGTCGTGCCAGTAGTCCATTTAATTTAAATTGGAATATTGATGGTAAAAATCTAAGGCAAATCATGCCTGACTTATCAGGAAGTTTAGTTGTGAAAGGTCAACTACAGGGAACCATTGATAAGCCCATTATCAATGCAAATGTTGATGCTAAAAAGATAGCATATAAAGCCTTTAACCTTGATTCTGCAGATTTTAATGCCAGTACAACCAACAATATTTATAAAATTAGTGGAAAACTGAAGAATCTCGAAAGTGAAGGGCAGAAAGTCGACAGTGCTAATCTAGAGCTAAATGGTTCCATTGAAAACCATACAATATCTGCATTGATTGATCATCAGGAAGCAAAAGTTCAGCTCAAAGCAAATGGTGGTTGGAAAAACCAACAGTGGAGTGGAGTACTTCAACAATTAATACTGGCTGATACTAAAGCGGGTGATTGGTTACTCCAAAAGCCAACACGAGTGAGTCTTGCTAAAAATGGATTTAGTACTGATCAATTTTGTTTGTCGAGTAACAAGACTAATGCTTGTTCTACCGCCAGTTGGTCTGAGAATAGCGGTTTTAATGCAAAAGGTACGTTAAAGGAAATTCCTCTAGAATTAGCCAAGCCATGGTTGCCAGAGGGCATGGACTTGAATGGTGTTGTTAATGGTTCTTACGATATAAATCAAAATAACGGCAAGCCGAAGGGGAAAATCCAATTCAAGCTCCCGAGCAATAGTTTCTCATACAAAACACAAGACGAAGAACGTGATTTCTTTTATGAAGATGCAGAAATTAACGCAACTATAGATAATCGAACGATCAATGCTGAGGCTTCGATGAAGATAGTAAATCGTGGTCAGTTTTCAGCGAATGCCAAAATTGTACTGTCACCAGAAAATGGCAAGCATACAATCGATGGCAAGGCTAATTTTGATATACCTAATATCAACTTTGCACAAGAGCTAATCCCACATAGTCGAGGCTTACGTGGGGCACTCAGCAGTAACATTAGCTTTAGCGGATTATTAAGTAAGCCTCAAATAAAAGGACAGGCTGATATAAAAAATGCCTACCTTAGATTACCTGAAGCAGGTACAGAATTAACTGACATAAATATTAATGTAACGGCAGACCAGCCCGGAAAAGCCAAAATAAACGGCAAAATGTTAATGGGTAACGGTGCCCTGAATGTTACCGGTGATATGGATATTAAGGATGTGGCGAAGTGGCAAGCTACTATTAAAATCAGTGGTAATAATATTCGCTTCATGAATACCAATGAAATTAAGGCAACGATGTCACCAGACATTATTTTAGGGTTATCACCTGAATTAGTGAGCATAAAAGGAAAGGTAACTATTCCATTTGCAGATATTCGTTTAAAAGATATTCCCGAATCCAGCATTGATGAATCAGATGATGCATTTGTAATTGGCGAGAGAAAACCTGGTGAACAGGTTTCAGCGGTAAAATTACAACCTAATGTATTGATAGCGTTGGGGGATAATGTCCGGATAGATGCATTTGGTTTAAAGGCAAGGCTTTCTGGCGATGTTAATGTCACGCATAACCGCCGTGACGTGTTGGCAAATGGTTCCTTAAGGGTTACTGACGGAAAATTTCAGGCTTATGGCCAGGATTTAGAAATCAATAACGGTCGCTTGATATTCAATGGCTCACCCAAGCTTGTTGGTATGGATATTCGCGCCACCAGAACCGTCGATGGTCAAATTGTAGGTGTTCATCTTGGAGGGAATATACTCAACCCCAAATCTACAATATTCTCTAGTCCGGCTATGCCTGAAAGCGAAGCATTAAGCTTTTTGTTAACGGGGCATAGTTTATCTACAGCATCAGGTCAGGAAAGTGCACTCTTGATGTCGGCAGTTAGAGGTTTGGGAATAACCGGTAGTGGCAGTTTGGTGCAAAGTATTGGTGCATCTTTTGGTTTGGACGATGTCAATATTGTTACAAAAGAAGACTTAAGAGAGAGTGAAATAGCTTTAGGTAAAAGGCTAGGGTCGAGATTATATGTACGTTATCTTTTTGGTCTATTTGACCAAACTCAAAAAATTGTTATTAAATATAAAATTAATAAAGTGTTGTCTTTGGAAGCCGATTTATCGGTAGACGAGTATGGTCTGGATTTAATCTATGAGATTGAAAGGGATTAACTTTGAAAGAGAAACCTTTATTATTAGCGGTAAGCGAGATTGGGGGTTATCCAAATTTTACTGAGTTGTATCAGAATATTGGCTTTGAAGTCATTACTGAAACCAGTATGCGAAAAGTATTGAAACTGTTAAAGAAGCAGGTTCCTGCTGTAATTGTTGCGGAGTTTAATTACCAATCCGATTTTCGCGATAGAACCAGTTCCTTAGAGTCAATGATGTCGGTAGTTCAGCGCCATAATGGTATAAAAGTGATTATTTTCTATGATAAAGAACATGAGAATCAATTGGCTAAATTGCAAGCTCGATATGATATTACAGAATCATTGAGTTTTCCGATATCGGAAGAAAAGCTAAACGATGCTGTTAAAGCCTGAACGCTATTAAAATTAAGCATATTTAAACCTAATAGAAGTGGTTATGGATTTGATTTATAGACAAGCGCAGGAAAGTGACCTCTCCACTTTAATTGAAATGTTGTCTGATGATCAGCTAGGTGCGCATCGCGAAGATTCTTCAAAGCCTGTTAATGTGGCTTATATTGAAGCTCTTAAAATAATTAGTGATGATCTCAATAATGAATTGATAGTTGCGGAAATAGAAGAAGGGTCAGAAACGTCGATTATTGGGATGTTACAACTTACCTTTATTCCTTATCTCACCTATAAAGGTTCATGGCGTTGCTTAATCGAAGGTGTGCGAGTGCATAAAGATCACCGAAATAAGGGATATGGTAAGCAGTTATTCGAATGGTCAATAAAACGCGCCAAAGTACGGGGGTGTAATATTGTTCAATTAACTTCAAACAAACAGCGTTCTGATGCTATTCGATTTTATACTGACCTTGGTTTTATAGCTTCACACGAAGGCTTTAAATTAATGATTGAGGATTAATTGAACAGTTAAGAACTGCGATTTACATCCGCTCCATTACATCAATGCCTAATAAATCTAGCCCAGTTTTCAAAGTATTTGCAGTGAGTTGAGAGAGTTTCAAGCGACTCTGTTTAATGTTTTCATCAGCTTTCATAATCGGACAAGCTTCATAAAATGTCATGAAGTTTCCAGATAACTCGTAAAGATAATTACACAAAATATTTGGCGTACCATCTTTGGCAACTGCTTCAATAGCTTCTGATAGTTGTAATAATTTACTGGCTAACTGGCGTTCTGCAGGCTCTTCAATAATAACTCTTGCGGATTCATCAATGTCCCCTGATTTACGGAATATGCTTTGAATTCGGGCATAGGCATACTGCAAGTAGGGTGCTGTATTGCCTTCAAAGCTGAGCATTGTGTCCCAGTTGAATATATAGTCAGAAGTGCGGTTTTTACTTAGGTCAGCATATTTTACCGCGCCAATGCCAACTGTCTTGGCGATACTTTCCCGAGTTGTTTGATCTAGATCTGGATTTTTCTCTGTGACTAGATCAAGCGCACGTTGTTGTGCTTCTTTCAGTAAATCAATGAGTTTAACAGTACCGCCAGTACGCGTCTTAAACGGTGTGCCGTCCTTACCCATCATCGTGCCAAATGCCATGTGTTCAAGGCTGGTTTGTTGTTTTACAAATCCTGCTTTTTTACCTACTGCAAATACTTGTCTAAGATGCAGGTTTTGGCGTGCGTCAACCAGGTATAAGCCGCGTGTCATACCCAGAGTATCATTACGATATCTTAGTGCCGCTAAATCTGTTGTTGCGTATAAATAGCCGCCATCTGATTTTTGCACGATCATTGGGATTATTGAGTCATCTTTGCCTTTGAATTCATCTAGAAATACGCATTGTGCTCCTTGATCTTCGGTTAAAAGCCCCTTTTTATTTAGGTCGTTAATGACATTTGCTAAGTCATCGTTATAGGCGCTCTCTGGCATGACATCTTCACGCGTTAGCAATACGTTTAGAGTCTGATATATTTCATCGCAGTGATCTAGTGATGTATCAATAAATTGTTTCCATAGCGCTAAAAACTCTGGATCACCAGCCTGAAGTTTTACTACGTTTTCACGTGCTTGCCTGGCAAAATCAGCATCTTCATCAAAGCGAATTTTTGCTGCTTGATAAAACTTTTCCAAGTCAGTCAATTGCAGTGTAATTTGATCATCTTGCTGCTTTAGCTCACCCATATAAGTAAGCAGCATGCCGAATTGTGTACCCCAGTCGCCGACATGGTTTTGGCGAATCACTTTGTGCCCGGTAAACTCTAAAACACGGGCAATTGCATCACCGATAATGGTTGAACGCAAATGACCAACATGCATTTCCTTGGCTAGATTTGGTGCAGAATAATCAATGACAACAGTTTCTGGGTGTTCAGTTTTTTTAATTTCTAATCTATCTGATTTGAGCGTTTTTTCTACTTGTTGTTCCAGCCACTGGTCTTTTAAATGAATATTGATAAACCCAGGCCCGGCAATTTCCAGCTTGTTGGCATACTCAGATAGGTCAAGGTTTTCTAAAACTTTGGCAGCAAATTCCCGCGGATTCATTTTGAGTGCTTTGGCCGCGCCCATTATGCCATTTGCCTGGTAGTCTCCAAATTCTGGTCGAGATGAAGTTTTTACTACTGCTGGAGCATTATTGTGAGCACCTGCATCGGCTAAAGCCTGGGTGATTTTTGTTTCTAGTTGTGTGCGAATATTCATGGGCAGGGATTCTACCGCAAAAAAACAGCGATGCCTTATTCTTTAGCGAAAACTTTAGATTCTAGCTTGATAAATTTTGTAGAAAACATATAGAGAAATGTGCCTAAAAGTAGGGGGGTGACTTTCAATATAATCAACCCCTTAGCAACTGTTCTTATAATACTCAAGGTTTGCTCAAGAGCTATCAACCTTTCTTTAAATTCATTTCCTGTATTAGATTCATGCTTTTTAATAAATTTAGTGCTTCATAAAGTTGGAAATCAGTTTCTATTAAATCTTTCTCATCTGGTTTATCTTCAGTTTTTGTTGCATTCTCTGGCGCCACTACAGGTTTCTTTTTAGTTCCATTGGGATTAGAGATGTGACCACTCAAATCTGCTTCTGATAAGGGTGAAATATCTTCCTCACCATTTTCATCCTTTTTCTTGAATTCGAGTTCTTCAACAGTAATGTCTGGTTCAATCCCTTTTGCCTGAATTGATCGGCCTGATGGGGTGAAATAGCGGGCAGTTGTTAATTTTACCCCGGTCTTCTCATCCAGAGGGAGTACCGTTTGAACAGAACCCTTGCCAAATGTTTTTGTACCAATAACCAAAGCACGCTTGTGATCTTGCAACGCGCCGGCAACAATTTCAGAGGCCGAAGCAGATCCCTGGTTAACAAGAACCACCAGGGGCGCACCATCAAGCAAATCATCTGGTGTTGCGTTATAGCGCATCAGTGCATCGTCTACCCGTCCTTCGGTGTAAACAATATTACCTTTGCTCAAGAAAACATCGGATACACCTACAGCGCCATTTAAAACACCACCAGGATTGTCTCTCAGATCTAATACTAGGCCTTTTAGTGCAGATTTATTTTCTTTTAAAAGGTCTTTAACCGCTTTTCTGGTGTTGTCGGTGGTTTTAGATTGAAAGCTTGAAATACGCAGGTATCCGTAATTTTTTTCTAAAATTCGCTTTTTAACACTCTTAACTTTTATCACATCACGTACAATAGTGATTTTGAAAGGCTTGCTTTTACCTTCTCGAGTAATCAATAAATCGATTGGTTCGCCAGGCTTGCCGCGCATCAGCTTGACGGCATCATTGAGTGTTAAGCCTTTAACAGATTTGTCATCGAGACGAATAATTAAATCGCCAGATTTCAAACCTGCTTTTTTCGCTGGTGTATCGTCAATTGGAGCAATAACTTTAACGAAGCCATTCTCCATCCCCACTTCTATACCTAATCCGCCAAATTCGCCAGATGTTCCCACACGTAATTCAGTGAAGGCTTCTTCATCAAGATAAGCGGAGTGTGGGTCAAGCCCCGCTAACATACCGCTAATTGCATCTGTAATTAACTTTTTATCATCAACTTCTTCGACGTAGTCGTTTTTGATTCTTGCATAGACTTCGGAAAACTTTTTAAGTTGTGCAAGTGGCAGTGTTTGGGTGCTTGGTTTTAATGCAAATGCATTAATACTTAAAGCGACTGCAAGCCCAATTGCTACGCCAGAAATGACGCCTGATGTGAGTGGTTTTTTTAAGGGCATACAGCTCTCTAATATCAAGGTAAGATCGATTGATATTACCCTAATACCGGAGATATTGTCACTAAATAAGCAGGCTAGGAAAAGCTTATTTTTAAATGCTTATCTACACCATTGAGCAGGGTTATGATGTGTTGTACCTCGACGAATCTCAAAATATAAGCCAGAGTTAGTTTGACTGCCTGAATTTCCTACTGCAGCAATGATTTCTCCTGCTTTAACAATTTGGCCTTCTTTTTTATAAACACTACGATTGTAGGCATATAGGCTACGATAATTTTTATCGTGACGAATGATAACAAGATAGCCGTAGCCTTTTAGTCTGCCGCTATATTCTACTTTTCCACGGGCAATGGCGTGTACATTGGACCCCGCCGGAGCAGAGATAATGACACCTTTCCATTTTTGTTTGGTGTTTCTATTGCTACCATATTTTTGTGTAAGACGACCCTTTACCGGCCAGGAAAGCCTTCCTTTTAGGGAAGAAAATGGTTTGTTGGGAACAAAACGCCTGTTTACTATAGCGCCTGTTTGTTTTGGCTTAGTTATTTTTGTATTGTTCTTTGGTGTTACTTTTTTACTGGCGAGCTGTTTTTGTTGTTCCTGTCGCTTGCGTTCGGCCTCTTCTCTTCTTGTTTTTTCGGCAAGGCGTTGTATGACTCCTTTCAGGCGTGCCTCTTCTTTTCGCAGTTTAGAAAGTTTTTGTTCTTGCGAATAGACAACTTTCTTTTGTTTCTTTAATGCTGACTCGCGTTCTTTTACAGTCTTTTTTAACAACGTCTTTCTGGAACTTTGCTTGGCTAGTAATTCATTTAACGTTTTTGAATCTGCATTTATCTTATCCTGAATGACTTTTACTTTAACCAGTTGCCCTTGAATTCCTTTGATGCGCTCTAAACGATGCTTATTCATATATTCGTAGTACTTTATCGTTCTACTAATATCTGATGGATTGTCTTGCTTGAGCAATAAACGTAAATGCGATTGTTTACCGGATGTGTACAAAGCCTGCATTTGTTGTGCTAGGGCATCTTTTTGTTGATTGGTTTGTGTTATTAATTTTTGTTTTTTTGCATTCGATTTAGCTAAATTTGTCGTTAATGCGTTTATTTCAGCTTCGGTGTTGTAGAGTCTTTTAGAAATCTCGTTTAGTTTATCTTCTGCAATAATGACTTTTTTCGCTAATTTCTGAGACTTGATACGTTCCTGTGCAAGAACTTTGTTAGTCTTAGATATTTTGTTTTTAATGCTACTTTGTTTTTGATTGGAGGTTTCTGCAAAGCAGCTTGATAGAGGTGTTAACAGTAATAAACCACACACAAGCGCTGTAAAAATATCAATTTTCACAGACGAACCTTTAGATTTGATTGTTGTAATTTTTAGCCCCATTTGTCGAGATTTTATCAGTTCATAAACGAACTTTTAAGCTTTAACGTAAATTATAATCGGCTTGATATAAATACTGTCGGAGTATATTATAGTATCGTTGTTTTATAATATATTGAATAACGAATATAACCTACCTGCAGAGTATAATAATATATGAATAGTCCGAAAATTGCCCAAGGTGCTGATGAAAATTGCACACTTGTGAGTGACCTTTTAGTTAGACAAGAAGATGTTGAAACGGCATCTCGTTCACTTAAAGCTATTTCGCATCCTTTACGTCTGAAAATTCTTTGTGTACTTGGTGAGAATGAAGTAAGTGTTCAAGATATTGTAGAGAGCGTTGGTACGTCACAAAGCAATATTTCACAACATCTAGCGATATTGCGGGATAAAGGAATACTTGCTTCAAGAAAAGAAGCAAATCGAGTATTTTATCGTGTTGGAGATGCCCGTACGCTCAAGCTCATCGGTATGATGCAAGAGGTTTTTTGCAGCACACACTAGGCTTTTTCTTAAGCTTTAAGTTTGCAACTTAATAGCATCTAAAATCTTATCGGGCTGACTCTTCAGCCTGAAAAAATAGTATTAGTGCTTTACCCAAAGCTCTACTGCGGTTATCTTACCCTTTTTATACATTTCTGAAGAAGATTCATGCAAGAATACATTGATTTCGCTGGCAATAACCCTTTGCCTATATTGGGTTTTATTGCGGTATTGTTTTTTATCATCAAACTTGAAATTTCACGTTTTACCCGAAAATATAAACAAGTTAACGTTAATCAAGCTGTTATGTTATTAAACAAAGATAACGCTGTAGTAGTTGACGTTCGTGAAGATAAAGAAATAACGTCTGGTATGATAAAAGGCGCGAGACATATTACTCTATCTCAATTACCGCAAAAAATCGGTGAATTAAGCAAAAGTAAACAAGCACCAGTATTAGTTTATTGTCGTAGCGGTAGTCGTTCTGGTCATGCATGTAACCAATTAACCAAAGCTGGCTTTGAGAATGTTTCAAATCTTGCTGGTGGTATCATGGCATGGGAATCAGCAAACTTACCTTTAGCTAAGCGTTAATAGCTTTATGCCTGCAGAAGTAATTATGTACGCCACACGGTTTTGCCCATATTGTATGCGCGCAAGGTCGTTGTTTAAGAAAAAAGGCGTAGAATATACCGAGATAAGCGTAGGTCGCGACCGTGAACTATGGGATGAAATGGAACAACGCAGCGGACGAGATACAGTTCCGCAAATTTTTATAAATGATGAATCCATGGGTGGTTATGATGACATTTCTGCCCTCGACCGACAGGGCGAACTGGATCAGAAATTAGGGATAGTACAAGATGGCTGAAGAAACAAATTCACAAAATGGATCACAACCTGGAGCTAAGGCTAACGGACAAGAAGCCGTTCAAAATACTGAAGCTCAGGAGCAACAATTTATTATCGAGCGTGTTTACGTTAAAGATATTTCGTTCGAATCTCCAAATAGCCCTGCTATATTTACTCAGGATTGGGAACCGGATACAAATTTAAACCTTAATACACAGGTTAACCCATTAGGTGAAGATCATTATGAAGTAGAGCTTCATCTGACGGTCTCAGTTAAAGGCAAAGATGGCAAAACTGCATTCCTTGTAGAAGTAGTTCAGGCAGGCGCATTCCTTATCAAGGGCTACCCCGCTGAGCAGTTGAATCATTTACTGGCAAGTTACTGCCCAAGTAATTTATTTCCATATGCCCGTGAAGTGATATCTAATTTGGTATCTAAAGGTAGTTTCCCAGAAATGCACCTTTCTCCAATTAACTTCGATGCGCTTTACGCTCAAAACATTGCCAAGCAGCAAGAAGCTCAGGCAAATGGTGAAGCGCCAGCAGAGACTACTGAAGTTTAAATACTTTGACTGCCAAAGAGTAAAACACTAAAGAGTAAACACTTAAAGAGTAAGAAATATGACAACAATAGAGCGTCCCCAGAAAATATCGGTTTACGGTGCAGGTTCATGGGGTACTGCTCTGGCGTTGCAGCTTGCTAGAAATGGTATAGATGTATTACTCTGGGATTTCAATCCAGAGGATATTGCTGCTTATGATAAAGCACGCGAAAATACTGTTTACCTTCCGGGAATTCCTTTCCCTGATAATCTTCGATGTTCAGATTCCATTGATGATCTAATAAAGCACTCCCATGACCAACTAATCGTTATTCCAAGTCATGGATTCCGTGACTTACTCAAACAATTAAAACCTAAACTGAGTAAACAGCACACCATTGTCTGGGCAACCAAAGGCTTAGAAGTAGGTAGTGGCAAGCTGTTGCATGAAGTGCTAATTGAAGAGCTAGGTGCTGATATACCCTATGGTTTGGTTTCTGGACCTACTTTTGCCACTGAAGTTGCCAAAGGTTTGCCGTCAGCAATGACTGCAGCGGCGTCTACAGAAGCATTGGCAGAACGAACTGCTGCAGCTTTTCAAGGTGGTAACTATCGTGTATATACGAGTGATGATGTGCTCGGTGTAGAACTGGGTGGTGCAGTGAAAAATGTGCTAGCCATTGCCGCTGGAATTTCTGATGGTTTAGGCTTTGGCGCTAATGCACGTGCCGCTATTATCACCCGAGGTCTTGCTGAAATTATGCGTCTAGCCGATAAGATGGGTGCGCAACATGAAACAATTATGGGCTTATCCGGTGTTGGTGATCTGGTTTTAACCTGTACCGACAATCAATCACGAAATCGACGTTTAGGTTTAGCGCTTGGTGAGGGGAAAGATCTTGATGCTGCAATTGCTGAGATTGGACAAGCGGTAGAAGGCGCCAAAACATCACACAGTATCCATATGTTGGCTGAGCGTGCCGGGATTGAGATGCCGATTAGCGAATGCGTTCATAAGGTTCTTTATAAAGGCATGGCACCCGAAGATGCCGTCACAGAATTATTTGCGCGTGAATCGAAACCCGAGTTTTAGCTCGTTTTACCGTTATAAAACACTTAAAAACTAACCTATATCTATAGAAACCTCTAAAAAACCCTCAAAAGTAGGGGGGTGCATTTATCCTTCCTCAATTCTCCAAAACCGTGTTACTTTAATTCAGTCATAATCATAGATTTCATGAGTAAATACGAATATGAGCGCTGTAAACTACCTAAATTCCGAACAAATCAAAAAGCTACTTCCGTGGCCTGAATTAATTGATGCAATAGAAGAAATCTTTGTAAAACCGGTGGTTGAGCCCGTGCGTCATCATCACAGTATTAATGTCCCGGGCGACCCTCAAGCAACCTTATTATTAATGCCGGTATGGATTGAAGGTGAGTACCTTGGTGTAAAGCAGGTGGCCGTTTTCCCGGGAAATAGTCAGCGTGGTAAACCAGGGTTGAATGGCAGTTATTTATTAAGCAGTGCAAAAACCGGCGAACCCCTTTTACAGTTTGACGCGGACGAACTAACCGCCCGGCGTACAGCAGCGGCTTCAGCACTGGCTAGTCGATATTTATCACGCACAGATTCACACAGATTATTGATGATTGGCTCTGGTCGTTTGGCGCGTGCCTTAGTTGATGCTCATTGTGCAGTGAGACCAATAGATCAAATCGAAGTATGGAGTCGTAATCAACAATCCGCTGAAAAGCTGGTTGAAGCATTGGTTGCTGATGGAAAATCTGCAAAAGTTTGTACGGATTCTGACTTGGCGAAATCGGCGTCTGAGGCAGATATTATTAGTTGCGCAACCATGTCGAATCAGCCCATTATTTTAGGTGAATGGCTGCAACCAGGAACACACCTCGATTTAGTGGGGGCTTTCAGACCAGATATGCGTGAAACGGATGATGCTGTAATTCAGATGTCTTCAGTTTTTGTTGATACACGTGCTGGTGCATTAGTTGAGGCGGGTGATCTTACTCAAGCCATGCAAAGCGGTGTTTTTAATAAAGATGATGTGGTCGCTGAGTTTACAGAGCTGTGTGGTAATCAACATCAAGGGCGAAGCCAATTAGCAGATAGTGAGCAGCAAATCACATTATTTAAGTCCGTTGGGGCAGCGAGAGAAGATCTAGCGGCGGCGATGCTGGCTTACAAAGGTTCGATTTAGAATGCCTGGCAGTAAGTCTGCAGGTCACAAGTCAAAAGGTAAGGTTGCTGTTATTGGTAGCGGTATCGTTGGTATTTGCACCGCGATTGAGCTGCAAAGCGCTGGTTATCAGGTAACAATTTTTGATAAGGCGGAACCTGCTCGCGAGACTACTTATGGAAATGCCAGCTATATCGCTGTAAATATGACAGAGCCACAAGCGACACCTGCAAATATTTATTCTGAGCTTAAATTAATTTTTAGTAAAAATGCCGCATTCAAAGTGACTCCAGATCATTTTTTAGCCTTTATTCCCTGGTGTTGGCGGTTTCTAAAGGAAGCTAGAAAAACTCGAATAGAGAAAAGTCGTGACGCTACGGCTCAATTGCATAAGTACTCAATTGAGGCATGGAAGACCCTGTTGGAAAAAACAGATAGTCTGGAGATGCTGCGCAATAGCGGCTATTTGAAAATCTGGGAAAACTCGTCAGATCTACATCAAGCTGAACAAACACAAAAAGAAATGCAAAGTTCAGGTATCAAGTGCGAGCTTTTACAAGGTAGTGCTATTTTCAAACTGGAGCCTGCGCTGTCACAAAAAATTAAACATGCTTTGTATTATCCGGAGGCATATCAGTTACTTGAACCTTACGAAACAGCGAGAAAATTCTTTGATTATTTCATCCAGCAAGGTGGTGAATTTCAACGTAAGGAAGTGCTCCAAATTACAGCACCTGATGATGGGTCGAATTTGAGCGTAAAAATTAGAACTGCAGAAGGATTATCAAGTTTTGATAAGTCGGTAGTTTGTTTAGGTGTATGGAGTAAGAAATTACTCGAAGAACTAAATCTCAAAATTCCCTTAGAATCAGAGCGCGGTTATCATCTCACATTTCCAGATAGCCCCGTTAAATTCAAACACCTGATATCATCAAACGATAGAAATGTTTTTCTGACGCCTCTGAATAATGGTATGAGAATAACGGGTTTTGCTGAGTTTTCGAATGTGGACTCAAAGCCAGTCGAAAAGAGATACCTAACTTTAAATAAACATATCGAAGATATCATTCCAGGGATGAAGGCTAATAAGCAAGAACCATCAAAGTGGATGGGGAGGCGTTCTACTTTTCCAGACTCATTGCCAGTGATTGATTTACATCCTCAGCATCCACAGATTGGAATGGTTTTCGGGCATCAGCATTTGGGTATAACCCAGGCGCCAATATCAGCGAAAATTATTACAGCATTGATCGAAGGCGATCAGAGCAATGAAACCTTAAAGAATTTTAGAACTTATCTAAGTGCTTTTTCAGTGACTAGATTTTAGATTTAATAAAATATGCCTAAAAGTAGGGGGGTGACTTTTCTGGATATTGGTGAGCCTTGAATAGGCACCACCCCCGTACTTATAAGGTATTTATTTCTCTACTTGAGAAACATCCCTAACAGCCCCTTTTGCAGCAGACGTTGCCATTGCAGCATAAGCTCTTAGGGCTGGAGTAACGTTTCTAGGACGAGGGCCAGCTTTCCAGCCATCGCTGCCTTTAGCGTCCATGGTATCACGGCGTTGCTGTAGTTCATCATCAGAAATTCTAAGCGAGATTTTACGGTTTGGAATGTCGATATCGATCATATCGCCTTCAACAACCAATCCAATCGCTCCACCTTCTGCTGCTTCTGGAGAAGCATGTCCGATTGATAAACCAGAAGTGCCTCCAGAGAAACGGCCGTCAGTGATCAATGCACATGCCTTGCCTAAGCCTTTCGATTTCAGGTAACTCGTTGGGTAAAGCATTTCCTGCATGCCAGGGCCGCCTTTTGGTCCTTCGTAAAGAATCACAACCACATCGCCTTCTACAACCTGATCATCAAGAATCGCTGTTACCGCATCGTCTTGCGATTCATAAACGCGTGCGCGACCGGAAAATGTTAAAATATGCTCATCAACTCCCGCAGTTTTTACGATACAACCATCTTCAGCGATATTGCCGTAAAGCACCGCTAAACCGCCGTCTTTAGAATACGCATGTTCAACATCGCGAATACAGCCGCCTACTTTGTCGATATCAAGATCATCCCAGCGTTTGCTTTGGCTGAATGCTTGCGTAGTACGCACATTGCCCGGCGCAGCTTTATAAAAAGTTTGCACTGCTTCAGATGGATTGCGTGCGATGTCCCATAGTTCTAACGCTTCGCCCATGGTGCGTGCGTGTACGGTATTACATTCAGTATGAAGCATGCCACCTCGTTCGAGCTCGCCCAGTATTCTGAAAACACCACCTGCGCGATGTACATCTTCCATGTGGTATAGCTGTGTCGCTGGTGCAACCTTGCTCAAATTAGGGACTGAACGAGATAAACGATCCATATCGTCCATGGTGAAATCGACTTTGGCTTCGTGAGCTGCTGCCAATAAATGTAGAACTGTATTGGTTGAACCGCCCATGGTTATATCGAGGCTCATCGCATTTTCAAAGGCTTTAAAGTTGGCGATGTTGCGCGGTAAAGCAGTTTCGTCGTCTTCTTCATACCAACGTTTGGTCAACACCATTATCTGGCTAGCAGCTTCCAAAAATAACTGCTCTCGATCTGAATGCGTTGCCAACATCGAGCCATTGCCCGGCAGCGATAAACCCAAAGCTTCGGTCAAACAGTTCATCGAATTTGCAGTAAACATACCCGAACACGAGCCGCAGGTAGGACAGGCCGACACTTCCATTTTCAATACGTCTTCGTCGCTATTATTGTCGTCAGCAGCGGCAACCATGGCATCAACCAAATCAAGTTTAACAACTTGATCTTTAATCACGCCTTTGCCAGATTCCATCGGTCCGCCAGAAACGAAAATTACCGGAATATTCAACCGCAAAGCCGCGTTTAACATGCCCGGTGTAATCTTGTCGCAGTTTGAGATGCAAACTAATGCATCCGCACAATGCGCGTTTACCATGTACTCAACCGAATCTGAAATAATTTCGCGCGACGGCAAACTATAAAGCATTCCATCATGGCCCATGGCGATACCATCATCTACAGCAATGGTATTGAATTCTTTTGCTACACCGCCCATGCGCTCAATTTCACGTGCAACCAGTTGTCCCATGTCTTTTAAATGAACATGACCCGGTACAAATTGTGTAAATGAGTTTGAAATGGCAATGATAGGCTTATCAAAATCACCATCTTGCATTCCAGTAGCGCGCCATAAAGCGCGAGCGCCCGCCATATTGCGGCCGTGGGTAGTGGTGCGTGAACGATACTCTGGCATGGGGTTTTCCTAGATTAATTGGTATTGGCTTAGTGTAGCGCTGAATTGAAGGGTTTGGAATAGGGTTTAGTTTGAAAAAGTGCCCAAAAGGTAGGGGGTGTCATTTTTAATGAAATATAAATCTATTGCAAATAGTGTGATGAACTTCACAGAATTGCCGGCGAAAAAATAATAATGTGTTAGTTATCAGACTGTTTAATAGTAATTAGACAAAAAATGGCAAAGGAGATAATCATGAAGCTTTCAATTTTATCTATTTTTACAATTAGCCTAATGCTTGCGGCGGCAATAATTATATCCGCAGAAACTTTAATGTCGCCATTTGAGGCGGCTGCCTATGATTTTGCTGGACAGACAACAGGTATTGGACGAATTTTTAACTAGGCTTAAAAATTCTTAATCAAGTTTAGTTGGCTTGCTAAAATAATGGCTAGCTCTGCATAAATTCTATTTACGTTTTTAAAAAACAAAAACCTAATATCATTCAAAGTATGGGGGTGACTCTGGGTTATTATTTAAAGGCTTCACTTTAGATTAAAACCCATCCACAAAACGCTTAAAGCTTTTTGAGCGTTGCATCAAATTGATCCCTGCATTTTCTAGCTGGTCAACCGTTTTACCGGGTAGCTCTAGAGCAGTAGGTATTATTCCCAATTCTTTGATTTCGGATGGTTTCAGGTCTTCAAGATTAATTTCAATCAATTGGAACTCAATATTTGCACAGTCTTTACTCGGTTTTTCTCGACAGCGGGATTCCTGAACCTGTTTTTTCCAGATTGGGAATTTACTCGTCAATAAATCAATAGTCTCTGTATTGTATTTGTTTGATTGAATCGTGGTGGTGGTATCGATTACATCAACAGTAGATGGTCCACGTTTTCTGGTTGCTATAGCAGTATTTTGGAAACTGGCTGCATTTACACTGATAAAAACCATTTTCCTGGTTTTTTGCATGCCGTAGGTTTTCATCGTATTCCACATATTGTCATTATGGAAAGAAATGATATCCAGAATAGAACGAATGCCTAAGTTATCTGCAACTCCACCATCCACTAAGTGGAGGTATTTTAAGTTTTTATCATCACGGTAATTCTTAACCTTGAGTGCATCTTTATAGCGTTTTTGCTTATTTTTTATGTTGTTTCTATTATGTCTTTGAACGTCCCAAACAATAGGAGAAAACTGGCAATTCGCAGCGTGATTTTTTAAGGTAATCGGAGAGAATACAACGGGTACGGCAGAGGATGCAGCAACCGCACGAGAAACCGGGTAGCTGTTTAAATCTGAGCAAATCCAGCTGAAATGATAGCCAGTAAAAGAAAAGCCTTGTCCTAGTGACAGGTCAGTTGCATTGATAACAATATAAGGCGCATCGGGTCGCATATCGCCAAAGTGTTTCTTTCTGAAAATGGTTTGATGGTAATACTCTGCAGCCAGATCACTGCGTTCAAATAAGGCTGGAGCCAATCGAATCCATGATTTTGGACTGAAAATTGAGAGTCTGAGTAATTCGGTCTGGATTCTTCTTTTCAAGACTTTTTTCTTAAAATCTCTAAAAATACCATCACCAAATAGACCAAAATAGGCCGAGGTGAAGCTTCCGCCAGAAACGGATGAGATCAAGTCGACTTCATCCAGTAATCGTCTTTGTTTGTTGCCAATTTTAACTCTGGTGTCACGTAATTTTTTCAGAACGCCATACGAGAGTGCTGCTGAGCGTGTTCCTCCGCCTGAAAAAGCCATAAATAATGATAGTTCATCAGATCTTTGGTTTTTAGGAGCGGTTCCTAGTGAAGATAACTCCGAGTTTGATTTAGCCTTAAGCGGCGCATTCATTTTTGGTGAAGTGACGCTACAGGCACTCAAAAATAATCCGCCAAAAACGATACTTAGCGTATTTAGTGTCACTTTCTTTTTTAGTTTTTGGATTGATATTTGTAGCATTTTTTAATAGCACGATAGCAGTATTTGTATGATAGTTTAGCGTTATGTCAAAAATAATTCTATTCAATAAACCCTTTGGTGTGTTAACTCAATTTACAGACAGCGAAGGGCGTGCAACCTTAGCTGATTATATAAAGCAAAAAGGAGTCTATGCAGCGGGTCGATTAGATCGCGATAGTGAGGGCTTACTGGTATTAACCGATGATGGAAAATTACAGAATCGAATTGCCAGCCCGAAACATAAAATGAGCAAAACCTACTGGGTGCAGGTTGAAGGTGAACCAGAGCAATCGGATCTAGATAAGCTACGTGAGGGTGTAGAACTCAAAGATGGGATGACACTGCCAGCCAGGGTAAAAAATATTCCAGAACCTTATTTACTATGGGATCGCGACCCTCCTGTGCGAGTGCGTAAAACCGTCCCGGATAGTTGGCTGGAAATTACTATCAGCGAAGGACGTAATCGACAAGTACGACGAATGACGGCAGCCATTGGCTTTCCAACGTTGCGTCTAATTCGATACCGGGTTGGCTCCTGGACGATTGATGGACTGGGGAATGGAGAACAGAGGGTGCTTGAGGTATGATTTTAAAAAGTGCAAACCGTAGCTAAGCGAAGACAACAGCTTTAGCTGGCCTGTTGGGTGAGTAAAACGAGTCAAAAGGTGGGGGGGTGCTTTTCGAAGCTCACTAAGCGCCAGAAGCTTCCATCGTGGATTACATAAGGAGTCATCGATGTACATTGTCTGTACTAGATATGATTCTAGCTAGGATAACTGTTGTAAATTGATATTAACTAGTTTGTCTGCTTGCGATAACTTCCCATAACGCCAATACTGAAAAATTTAAAGCCTCAGGAATTTCCTTTGCCGCATATATTCGAAGAACTTGATTTTCAAAACACGCCTCTAGGTGAAATTAGCCTAAGAAAACGCTCGGAACCTCGTCTGGATGACAAACTCATTTACGAAGTTAAGATGAATGAAGAGTTCTTAATGTCGAGTTTGTTTGTTGAGGCAGAAGTTCAGCTTTCTCGTATGGGATTAGCGGCTCTTGGTGAGCAATTTAAAGATAAAGCACTGGATGTTGTCGTCGGTGGTTTGGGGCTTGGGCATACAGCACTTGCCGCTCTGGAAAATCCTTTGGTTAAGTCTTTAAAAGTCATCGATATTATGCAGCCAGTGATTGAGTGGCATGAAAAAGGTTTGGTACCTTTGGGTGATGAGTTAATGGCTGATTCTCGTTGCGAATTTGTTTTAGGTGACTTCTTTGCAATCGCAAACGCAGATACAGATGGTTTTGGTGTTGCCAATCAAGATAAGAAAGTTGATGCGGTCTTGCTGGACATTGATCATTCGCCCAGTTTTTTACTCGCTCCGGGTAATGCAGGTTTTTATACCGAAGCAGGTTTGTCTTCGTTAGCTAATAAAATTACAAAAGGTGGTGTATTTGCTCTCTGGTCTGATGTGAAAGTGAGTGATGATTTTATTCAACTTCTTGAAAGTGTGTTTGTTGATGTTGAATCGCATCTTGTAGCCTTTCCAAATCCTTATACGAATGAGTCATCCAGTAATTATGTTTATACGGCTATAGTCCACTAAGAAGTCGCAATAAAAAGCCCAGATAAGAACTAACTTATAAAATTGGTCTGAAGGTCAGCTCACTTCTTTGAGCTATGCTAATAACTATACCAGTAACAGCAAGGAGGGATATTATGAAAGAAGTTATCAAACGTTATTCTACAGATAACATTACTGTCGTTTGGCAACCCGCCAAATGCTCGCATTCAAAAATTTGTTTTCATGGTTTGCCAAAGGTTTTCAATCCTGAAAATAGACCTTGGGTAAGCTTGGCCGAAAGCACGGATGAAGACATTATAGCTCAGGTAAAAAAGTGCCCTTCTGGGGCGTTATCAATGGAACAAAATGAGGATAAAGCAATGCAAGAAACAGAATCAAGTAATACAACTAAAGTTAAAGTTGCCAAAGGCGGGCCATTACTGGTTGAAGGGGCTTTGACAATAACTTTGCCTGATGGAGAAGAAGTCCAGAAAGAGGGTATGACTGCATTATGTCGTTGCGGTGCCTCGGCTAATAAGCCTTATTGTGATGGCAGCCATAGTAAGATTGAGTTTGATGCTTAAAATAGATTGGTAATAAAAACCCCTTAAAAGTAGGGGGGTGACTTATTAAACGTACTTTTAATCATATTCGGTATCTTTCCAGGTTCGCATTGCAGTAAACACTTCTGTAGAGTTTTCCAGTTGTTTGCCACTTACTTCTGCTACTCGTTGTACTACATGAGGTAAATGGGTTCTCAGAAATGGATTGGTTTCCAGTTCTAAAGACAATCTGGATGGCACTGTGGCCTGATCACTATCTAATAAAGCCATAGAAGATTCTTCCCGAGCTAGTATATCGCCGCTATCTGGCTCTACCCATTTGGCGAAACCTATATTATCCAAGGTATATTCATGCGCGCAGTAGATCAGAGTGTCTTCTGGCAGTTTAGAAATTTTAGCTAATGAATCGTGCAAATCTTTCATCGTACCGTTGAAGACTCTTCCGCAACCAGCGGCAAAGAGTGTGTCTCCACAAAATAATCGTCCCTCGCCCGACTGATCTTTGGTGTAGTAGGCAATATGTCCAGCGGTGTGCCCATGAACATTCATTACCTGAAAATCAGCATCAATTTGATCAAGATGTATTTTTTCATCACCTTTAAGTGGATGGCTTATGTGCGGAATACGCTCACTTGCTGGGCCATACACAGGAAGACCTGGATATTTTTCCAATAGGCGTCCAATTCCGCCTACATGATCGGCATGAAAGTGAGTAATTAGTATCGTCGTAGGTTGAATGTTATTGTTTTCTAGCGCTTCAATAACAGGCTTTGCATCTCCAGGATCGACAATCGCGGCGTATTTCTGGTTTTCATCACAAATTAGCCAGATATAGTTGTCAGAAAAAGCTGGGACAGTGATAATACGATTTATACACGACATAATATTTAATATTTCTGAGAGTTGTTAATGAGTACCGGAACACTATACATTATTTCTGCGCCATCGGGAGCGGGTAAAACCAGTTTGATTACAAAGTTACTGGAAACACTCCAGGGTGCTGAAATGGCAGTGTCTCATACTACCCGTAAAGCTCGCGAGGGCGAGGTTAACGGCAAGCATTATCACTTTATAGATGCTGATAAGTTCTTAGATGGCGTGCACAATGGTGACTTCCTGGAACATGCAAATGTGTTTGGTAATCATTATGGAACAGCGAAGAAATCAGTAGAAGATATTCTCAATAAGGGTGTCGATGTGATTCTTGAAATTGACTGGCAAGGTGCCCAGCAAGTGAGAGAATTGATGCCGGAAGCATTATCCATTTTTATTTTGCCGCCATCAAAAGCAGAGCTGGAAAAACGTCTACGCGGTAGAGGCACGGATAGTGATGAGGTTATCGCTAAACGTCTGGGGCAGTCGGTGTGTGATATTCAAGCATTATTCCGAATTCGATTACGTGGTGATCAATGACGAGTTTGATGAGTCAGTAAATACCTTAAAAAGTATTTTTATCGCTAATAGAGCGCGTTGTGAACAGCAGCAAAAAATTAACGCTAAACTCTTGAAGAGTCTTGCTTAGCTCCAAATAGAAAAAATCGCTAACTCTGCATAAATTCCAAAATCGTTTTCGATAACCAAAACGAATTGTCATTCAAAGTAGTGGGGTGACTTTATAATTTATTGTATTTAATCGCTAAGCCTTTAGATTTCTCAACGGGATATTTTTCAGCGTTTAGAATCATTTTACGCTTGGCTGACTCCAAAAGATCGACATCCAGTTTATCTGCTAATCGAATCAGATAAATAAATATATCGGCCATTTCCAGGCTGACTTCATCAAGCGTTTCTGCAGAGAGATTCTTGCTTTGTTCGTCCGTTAACCACTGGAAGTGCTCTACCAATTCAGCACACTCAACAATCATTGCCATTGAAAAGTTCTTGGGAGAATGAAACTGATCCCAGTCGCGTTCTTTGGCGAATTCCCTTAATTTAAGTTTTATTGATTCAAGTTCAGTTGACATGAGCTGGATAATAACAAAAAAAGCCAGTAATTTTACAACTACTGGCTTTTTGAATGACTAACTGTTGACTAAAAGCTAACTACAACCTTTTGGTCTTGGTAATCCTGCAACTTTATTTGCTGACTTAATCAATCCGCCTTTTGGAAAAAACTGGAAGATGTACTTATTTGAAGAGCGGTCTTTACCAAATTCTTCTTTCATCATCTTCATGAATTTACGAGGTTCAGCCACCTGATTGTTCTCATAAAATGCTTTACGAGTAAGATTTATGATGTCCCAATGTTCAGGAGTGAGTTCGTCGATTCCTTCAACTTCTGTTGCAATTTTTTCAGCTATTGCTTCAGACCATTCGCTTAAGTCTTCTAACCAGCCAGCTTCGCTGAGTTGTACTGTTTTGCCTTCTACTTCGATTTCCATTGTGTACCCTTTGAAGGTTAAAATTAATTTGTACGGTAGTATATCATTAAATACTAATAGATAACAAAATTGATAGTTATGATAAATTTTATGTGGGTATTTTCAGTTACAATCAAGTGATGACGTTATTTAAAAAATTCCTCGCAGTTTTGCAATCTATTCATGATCAGTCCTTTTCTAATGCGGATGCTAAAGACCTTCATGATAATAATAGGCGAGGTTGGTCTCATTAAGTGGGACAAGAGGCCTGCTATCGTTTTAATGGTGGTGGCGTTGTGTATATTGTTACTGCATTACCTTAAATTTAATACGGCTTTTTATGCAACGTTGAATCTTTGGTTTTCTCAAGCTACAGATAACCCAGCTGCGAAACTGATGGAGTTACGTCGTCAAACATTCTTCCCCTTGGTGACACAAGCCTGGTGGGGTTTTTGGCATCTGGTAGCTTTTGTATTAATACCTGTTTTAACGATTAAATTTATATTAAAAGAGCCACTAAAGAGTTACGGGCTGGGAGTAGGGCGTTTGAGAGAGCATATCAAATGGTATGTGTTACTTGCGGCTCCCATTTTATCTTTTGTAGTCATAGTTAGCTTTCGAGATGATTTTGCTAATCATTACCCTTTTTATAAGTTGGCGCATCGAAGCTGGTTTGATTTGATTGCCTGGGAAGTATTGTATTTACTTCAATTTATTTGTGTCGAGTTTTTCTTTCGTGGTTTTATCATACAGGCATGCCGTCCTACATTTGGAGTTAATGCAATTTTCGTAATGATCGTCCCTTATATGATGATTCATTTGTCCAAGCCGTGGTTAGAGGCAAGTGGTGCGATCTTGTTTGGTTTGTTTTTAGGTGTTTTGGCGTTACATACACGCTCTATCTGGGGAGGCGTTGCGGTGCATGTGTCTATAGCTTTGAGTATGGATATTGCAGCGCTGTTGCAGACTAAAGGATTGCCTCAGCAGCTTTTTCCTTAGGTCTGAAGCTGTTGTTAAGCCATTATAAAGTTCTATTGCGTGCTCTACATCATCGTGAATTTCTAAGATGCTCACCAGTCAGTAATATGTGCTACATCGCTATATTCTTTAATCGTTGCCATGCTATGTGAAACCATAATGATGCTTGAGTTCTCTCTTTTTGCATTAAAAGCATCTTTACACTTTTTCTGAAAGCCCTGATCTCCAACACCCATAATTTCATCGACAAGATAAACTTCAAAATCTATTGCCATACTTAAGGCAAAAGCTAAGCGAGATCGCATACCTGATGAGTAAGTTTTAATAGGTTCATAAATATAATCACCTATTTCAGAGAAATCTTTAACATATTCAGTGACATATTTAATATCTGCATTATAAATTCTGCAGGCGAAGCGCAGATTTTCTATTCCCGTAAGGGAGGGTGAAATGAGCCAGTAAATCCTAATGGCCAGGAATATCTTCCTTTGCGAATAATTTTACCGCTATCAGGATATTCACTACCTGCTATCAATCTTAAGTAAGGTTGATTTTCCCGCGCCATTAACACCCAAGACGCCGATATTTTTTTTTTCAGGAAACTTAAAGCTGACATCATTTAGAACTATATTTTTTCCATGAGCCATATCATAGGCTTTATTGACATGACGAAATTCAATCATATTTGTCGAGCCCTTTTACTGCTTAGTCTTTCAACCAGTAGACCTATGGCAAAAATTCCTACACAAACAGACACTGCATACTCAGGATCATACAAGTCGCTTTCAAAACTGGGGTAAAATCCAGATCGAAACCACTCGATTAAGTGAATCAATGGATTGAAATCAACAATTCATAAACTTCTGGAGATAGAAAATTTGCGGTGAAAAATATTCCGGAAATAAAATATAAAGGTCTAGAAAAAGCACTAAAAATACTTGAGTAAGATGGGTAGTGGGGAATTATGGCTGCATTGATTAAACCGATTCCAGTGCCCAGAAGTATGATTAAGCCCAGTCGGCTTTCATCATTTCTAAGAAAGCTATCAATTCTAATTGCTGATACCCATGTAATGAGCGATGCCTAAAAAAAACAGCATAACTAAAAACAAGGTAGAAAATTCTAAAATAACTCGAGAAATGGTAATATCTATCGGCATCACTTGAGGATATCCAAGTAATGCTTTGTTGGAGTGAATCCTCCCATTACATTATTCACTATATTGCTATAAAGCAGCCACGGGATAATTCCTGTAAGAATAAATAACCCCATACTATCACCAAGAGAGTATTGCTCTATCAAGGGCAGAGAAAATTCCTATAAATACAACAACATGTGCAAAAGGTTCAAATAAAGCCCAAAAGAATCCAAGCTTGCTATTTCCATATCTGAGCTCGTGTTTCACGCAAAGTCAATGCAGAAATAACTCTACCTTGAACATTTAATGCATTTAATAAATTCCATGATTTGTCTAATTTACCAGCTTTGTTCATTACATCCAGCCAGCATGATCTCTAATAGAGGAAATAATTAAACTCAGTATTCCCCAGAGTAACAAACCAGTACTAAAAAGACGATAATAAAGTCATTTGGTTGGTTTGGTTTAGAGGGTTCCTCGGGAAGTTTAGGTTGAACAATAACAGTTAGATACCGATGTTGTTGAGTTGCATCAATTCGTAGATTGTTCTAGATTAAGCAGCGCAGCCTCATAAGATTTTTCTGCGAAACCTTGTTCTGTTAATAATTCTTCGTGCTTAGAAATTATTGTACTCATGGTTTTAGCATCGGTGCTATCAGTGATTCTTGTACTTCTATACGTTCAATATTAACCTGTTTTTTGAGGGAGAAAACCTTGTTTTTGGCTTCTATAATTTTTCTTGATGTGTCCGGAAATTCCAGTCTAAGGCTTCTTAACTCAGCTTCTGCACGTGCACGTTCAGCTTCTAATTCCTCAACCAATTTAAGTTTGGATTCTGCAGATTGTTCGGGGCTAAGTGCTTGTTCTTTATCACGAAATTTTCTGACATCAGTACGAGCATTTTTTAGTTTATTTTCAGCGTTTTTTAATTCTTTTCGTGCAAATTTTAAACTATCATGACGTGATTTTTCCGATAGGGTATTTACCAGTTCTTCACTGACTTTTAAAATGGCTTTTATAACTTTAACTGCAGATTCAGGCTCAAATGCTGTTACCTTCAAATCAACAATTCCTGAGGTGGTATCAAATTCGACGTTTACTTTTTTCTGCCAGTATTCAACGATATCTTCAATGCTTGAGTCTTTTTCTAACCGTGATAGGTAATCTTTATCATCTCGGGCATAGAGGGCTTTTAAATCAAAATATTCTCTTGTGCGTTCTATGACTTCTCTAGATTCGATAAAATCTTTAACAATTAAAGCATCCCTTGTCGAAGAGACGCTTCCAGGTAAACCGGTCAGTGCACCCAGTGGGTCTGACTGACCCTTTCCTTGTTTCTCAATGGTGAAATGTGCGTTTGCTTCATATTGCGGACTTGCCACTTTTAAATAATAGAGCATCCCCAAAGTCATTGGGATAACAAAAAACAACCAAAAAAGGAATGATTTAAAAATTTTCATAGGGGTTTAGGCAATAGAAGCAATTGTGCTTTAGGTAGAGGACTGATTTTGATTGTTACTTTGGTATCAATACGGTAGTCATATTTTTCTGAATATAGTATTTTTAACTATCTAGAAGTTTAAGTTTGTGGAGTATATAGCAATTATCAGGAACAGGAAAACTATCTAAAAACCCTCCAAAAGTGGGGGGGTGTTGAAGTACTTTCAAATTTGTGATTATTTAGCAAGATTCGGGTTTTTTTTGTATGTGTTAAATCTTATGATGTAAATTTGCAGGCAAAGAATTACTTATCATGATTCAAGTAGCTCCAACAAATACAATCGAGATTTTGCACGAATTGAAAAAGCGATTCTTTTCATAAGGAGTAACTTTCAGCAACAGCCAAGTTTAGAAGAAATAGCTGAGCACATTCATTTGAGCCCTTTTCATTTTCAACGTTTATTTACCAACTGGGCAGGAATTAGTCCTAAACAATTCCTACAGTACACCACCATAAATTATGCAAAGCAGGTTTTAGGAGAACAGCAATCTTCATTGATAGAAGTCACAGAAGAAACAGGCTTATCTGGCACAGGGCGATTACATGATCTATTCATTAAAATAGAAGGCATGACACCGGGTGATTTTAAACGAGGCGGGAGTCACTTAGAATACATTATCAGTATCTACAAAGTACTTTTGGGATAATGCTTGTCGCATCAACAGATAAGGGAATCTGCTATATGGGTTTTGTTGCAGAAGATAAAAAACAAGACTTTTGAAGAGTTGCTCCAGCGATTTCCTCAAGCCAGTTTCGTTGAAACCGAAAAGGAGTTGCATGTGAAAGCAGTAAACTTTGTTTGTGTTGACACTGATGACGAAAAACAGATAAAACTTCACTTAAAAGGCACTGACTTCCAATTAAAGGTTTGGGAAGCATTGCTAAAAATTCCGTTGGGAAATTTGACTACCTACGGCGCTATAGCAGAATCAAATCGATGCCATAAGCATCAAGGGCAGTGGGGACGGCTATTGGTAGCAACCCTGTTGCCTTTTTAATCCCTTGTCACAGAGTAATCAGATCAAATGGAGAGTCTGGGGGGTACATGTGGGGCCAGGAAAGAAAATCAGCAATGATAGGCTGGGAAGCGGCTCAGGTAGCTCAACTTAAATAATGGATTTATTTGGATATGATCATAAACTTAATATTTTACCGTGTGATGGTGAGGTGTTTTATTTTGGGCAGGTTTTAGATAGTTGCTTGAGTGAGATTTTCACCCAAAAACTGTTACAAAACATCGCATGGAAAAATGATGAAGTTGTCATTTATGGTAAGCATATTATAACAGATAGAAAGATAGCCTGGTACGGTAATGAACCCTATAGCTACACTTATTCAAATACGACTAAACAAGCGCATCTTTGGACTGCAGAGTTATTGAAAATAAAGCAAATAGTAGAACAACGAACAGACACGGTATTTAATTCTTGTCTATTGAATCTCTATCATAACGGTGCCGAAGGTATGTCTTGGCACAGTGATGATGAAAGGTCTTTGGGTAAAAATGCGGTAATTGCATCTTTGAGTTTAGGGGCACAGAGGAAATTTTCTTTTAAGCATAAGAAAAGCAAAAAAACAGTATCACTTGAGTTGGAAGACGGGAGTTTGCTTCTTATGAAAGGCGAAACTCAGCATCACTGGCTGCATTCATTACCAAAAACCACTAAAGTGATTGAGCCAAGAATAAATCTTACCTTTAGGCAGTTTTTATAAACTTCTGCCATCAAAAATATCTGTTTCTAACTCATCGCTATCTATTTCATCGATACAACCAAGATTAACCCGGTAATGATCGGGCATGCGTAATGTTTGATGGAAAGGGTAAATTCCACAAGTTTTACAAAAATAATGATGAGCAGCTTTATCGCCGAATTCGTAAAGGGCTAAGTCATTCTCCTCTCTTAATTCAATTGTAAACTCGTCAGGAGGAATAACAAAGTCTGTCATAAGAGCCCCCTTACGCTTGCAAATCGAACAGTTGCAATACAAACCAGAAATGATTTCTTCTTTGTGATCAAATGAGAATCTCACATTTCCACAATGACAGCTTCCAGAATAGGTTTTCATCGCCTTTCATCATCAAACTGTTTAACAAGTACAGAGGTATCAGATCTCGAATAACCTCTTTCCTGTAGCTCTGCATATTTTTCATCAACCTGTTTAGCAAGTGGTAACTCTACACCCAGTTTTTCTGCCTCATCGAAGCAAATAGCTAAATCTTTACGCATCCAGTCGATAGCAAAACCAAAGTCAAATTCGTTATTCATCGCTGTTTCTGTTCTATTAACCATCTGCCAGGAACCTGCAGCTCCATGTTGTAGTACATCAACTATGGTTTTTGCATCGATATCAACGGCTTTAGCCATACTCCATGCTTCACTCAAGCCTTGTAGTAAGCCAGTAATGCAAAGTTGATTGACCATCTTTAAGGCTTGGCCTTTTCCTGATGAGCCGATTAATGTAGTTGCTTTTGCGTAGACATTCATGGCATCTAAAGCTTTATCGAAGGTCGTCTGATCGCCACCTACCATAATGGTTAGAATTCCCTGTTCTGCACCAGCCTGTCCGCCGGATACTGGAGCATCGAGAAACTCCATGCCGCGTTCTGTGGCTTCAGCATAAAGTTCTTGAGCAAGGCTGGGAGAAGTCGTTGTATGATCAACTAGAAGAGTTCCTGTTTTGGCGCCAGCAAATATTTTCTTAAATATTTCTCTGACATCATTATCATTACCCAGGCAAGTAAATACGATTTCAGCATCAGCAACTGCTTCTTCAGGAGTGGCTGCAAACTTGGCAGAATATTCACTTGCCCATTTTTCTGCTTTAGCTGTTGTTCTATTGTAAACAGTAATGTCATAGCCATTTTTAGCAAGATAACCTGCCATTGGATAGCCCATGGCTCCTAGACCTAAAAAAGTAACTTTTTGCTTCGACATAATGATTCCTCAATAGTGGGTTTGGTTTAATTGTAGTTTAATTTAACTAGTATGAGTAAATTACAGAATTGTTAATTATGTTTTGTGCTTTATCAAAGTTCTGCACAATGATCTCCAATAAGGCTTTGATGACTGGGTCTTCTTTTCTGGATTCCAGATAGGCCATCCGCAAAGGAAGAGTGAAAGATTCACCTTGCCATACGACTATTTCACCTTTTTTTAATAACACATCAGCTTCATCGTCCCTGATGAAAGCCAGGCCCACGCCTGAACGTAATAGGGCAATTGTAGAATCTTCTGTGGCACTCGATGTAATCCATGAAGGCTGGGTGTTGTTTTCTGAAAAAACCACCTCAATAAATTTATGATATATACACTGAGTCTCAGGAAATATCCATGGTAGTTGAGCAAGCTCTTCCCTGCCTGCGAGTTTTAATTTGTCTTCCCATTTTGGTGCAGCGGCAATCACTGCATGTGTATTACAAAGTTCGACATGGCTGACTTGATTCGTAAGGAATATCGCCAGAGAAAAAGGTGACATCAAGCAAACCCTTCCCTACTTTTTGCACAAGGTCTATTGAAGTACCTTGAGTCAATTGAATTTTTAAGATTCGGGTACTCTGACATTAAAGCGTTATGCCATTTTGCTAACAACAAGTATTCAGCATCTGTATTTAGTCCGATCTTAGCCTGCCCGGTAATTTCTCCCTGAAGTGTTTTAGCGGTGAGTTTTAATTCGTTACCCGCATTGATAACTAACTGCGCTTTATCTCTGAGTGAAGTGCCACTTTCAGTGAGACGCATACCTTTAGGCGTTCGATCAAATAGTTTTACCTCCAGTTCTTCTTCCAGTGCTTTTATATGTGCACTTACAGCTGGCTGGCTTGTAAACAATCGTTCTGCGGCTTGAGTAAGATTGCCGGTATCAGCAACAGTGACAAAAGTTCTGAGTTGATAAAGTTCCATGTGATTGATGATGTCATCATTTTGAATAATGAACAATTCTAATAAGAATTAAAAAATAATGACAATCTGAAATCCTGATAGAGGGGTTTTGATAAAACGATTGGATAGTTTTTTTGTTGAGGCGTTAAATACATTCATGGTCTTACCTGTAGGGGGTAAATCATAAAGGAGACCTTGCTTGCAGGGTCTCCATATAAACAGAAATATCATTAATTATTAAGGAGACATGTCATGACTGTATATACAAAAGTAGAACACAATAATCATCTTTTGCAGTGTCTGCCTAACTGTGAAGAGACTGTAATCAATCCAGTAAAGCGTTTGCTTAAGACTTTAGAGATTTGGGTTGACCGTGTAAATCAACGCAAACAGCTTGCGAAGTTGGATGACAGAATGTTGAAAGATATTGGCATTACCCGCATTGAAGCAAATCGAGAAATAGCAAAGCCTTTCTGGAGATAGAATTAGTTAAATCTATCTTAACCGAATAAAAAACAGCATAGATTTAACTTGCAATACCGAGTAGAAAACAGTCAAATAGGCACAATTACCTTACAAGGAGAGTGTCTTCTATGACTAAGTTTTTACTCGGTTTTTTCAGCTTTGGATGGCTGCGAGGCTTGGATTTTTTACCCCCATTACTACTTCGTTTGTTCTTGGCGCCTTTATTATGGGTGTCTGGCAGCAGAAAACTGGGTTTATTTACCGCAGAAGATAATATTTGGTATAACCCTTTGACCTGGTTTAATACCGATAACCCTGTTTACTTGGCTACGTCGGCAGGTTTGGCAAAAGTTCCATTTATTGGAGATGCGATGTCAGGAGTAATAACCAGTTCCATAGGTTGGCTAGAAATCATTGGGGCGTTCTTATTATTAATCGGTTTCGCCGTACGCTGGATATCAATTCCTCTGTTGGCGCTTATCGTGTTGACAGCAATAATGGCTCTAAATGGCCAGGATGCTATCGCAACCTTAAAAGAAATGCTAATGACTCATGGTTACACTGATATGAGTAGTTCAGATTTCAGTAAGACGGTTGTTTATTTCATAATGTTGCTAACCTTGTTCTTTATGGGTGCAGGTCGCTTCTTTAGTGTTGACTGGTTTTTACATCGTAGATTACATAAAAAAGTAATTGCAGGCCAGCAAGCAAAAAATACAGCTCACCCGCATGATAATATTAAATCTGATCCTTTTGATTTGGATAACACCACTGATTAAGTGAAATAAGAAAGTTAATGTGAATACTGAAAAGGACGCTACGGCGTCCTTTTTTTGCTTAAAACTTTATAGTAGGCTTGAAAAAGCCTTTAAAGTAGGGGGGTGACCTTTAATTTAATTTTTTAAGTATTGATGATCTTATCGTTTTAACAGCACATAAACTGCACCAGTTCCACCATCTTTAGGTTTGCAAGAATGAAACGCAAGCACTCTCTCGTGCTCACTCAGCCAATGATTAACCTGAGTTTTTAAAACAGGTTTTTTATCCCCGGAACGATTTCCTTTACCGTGCACAATTCGAATGCAGCAACCTTCAAATTGGACAGCTTCCTGTAAATAATAAACCAGAATCATTTTGGCTTGTTTGATACTTGCGCCGTGCAAATCAAGCTCATCAGAAATTCGGTAATTTCCGCTGCGCAGTTTTTTGAATACGGTATTTTGAATGCCTTCTCTACAAAAACTTAAAACACCCTCCATTTCAACATCTTCTACTTCAAGCTCATCGGAAAGAGGGTCGTTTATGAATAGATCTTCGAAATCTTCTTCCTGTTGCCGTATTTTTGCAGTCGGCCTATCAGCTTCATGATAAGCTTTATCATCCGAAAGTGGCTTTACACCCTGCATAGCTTCTGCAAAGAAATGTTGATCGTGTGCTTGTTGTTTATGCTGCTTTTGTGTAGCCTCCTTTTCGGCTTGCTGCTCTGCTGATAAGAGATTTTCAGCTAACTGCTTTTTAAGGTTTTTTAGTGTTTTTTTATCAAAATTAGACACGATTATTGGTGATGGCTGCTGATAGTAATAATTGATCGTAAAGATTATCATTTTATGCGTGTTTTATGGAAGTTTTATGGAAATACTGTTAAGTAATGATGATGGCTTTATCGCACCGGGTATTAATCTGCTGCGGGATAAACTATTAGAAATTGCTGAAGTGCTGACAATTGCGCCCGATAGAGATCGAAGTGGAGCAAGTAATTCACTATCATTAGAATCACCACTGCGCCTTACAAAACGTGGGGAAAATTTCTATAGCATCAATGGTACGCCGACCGATTGCGTGCATCTTGCACTAACGGGGCTATATCCTGATAAAGAACCTGATATTGTAATATCGGGTATAAATTCGGGTCCTAATATGGGAGATGACGTTATTTACTCAGGAACTGTGGCAGCAGCGATGGAAGGCCGTAACCTAGGTTTGCCATCTATTGCCGTGTCGATGGGTAATTACAAAGCCCAGCATTATGACTCTGCGATACAAGCTGTTATTCAATTACTAAAAGATATGCCCTCTTTGAGATTAAGTGATTCAGATAATGCAGCCAGTATTCTGAATGTAAATGTTCCTGACTTACCATGGAATGAAATCAAAGGATTTAAAGCAACACGTCTTGGTAAGCGTCACAAAGCGGAACCTGTAATAAAAGCTGAAGATCCCCGAGGTCGAGAAATTTTCTGGATAGGTCCTGTCGGTGAAGAAGCCGATGCGGGTGAAGGAACAGATTTTTTTGCGGTACAACAAGGTTATGTCTCTGTAACCCCCATTCATATTGACTCTGACCCGTTATTCTGCAATCGATGATATGCAAAAATGGCTCAAAAGTGGGGGGGTGACAAAATCAATGAACTAGACATACAGGGCGTTGGCATGACATCACAACGCACCCGTGATCGATTGATAGATCGCTTGCAAGAGAAAGGAATAATTAATCCCGACGTATTACGGGTAATGCGTCGTGTACCTCGGCATTTATTTGTTGATGAGGCTATGGCGAGTCGTTCTTATGAGGATGCTTCATTTCCCATAGGACACGGGCAGACCATATCTCAACCGTTCATTGTCGCTCGTATGACTGAGTTGATCATGGAATCTGAATCACTTGATAATGTTTTGGAAGTGGGCACGGGATCAGGATATCAAGCCGCTGTTTTGGGTGGTTTGGTGAAAAATTTACATACCGTTGAAGTTATTTCTGAACTTCATCGCAATGCCAGAGACTTACTATACAAGTTAGGTTATCGAAATATACGTACGCATTTGGGTGATGGTAGTTGGGGCTGGGAAGAAGCAGCACCCTATGATGCGATTATGGTAACAGCAGCACCAGATGAGATTCCATCTGCTTTAATACAGCAGTTGAAAATAGGGGGACGCATGATTATTCCTGTCGGTGCACAAAATAGTGAACAAAAACTGCAGGTAGTGACCCGTAACAATGACACTAATTATTCCGTTGAAAATCATGAGTCTGTGATTTTTGTGCCATTGGTAGGAGGTTAGCGGTGAGCGGTTAATGCTGTTTTTAGGGCTAATTTCAAGAAATATTACAAAAAACTAAAAAAATCCTTTAAAATGAACCTGTTTTCGAATATATATAACAAAGTAATTGAGTATTCGCAGCATAAATATGCGAAAAACTATCTGGGGGTAGTTAGCTTTCTAGAATCGGCGTTATTGCCGTTACCTCCTCCGGATATCATGTTGATTCCAATGTCGCTGGCAAAACCTGCTGAATGGTGGCGCTTAGCATTATGGACAACATTTACATCGGTACTCGGTGGAATAGCTGGCTATTTACTGGGTACTTGGGCTTATGAGTGGTTGGGACCGCTCATAGAAAATTGGGGTTATGGGCATAAGTTCGAACAGGTTAAATCCTTGTTTGATCGTTGGGGCATCTGGGCAATTCTTGTCGCTGGCTTCTCGCCAATACCTTATAAACTTTTCACAATTAGTGCAGGGCTTTTGTCTATGGCATTTTTACCTTTTGTGATTGCTTCGGCAGTCGGAAGAGGCGCGCGATTCTTTTTAGTCGCGTTACTAGTTGCCAAAGCAGGGCCACGCATGGAGCCACTCATCGTTAAATATATTGAGTGGTTGGGCTGGCTAACAGTAGGGTTGTTAGTGTTAGTTGTGGGAATCTATCAATTAAAATAGAAATCGAAGGTATTTTTTATGGACGGAAAAATCAAACTAGTTGCAGTTGCTTCACTGGTTGCTGTAATGGCATCGGGCTGTAGTAGCTATAGGGGTGCATCTCAAACAGGGTACGACTCAGGGTCTTCCGGGAGCGATGGATATTCAACATCTGGTGAGCGTCGTGGATTATTTGGTCAACGAGCACGTTCTAGCCAAGTAGCTGGCGGTGGTCAGGTTCGTGGTGGCGGTCAGTCGCAACGTAACAATACAGGGGCAACTTGTCAGCCATGCGGTACTGGTACTACTCAACCTAAAGCACCAGCTACATATACTTACAAGCCGGCTAAACCAGCGGCTCCTGCGCCAGCACCGAGTCAAGCATCTACTCACAATCAGCAGTACTATGTTGATAAGTGGAAGAGAGAACAAGCTCAGGCGCAACAAAGAGCACAACAACCTAAAGCACAACCTCAGCAAAATACAAACTATGCGGGTTATGGAACTGATTCAAATACCCAGTATTATGATTATAGTTCCGCAGGTGGTAATACGACTGCGACTGCACCTGCTGCCAACACAAACGTAGCGGCAAGTAACAAAAGTATTTACACAGGAAGCTATCAGCAAAAAACGTATAAGCCATATGCGCCGACTACCTATGCTGGTGGAAGTGCAGCAGCAACAAATACTGCGACATATGCTAATACAGCAGGCACATCGTCAAGTGCTGGCGGTAGTACATATGTAGTAAAGAAAGGTGATACGGTATTTGAAATCATGCGTCAAACAGGCGTGTACTGGAAAGATATTATCAGCATTAATAACTTACAGCCTCCATACAATATTAACCCTGGTCAGACAATTCGTTTGAAATAACAACAGATTTCCGGACAATAAAAAAGCCCTCTTATGAGGGCTTTTTTATTGTCCGGGTTATTTGATCATTTTTTATTTATTTTGATCAACTAATTCCGTGTTATTTTTAAATGTGTTTTCATTGGCTGATGCGCTTTTATGGTCGACAGCGCTATTAAATACTGGTGGGTTAATATGATAATCAAGATCATCATAAGTAATAATGCCAACGTACTTGTCAACGATTTCACCTTTTGGGTTCACGATGTAGCTAGTCGGAATACCCATAATGATACCAAATGACAGCATGGTGCTTTCCTGCATTGGAATTAATGGGTAGCTTATATTTAACTCTTGCTTAAATGCCAAAATCTCATTGGCATGGCCTCCGCCTGCATCCATTCCCAGAACGATAAAATTTTCTTTATTATCTTGTGCAAAACGTTCGATATCAGGTATTTCAGCATGACAAGGTGGGCAATAAGTCGCCCAATAATTCACAAGTACCCATTTCCCCTGGTAATCACTAAATTTATGACTTTTACCTTCGAGATCATTAAAAGAGAAGTCTTTAACTTTGTCTAATGCTTGAGAGGAAAAGAAGGGTAGGATGCTAAGTGTAGCCCACAGTATTATTAGTTTTTTCATGGTGTTGAATCCTTACTTATTTTTCTTTTAAAATCAAGTAATAAGCAGTCTATAAAAAATACAGCCCACTCCCCTTTCATGTACTTTTCAAAAATAGACTCTATATCGTAATGATAAATTTAAGTGAGAATAAATAATTTGTGTTTAGGTTTGGCTTGGATACACTAGGCAGTTCAAATCCAGCTTACTAAATCATTCGAAGAGGATAATATGTCAGACTCAACTATTATTTATCATAATCCACGTTGCTCCAAGTCACGTGCTGCCATGGAGCTCCTTACCGATAAAGGTATTGAAGCGAATGTGGTCAAATATTTAGATACTCCACCTGACAGTGCAGCGATTAATGAGATTTTGGAGATGCTTGGTCTGGAACCTCGCGAGCTGATGCGCAAAGGTGAGCAGGTTTATAAAGATAATAATTTAGCCGATGAAAAGCTATCCCGACAGCAGTTAATCGATGCAATGGTGGATAATCCTATTCTTATTGAGCGTCCAATCGTAGTGAAAGGTGGTAAAGCAGCTATTGGCCGCCCGATAGAAAATATTATCAACATTCTTTAATTACGTTCTCACATTACTTCAAAGGCAGCAATGAAACAGGTTTTAGTTTTATATTACTCGCGTAGCGGTGCAACCGCTGAAATGGCTCGACTCATAGCGCGTGGCGCAGAAGGAGTGGATGGTGTTGAGTCGATGCTCCGCACAGTTCCAGAAGTTTCTGAGGTCTGTGAGTCGACTGAGCAAAAAGTACCGGATTCGGGTGCACCTTATGTGACTCTCGACGAATTAAAAGGGTGTGATGCGTTAGCATTAGGGAGTCCAACACGTTTTGGCAATATGGCAGCACCTCTTAAGTACTTTTTAGAGAAAACTAGCGGGCATTGGTTATCTGGTTCTTTGGTAGGAAAACCTGCAGGTGTTTTTACATCCACTTCCAGTATCCACGGAGGACAGGAATCTACTTTGCTAAGTATGATGATTCCCTTGCTGCATCATGGCATGTTAATAAGCGGGCTTCCGTATACTGAATCTGAATTGTTAACCACTCAAACAGGTGGCACGCCTTATGGGCCGTCACATCTTGCTGGTGCAAATAGTGATTTGCCTTTGAGCGATGAAGAGAAAGCATTGTGTATGGCTTTGGGTAAGCGTTTGGCTAAATTGGCAGTGGCGCTTTAAACAGTTTTGGAACTAAATAACATGGATATTACCGTTTTATATAGAGCTTTAGCTGGCTTAGGCATTGTTGGTTTAGTGATCTTGATTGTGCTCTGGAACGGCTGGCTTTCTCCTGTGCAAGAATTTCCCCGCTCTATTGAGATATCAGTATTTGTTGCGCCGTTATTATTTTTTGTGCGTGGGGTTTTACGCGGAAATCGAGATACTTTTATTATCGTTATGCTGATTTCATTTATCTACATATTAATCGGTATTTGGTATATGTATTCCGTCAGAAGAAAAAGTCTACGGTTACTGGATGCTGGGACTGAGCTTGTGTTTGTTTTTTGGAAGCTTGTTGAATGTTTGGGTGTTAGATAAACGCGATAAGCTTTTAAATAGCAACTAATACACCCCCCTACTTTTCAGGCACTTTTTTTAAAAAAGCACCTAAAAGTAGGGGGGTGTTATTTGTATTTTAGTTAATTATCTTTTCTTCGAAAACGGGCTTTTTTTACTTTTTCCCTTGCCGTATTTGAACGCTTTGTTTCTATCCGCTCTACTTTTATATTCGCTTTTAGATAAGAAGTTTTCCTCATCTAACTCCATCTTTACCATTTCGTAAAGACTTCTCATGGAACGTACATCCATCTCTTCGCATGCTCCCGGTCGTAATGATCGTTTAAGTTCAACATTGCCATAACGTATGCGTCTTAGTCGACTCACAACAAGCTCTTGAGATTCCCAGAGTCTACGGACTTCACGGTTTCGACCTTCATTAAGTGTTACGTGATACCACTTATTGACTCCCTCACCGCCAGCGAACTTGATGCTATTGAATTTTGCATTGCCATCCTCTAACTCAACACCTTTGAGCAAGTTGTCGATATGTTCATCAGTGACTTCGCCCAAAATACGTGCGGCATATTCACGTTCTATTTCGTAGGAAGGGTGCATTAAGCGGTTGGCTAATTCACCATCGGTGGTGAACAATAATAAACCATCAGTATTGATATCTAATCGTCCAACCTGAATCCAGCGTCCGCTGCTTAATGCTAGGCAGGTTATCAAAAACAGTAGGACGGCCTTCCGGGTCTTTGCGTGAGCAGATTTCACCGTTTTTCTTGTGATAAAGCAGAACTTGAGGCTTGGCATTGAGCTTTGTGGATAGCTTTAATACTTGGCCACGCAAAACGATTTTATCGGTCTCGCTGATAGCCTGACCAACTTCTGCCTTTACACCGTTCACCATGATTTCGCCAGCTTTTACCCAGCGTTCTATTTCTCTTCGAGAGCCATAGCCAGCGCGTGAGAGTATCTTTTGTATTCTTTCTGTCATATTGACGTAGATCATACAGAATAGGTATACCTTGGTATACACTTACGATCATTAACTAGAGCAACATTTTACGTATTTAGACGCATAAAGGAGAGCATATGACAGCAGCAAAAAAACCATTACCAGAAGTGGTCCAAAAGGCTTCAGTAAAAGCAGTGGATAAACCCATGACAAAGCAACAGGCATTAGATGCCTTGGTCGATTTAAAAAATTCAGATAAGGTAATGAATTCCAAAACTTTTACAAATGCGAAAGACTTACTAAAAATCAGTTGCGCAGCAGGTGATTATCCTTATCCAGAAAAGATGAAAACCAAAGATTACGAAAAAGAAAAGCGATTGCTACAAATTGAATTATTGAAGGTTCAAAAGTGGTTAAAAGATGCTAATAAAAAAATTGTGACGATCTTTGAAGGCCGGGATGCAGCCGGTAAAGGTGGCACGATTAAACGTTTTACCGAGCATTTGAATCCTCGTATTGCGCGGGTTGTAGCTTTAGAAAAACCTACCGAACGTGAACTGGGTCAATGGTATTTTCAGCGCTATGTGAATCATCTACCAACCAAAGGTGAGATGATTTTATTTGACCGATCGTGGTATAACCGCGCGGGTGTTGAGATCGTGATGGGTTTTTGCTCACGCCATGATCATCTGGAATTTATGCGTCAGTGCCCAATGTTTGAGCGCATGCTGGTAAATTCAGAAACCATCCTTTTTAAGTACTGGTTCTCAGTGACACGTCAGGAGCAGTTACGTCGATTCCATTCGCGTAAGCATGATCCAGTTAAACAATGGAAATTAAGTCCCGTGGATGTTGAATCATTGGACAAATGGGATGTTTACACCGATGCTAAAAAATCCATGTTCTTTAATACAGACACGGCGGATGCTCCCTGGATCGTGGTTAAGTCAGACGATAAGAAACGTGCTCGCTTGTCTTGTATTCGACACTTTTTATACAATCTGGATTACGATAATAAAGATACCTCGGTCGTTTATGAGCCGGATCCGTTGATTGTTGGTACTGTAGATAAGATGTATCCCGAAGATGCGAGATTGTGATTAAGTTATAATCTAAAAAAGCCTCTAGCTCTGCATAAATTCTATTTACGTTTTCAAAACACAATAACAACCATACAAACGGAGTGAGACAACAACTTTTTTTTTAAAGTTGATCCGAAGAAAAGGCGTAACCGCATAAATATCATTCAAAAGTAGGGGGGTGGTTTGCTGTATATAATCACCAATTGGTATTTAAGTTGAGGGGTTCGTTTGAACCCCTTTTCCTTGTGATGCGGGAAGTTTTTTCTAAATACAAACAATCTATTAAAGAAATATTAGTTTGATACGATTTAAGGCATAATTTTACTTTTTATAATTCCTGGTCTGATTTTGCATACCATCCCCGTTGGCAACGAAATTCATGGCAATCGCCGTGACCTTCAAAATTTACGTCATCTGTTACCTTATCTCAGTGCCTACAGGGGCAGAGCACTGTTAGCATTGCTTTGTCTGGTGCTATCTAAAGTTTCTACGGTATCTGTACCGCTGGTACTAAAAGATATTATTGATAAGTTTGACGGAAAAGAAAGTCAGGTTTTAGTGCTTCCAGTTGCATTGCTTATCGCTTACGGTATTTTTAGATTACTCAGTTCATTATTCAATGAGTTACGTGATACGATTTTTGCTCGTGTTCGTTATCATGCGATGCGCGAGTTATCGATGCGTGTTATGCAGCATTTGCATAAATTATCATTACGTTTTCATTTGCAACGTAAGACAGGTGCAATAAGTAGAGATCTGGAGCGAGGGACACGTTCGGTTGCTACCCTGATGAATTTTCTGGTCTTCAGTACTATTCCGATTTTTGTTGAATTTGCTCTGGTTGCTTTCATTCTGCTGTCTAACTATGCGTGGATATTTGCTTTGGTTACATTTGGTACAGTTCTTTTTTATGTGATCTTCACTTTACTGGTTACAGAATGGCGAATGCATTATCGACATGATATGAACAAGCTTGATTCACAGGCAAACACCCATGCTTTCGATAGTCTGATTAATTACGAAACGGTTAAGTATTTTAATAATGAGCATTTAGAGCAGAATCGTTACGATGAAATACTTAATAAATGGGAAAACGTGGCAGTAAAAAGTCAATCAACCATGTCGCTGCTTAATTTTGGTCAAGGGGCCATTATTGCTGTTGGCGTTACCATCATTATGTTTTTAGCTGCAAATGGTGTTGTGAAAGGCAGTATGAGCATTGGTGACCTTGTTATGGTTAATGCATTTATGTTGCAACTTTTCATTCCTTTAAATGCATTAGGAATCATTTATCGTCAAATTAAGTATACCCTGGCCGATATGGATCTGGTTTTCAAGCTGTTAAAACAAAAGCCTGAGATTCAGGATGTTGACGGCGCTCCAGAAATCAAGGTCAGCAAAGGCGAAGTTAAATTTGAAGATGTATCTTTTGCTTATGATAAAAAAAGAAAAATATTGCATGGAGTAGACTTTGCCATTCCTGCAGGGAAAACAGTCGCGGTAGTTGGCTTTAGCGGTGGAGGAAAATCTACTCTGGTACGTCTGCTGTTCCGTTTTTACGATGTCAATCAGGGCCGGATTCTAATTGATGGACAGGATATTAAGGAATACACACAAGATAGTTTGCGTGAATCAATTGGAATAGTGCCACAAGATACAGTGCTGTTTAATGAAAGCATCTTTTTATAATATCCAGTATGGAAATCTGGACGCAACCAGAGAAGAAGTTGAGAATGCAGCCAAAATGGCGCATATCTATGATTTCATCGAAGGATTACCCGAAGGATGGGAGAGTGTCGTAGGGGAAAGAGGGTTAAAGCTATCTGGTGGAGAAAAGCAGCGAGTTGCGATTGCCAGAACGATTCTAAAGAAGCCATCTATTTTGATATTCGATGAGGCAACTTCATCATTGGATTCAGCGACTGAGCAAGCAATACAAAAAACCCTGGGTAAAATATCTTCTCAAACCTCTACTTTAATCATTGCACATCGATTATCCACTATAGTAGACGCTGATATGATATTGGTTATGGAAGCAGGTAAAATAATCGAACGTGGATCTCATCAAGTATTGCTTGAACAACAAGGCCGGTACTCTGAGATGTGGAATCTGCAACAAGACAATCATGAAGAAGACAGCAAATAGGTATGGCTGAGTATTCACAAGCAACAATTGTCGCCCCTTTGAGTTTCAAAGGGGCGGGGTTGCATACTGCCAAGCGTCATACAATTACTTTACTGCCAGCGCCTGTGGATAGTGGAATTATTTTTCGTGTTGTCAAAAAGAAAGGCTTGGATATAGAAATCCCGGCACTTTGGCAAAATACAAAAAACCTTCCACTGTGTACTTGTTTGGTGTCAGATACAGGTGAGCAAGTCAGAACAGTTGAACACTTGATGGCCGCCTTCTACGCATGTGGTATTAGTAATATTATCGTTGAGGTAGAGGGTGAAGAAATTCCTATAATGGATGGCAGTGCCAAACCATTTATTGAGGGTATAGATAAAGTCGGGCTAACTCAACAGAATGAGACTCAAAAAATTTTTCAGGTTACCTCTAAAGCAGAATATGTCGAAGGTAAGCGTTTTGTAAGAATTGAGCCAGCAGATTCTTTGTACCTGGATCTGGCGATATCGCTGACTAATTTTGGACGATTGCATTGGAGAGGTGAAATTACACCAGAAACCTTTAAACAAGAGATTGCCTCTGCAAGAACCTTTGGCCGACTTAAAAATGGCTTGTTAGCGCAGTTAACCCGTTTCCAGAAAGATCCTGTGTGCTTAGGTGCAAATACTAAAACTGCAGTTGTGATTGTAAAAGACAAAGCGATTAACAAAGGTGGTCTGCGGATGGAGAATGAACTGATTTTTCACAGGGCATTAGATATGGTTGGAGATCTGATGCTTTCAGGGGGAATCATTCAAGGTAAAATCACCGCTAACAGCCCAGCGCACCGATTAAATCATGGTTTGCTTAAGACAATTTTTGAACAAGGGAGTTATGTTGAGAATAGTTAAAATTTTATGCTGCCTTTATCCCGTCTAAACTTGCCGCTTATTCCTCTATCGCGTTGTAATAACCGTTAATGATTTGAGGTGTTTTAGTTTAGAAAACGGGCTGATATATTCCTCCCTAGTTACAGCGATGTAGCTTTTTCATACACTCCATTTGAAAGTTAATTAGGATATAGGATATACCAGTTGTGAACCAGGGAATGGCTCTGAATATTAGAAGATCATTGATCAACTAATATAGTAAGGACTACAACAGCTGGGAGCCAAGGATGGCTCATTTTTCTTGCTGTTTTATATTCCTGAAAAATGACAATGGTGTTGGCTGGTCATCTTCACTAGCCATTTTATAATCTTCAATTTTTATCGTAGTGTTGCCAGCATCTTTTGTTTTTGCGTTTGGTGATTCTGAAACATCCACAGAAAGTACTTCTTCGTTAATTGATTCGGATATCGACTCCTCATCAAATGTAATTTCTACTTCTTTTGATTCTAAAAGATTTTGTTCTTTGATTACATTTTCTACGCTATTAGCGGTCTTTTTAATATCATTTTCGATTTCCTTAAGCTCATCAAGCATATATCGAGTTTCTTCCACTTTATTGTGGATATCATCAAACATATCTTGAGTTGAATCTAAGGTGTTCGAAATTTTAACAATTTTCGAGTAGTCTAGACTTTCCAGGTGTTTCATCGTTTGTGCGCTTATACCATGGCTTTGTTGCTCATGCCTTCTCATAGTCTCAACGTGCTTACGGCTTTCGTCGATATTGGCATTGAGCTCTTGTCTTGCAAGATCGGCTACCTGGAAACTGGTATCGAATTGTTCGTAGGCTTGCTCTTCAAAAGTATTTAACTTGTCGTTGTAATTTTTAAGTGATTTCTCAGCTTCTTTTTGATGTTTTTGCAGTGTTTCAATCAGCTTTTGCGACTCTTTTAAGGTTTGTTGTAAGTTTGCATTAACTTGGTCAGAAATTTCAGCAGTTGTTATCTAAAGCATTGCTTTGTTGATTGTGTTTATCTAAGAATTCTTGTAATAATTCCTGAGAAAGTTTTTTCTGATGGTGTATTTTGCCTAAATCATCATCGACAGAAATTAGGTTCTTATCTAATTTTTCTTGTACCTGGGCAACTATTTCGATGGTGCTTTTAAGCTGATCATCCCAGTATGCTTGTATATCTCCCATACGATTACTTACATGGTCTGCTACTTCAGTAAGTTCTTTTTCCTGAGCTTTAACTTTTTCGGAGGTGGCAGCTATGCTCTCAGTGTATTGAATATTTTCTTCACGTTGAGTACTGATTTCGGTGGCTTGAGATCGAATAGCGTGTACCAGTTTAGTTGATTCTTTTTCTTGTTCTCTAATTGTAGTTGCCGCTGAAGTAATATTTTCTTTATCTTGTTCTGCTTCAATTCTTATTTCTTTGATTATTTTCTTTTCTCTTACTAGCTAACCATCTACCTAAAAAGAGTACTAATACAGAAATTATAAGCGCGGCTGCAACAATTCCAGCGACAACCAGTTCGATAATATGGGTGAGTTGGCTAGTTGCTTCATTTACGGAAGAGACCGGAGGTAGATTGTGTAACAGTTTCAGTTGTCGGTTTCTGTATTTTGCAGGTATTCCTGTAAACCCACTGCACTTACATCGAAAACCATAAATATAATAGACAGATAAGCCAAGCTCTTGATAGCGCTCTTCTTCATACTTCACTTCCCTTGTGTTTTTAGCCTCAGAGGAATGCTTTTGACGTATTATGAAATTCTTGGGTTTGTGTAGTCAGCATTCTTGGGTGCAACTGTTTAAAACATACTACAACAAAAATGCCTAATTTTTAATCTTAATTAAGCATTTTTATTGAGTTGTTCCTTATGAGTCTTTTATCGTGCTTGCCTTGAGTGCTAATAATCGCTTCTGGTAACGGGATTGGACTATTTCAACGATAACCATAACAAAAATGATTAGATAGAATGTTCCCTTGCTCATTGGTGTAATTACAGTGTTAAATAATGTTAGATGAGCATCGTGTGCGCCTTCTGAAAGAAGCATCGCGCCTACCAGGAATAAAATGAAGAGTCCTACTACCTCGTACATTCTGTTCTTCTTTAAAAACTCGGTCACTTTATCTGCAAGTACAATCATCATAATTCCACCGATTACAATAGCAGTTGCCATGATTACGAAGTTTTTAGTGAGTGCCATGGCGCTCAATATAGAATCGAAAGAGAAAATTGCATTCATAATAACAATTGAAAACAGAACCATTGCTATAGATGCAGGCTTACGTTCTTTATTCGCATCTTCCTCTAGCATCATCATGTGAGTGATTTCTTTAAGTGCGGTATAGATTAAGAATACACCGCCTATCAAAACCACAATGCTTTTGAGATTGAATGTGCCTTGAATTATCCCTTTAATATCTACAGAAAATAATTCACTGGTAAACAAGCTAAGAACTTTTAATAATGCAAACAACAGAACAATACGTAATAAGACGGCTAGTCCAATACCCCATTTACGTACTGTTGATTGTTTAGATTTCTCTACTCGTTGTGATTCTAGTGAAATATACAAAAGGTTGTCGAAACCCAGTACAGCCTGAAGCATGACTAACATGCCCAGTGTAAATAAGTTTTCTAATGTAAAAAGCCCTTCCATTTTAAATCTCCATATTTTGTGTAAAGGTTTCTATTCCTTTAATTTTATTTTTAATTGACCTTCGGCAACTGAAATATTTTCAACGCCGTCTGCAAACGATTTCCAGAAACCTTCATCGCCACCAAATTCTTTGACTAGATCAACATTTTTTAAATTACCTAACCAGGCGTTAGGTACAGGGACTCCCCAAACACTCACGCCTTTTAAGATGACAATTGGTCGTCCATTGGCGTAAGCAAGTTCAGCACCAGCCTTTAATTTTAGTGTTTTTCCTCCCAAAAAAGGAAAATCAGGATCTAATGGGATAAGCATTTTAGCGCTAGCTAAATTGTCGGCTAAGTCGATAGCAATTTTTTCAGCTAAATCTGTGTTTTTTGCCAACATTGCATTGAGTTCTTTTTCAGAAAAGAAAATTTCACGCTTGCTTGGATCTTCAGAATACGGTTCTGGCGTTAAATCATTGGTACTTTCTTGAGTAGAACTCGAAGGTAATGTAGGTAAACCAAATTGCTTAAGTTTTTGATTTAATTTGGATTCTTCTTTTTGGCTAAGTTCTACAGGTTCGAGTTTCTTTTGTGTTAAATAATTAAATACTAAAATCGTTGCAACGATTGAGATAACTACTGTGATGAACATGATGCCTAAGGTTTTAAGGCAGCCACCTTTTTTTCCCTGTGGCTGTTGTGCTGGGAATTCGTTAATGCTCATAAGTTTGATTTTTATCTAAGAAATAGAGTTCAGAAATAATTAGCGCACATAATACAGGTATAATACAGTTTGTGACAAGATCAACACAAAGCCACTCGACCACGACTACTAATTTAATTAAACTCCCCCGCTATGACGCTTGAAGTTAAAAAATTGACCTGCACTCGAGGTGACCGAGAGTTATTCACCGACTTATCATTTAAGCTTGAAGCAAAGCAATTAATGCGTCTAGAGGGCACTAATGGAAGTGGTAAAACTACCTTGCTCAGAACTCTCTGCGGTTTATTTATGGCTGATGACGGAGAGATACTGTGGGAAGGTATTGTAATAAAAAAGCAAGATGAAGCCTACCGCAAGGAGCTACTTTATCTAGGTCATCAAAATGGCATTAAGGCCGATCTTTCTGCTTATGAGAATTTGAAGCTCAATTGTTTTATGTCTGGAATCATTGTTTCTCAAGAGCAGCTGATGGCAGCGTTAGATACTATTGGTTTGTTTGCCTTTGAAGATTTTCCAGTACGGACGCTTTCGCAAGGTCAGAAGCGTAGAGTTGCATTAGCAAAACTATTACTGAGTAATGCTAAATTATGGATTCTGGATGAGCCTTTTGTTGCTTTAGATGCCGCTGCTGTTGAGCAATTACAGTCGATTATTGCAAAACACGTTGAAAGTGGGGGGGTGGTAATACTAACTACTCATCAGGAAGTACCGCTAACTTCGGGTGAATTAATCAGTGTTTCTCTGAATAAGGGAAGTAAAACCCATGCTTAGTGCATTCTTGTTAGTAATCAAGCGCGATTTGCTTTTGGCGATGCGTCGTCGCAGCGAAATATTTACCGTATTGTTTTTCTTCATTGTTGTAATTAGTTTATTTCCACTGGGAATAAGTACGGAAGATCAGGTTCTAAAACAGATTGCACCCGGTGTAGTTTGGGTTGCTGCTCTCTTGGCATCGACATTAGCACTCGACAGATTGTTTTCTGATGATTATGAAGATGGAACTTTGGAGCAAATGACGCTGGCTCCCGTTTCGTTACCCATCGTAGTTCTGGCTAAAATGATTGCACATTGGCTGTTGACAGGCCTGCCACTGGTTTTGATTTCGCCGTTAGTAGGCTTATTTTACCATTTACCCTTCGAATCCATAAAAGTGATGATGCTTGTTTTATTATTGGGCACACCTGTGTTGAGTATGCTGGGTGCAATCGCGGCAGCTTTGACTTTAGGTTTACGTGGTGGTGGCGTATTAGTATCTTTATTGGTGTTGCCGTTGTATATACCAGTATTGGTATATGGTGCAGGTGCAATTTCAACTAGTATGGTTGAAGGTTTAAGCATTCAACCTTATGTATTGTTGTTATCAGCATTTATGTTATTAGCAATAATTTTCTCGCCGTGGGCGACTGCTGCTGCAATAAAGATCTCAATAGAGTGATTTAGGCAAAGAAAGCGTATTTAAAGCTATTTGTTTGTTAGTTTAATTGACCCTTATCAAAAACAGGCTAAAAGGTGGGGGGTGTATTAGGCAACTAAAGCTATGATGTACTTAGAGTTTGGATGTTTTAACTTATTTATGAAAAAGCATTAATAAATATCAAGGTAGAAGTAACGATTTAATATGAAAATAAATTGGTTTAAATATTCAGCACCCATGAATTTTTACCCACTGGCGGGTAAGTTGATTCCGTTGTTCTGGGTAGCAGCAATAGCCTTGATAGCACTAGGTTTGTACTGGGGTTTTTTTAAGACGGCAGATGTACTGAGTGATCAGAAACAATATTACCGGATTATCTATGTGCATGTGGCATCAGCGTGGATGGCGATGTGGCTTTACGCCGTGATGGTCGCATGGGCAATGGTAGGTTTGGTGTTTAATACACGTCTGTCTTTTATGATGGCATCTGCAACAGCGATTACAGGAACGGTTATGACCGTTATCGCTTTAGCTACTGGCGCTATCTGGGGTAAAACAAGCTGGGGAACGTGGTGGGATTGGGATCCAAAATTAACCAGCTTTTTGATACTGTTATTTGTTTACATTGGGTATATCGCATTACAGTCCGCTATTGATGACGTGCGTCGGTCTGATAAGGCGTCGGCTCTGCTGGCTTTAGTTGGTTTGGTTTTGGTGCCTATTATTTACTACGCAGTGAATTGCCCGGATCCCAATGAGTGTGCATCACTGCATCAGGAATCTTCATTAAAGCGCGTTGAGTCGAATATATTGATAGCGATGTTAATTACTACATTGGGTTTTTGGATGTATAGTTTTGCGACAATATTAATGAGAGTAAGAACAATTATACTCGAGCGGGAACGAAATACGTCTTGGGTGTCTAAGCTTAAAGAATTTAACGCTTAAAAATAGATAGTTAAGGTAGATTTTAAAGAAGGTACTGAGAGGGTATTGGAATGAATGAGTTTTTCCACATGGGTGGATTTGGTGCTTATATCTGGAGTGCGATGGGAATTGCCGCAGTTCTGATGATGTTAGAGCCCATGACCTTAATATTTAGAAGACGCTCAGTAATAGCTCAGATTAAACGCAATAAACGACTTGAAGAAAGACGTTCGAATAACGAAAAGAATTAGAGGTTTATTATGAAACCAAGACATAAACGACTTGCATTTGTTTTACTCGCTTTGATAAGTGTTGGTGCAGCGTCAGCATTAATCAGTAAAGCGATGAAAGGAAATCTGGCGTATTTGCATACTCCGGAGGAAGTCTTAAATGGTGTTGTCCCTAAAGGACAAGTTTTCCGTTTAGGTGGCCTGGTAAAAGAGGGTAGCCTGGAAAGAAGCGACTCCAAGTTAGAAGCCCGATTTATTGTTAGAGATAACCGTGATAATGAAATTACGGTTGTAACAAATAATATCCTCCCGGATTTATTCAAAGAGGGTAAAAGTCAGGTATCAAGAGGCAAGATGGCAGATGACGGCTTGTTTTATGCCGATGAAGTGCTGGCAAAACATGATGCGGAATACATGCCCCAAGAACTTAAAGATACACTAGAAAAAGAGCATACTCCAAAAGCAGCATCCTCAACAAAAGGTGGCACTTACTAATGATTCCTGAAATCGGACATTTTGCACTTATATTAGGTTTATCGGTTGCTGTAGTTCAAGGTATATTCCCGATGTGGGGATCATTAACAGGTAAGTCACACTGGGTGGCGTTAGCAAAGCCCGCAGCATTTGCACAACTATTTTTTGTGTTAGTGTCTTTTTTCTGTTTGCTTTATGCGTTCCTTACCAATGACTTTTCAGTAAAGTACGTTGCAACTAACTCAAATTCTCAAATGCCCACAATTTTCAGAGTTTCCGCATTATGGGGTGCTCATGAAGGTTCGTTATTGCTTTGGTCGCTAGTCCTGGCCGGCTGGGGAGCAGCAGTCGCTTATTTTAGTAAAGGTATACCTGCGATCATGCTGTCACGCGTTTTAAGTGTGATGGGATTAATCGGTGTTGGTTTCATGCTGTTTGTGATTATTACTTCGAATCCGTTTGAGCGATTATTGCAAATTCCTGCGGAAGGCAGACAGCTCAATCCATTACTACAGGATATTGGTTTAGCGATACACCCTCCCATGCTTTACATGGGCTACGTTGGCTTATCTGTAGCATTTTCTTTTGCCATGGCTGCAATGATTGGTGGCAAGCTTGATGCAGCATGGGCACGTTGGGCTCGACCTTGGACAAATATTGCATGGATGTTCTTAACTTTGGGGATCGCACTAGGCAGTTGGTGGGCGTACTACGAGCTCGGTTGGGGTGGATGGTGGTTCTGGGATCCTGTTGAAAATGCATCACTGATGCCTTGGATTATAGCAACAGCATTAATACATTCTTTAGCAGTAACCGAGAAAAGAGCAAGCTTCAAAGCATGGACTGTGTTGTTATCGATAATCGGTTTTTCATTGAGTTTATTGGGTACTTTTCTGGTACGTTCAGGTGTTCTAACTTCGGTACACTCATTTGCTAGTGATCCAGAACGTGGTCTGTTTATACTTATTTTCTTACTAGTAGTGGTTGGCTCTTCATTATTATTATTTGCTTTCCGTGCTCATAAGTTACGTTCCATGGGCACATTCTCTGTTGTGTCTCGCGAAGCAGGCTTATTAGTTAACAATGTAATTCTTGTAGTAATGACAGCTACGGTATTATTAGGAACGCTTTATCCTCTGATCATTGACGCCTTAGGTTCCGGTAAGATCTCGGTAGGACCACCATATTTCAATAGTGTAATGGTTCCGTTATCCATCTTATTGTTTATTGTAATGGGCACTGGTTTTTATTTACGCTGGAAAAAAGATGACCCTAAAAGAATCCTAAAGAAAGTTTGGATTCCTTTGGTTGTCAGCTTGATTGCAGCGTTCGTACTCCCTCTGGTTACAGTTTCTGATTTTAATATCAAAACCACGATTGGTTTGTTTGCCGGTAGTTGGGTTTCATTGGCTGCAATAATGTGGGTTGTGAGTTTAGGTCGTTCCCCGTTTAAATTGCCGTTAGGGAGCTGGGGATCTGTAATCGCTCACATAGGCATGGCCATGACGGTAATAGGAGTTACCTTAGTTTCATTATATGACACTGAAAAAGATGTGCGTCTTGAAGTTGGGCAAAGCTATGAAATGGCTGGTTATAACTTTAGTTTTAAAGGTGTCGAGTCGGTTAAGGTAGAAAATTACGTCGCAAATAGAGCGAGCATGGATGTCACTAAGGACGGTCAATTAGTTTCAGCAATGAATCCAGAAAAACGTGATTATGGCCGTGATCAAATGCCGATGACAGAAGCTGGTATTGATGCTGGCTTTACCAGAGATTTATTTGTTGCTCTCGGTGAGCCTTTAGGTAATAACGCCTGGAGCTTTCGCATATATCATAAGCCTTTTGTAAGGTGGATTTGGATGGGCGCTATTTTGATGGGACTAGGTGGGTTGTTAGCTGCGTTTGATAAGCGTTATCGTCGAGTCAGAAAAGTTAAAATAGTTGATGATCAAGATATAGATTTGAGTACTGCTTCTGCTTCTACTAATTCTCCTAAGACGTCGGGCGCTCCTGCATGAGTAAGAAATACTTCATCCCATTAATTGGATTTGGTGCTTTAGTTGCTTTGCTGTTATTCGGTTTATCTAATGATCCCAAGCTTATACCGTCACCATTTATAGGTCAGCCAGCACCAGAGTTTAAGTTGCCTAAAATGTATAAGCCAGACGAAACTATTTCTGTGAATGATATGAAAGGTCAAGTCTGGGTGTTAAACCTATGGGCGTCCTGGTGCGTATCTTGTAGAGCAGAACATAAAGTTTTGAGTCGTTTAATAGCGGAGAAAAAAGTCCCTACCGTTGGTTTAAATTATAAAGATTATGGAACCGAAGACTACGGTGATGATGCATTACAGTGGCTTGCAACGTTGGGTAATCCTTATACTGCTGTTGCCGTTGACACAAAAGGTATGGCGGGAATTGACTGGGGTGTTGTGGGTGTTCCTGAGACATTTGTTATCGATAAGAAAGGTATCGTGCGTTATAAATTTACCGGGCCTGTCTATGCAGATGCCGTGGATGATATTTTGATCCCATTAATAGACAAGTTGAGAGCGGAAGAAGGATGAAACGGTATTTAGGAGTTTTTGTATTTCTGACAGTAATGTTTGGTGTTACATCTCACGCCGTGCAGATTGAATTTCATCAGTTTGAGAGTGAAGAGCAAGAACAGCTTTATCTTCAGCTTATTGCTGAATTACGCTGTGTAAAGTGTCAAAACCAGAACTTGGCGGAGTCAAACGCTGAATTAGCAACAGACATGCGCAATAAGACCTATGAGATGATTAAGGAAGGCAAGTCTCGTGCTGATGTGGTGAGTTATATGACTGCTCGTTATGGTGATTTTGTCTTATATAAACCCCCATTTAAGAGTAAAACCCTATTGCTTTGGGTTGGACCTCCTATTTTTTTATTTTTAAGCTTGTTTTTATTACTGAGACTCATACGAAAGCAGGGACATGAAAAGTCTGAGGCATTGACTGAATCGCAGCGCGAGTCTGTACGTGCGGCTTTAGAATCTAAACAACCTAACCAAGAGAAATAAGTTTGATGTTTTGGATAATCTGTACGATTTTAGTATTGATCGCTTTTGCATTTGTTTTCCCTTCTTTAAGAAAAAACCATGCAGATCAAGATGCAAGTAAGCAACAAAATATATTCATTGCTCAAGAACAGCTAGCTGATTTAGAGAGCCGTTTTGAAAATGCTGAGATAGACGAGGAGAGTTATCAATCAACTAGAGATGAACTGGAACAGTCTTTGTATGATGATTTAAAACAAACCGATGTGCTAATCGAGTCCACGCAACGAAAGAATAGTCAGTCTAAGTCTTCGTTTGTAAGCATGGCGCTTATTTTATTGTTGATTCCAGTTATCGCTTTTCCGGTTTATTACAAGACTGGAAACATAATTTTTACTAAAAATGTGGATGCAGTAGAAGCTGCTAAAGTAGCCAGAGATAAAGCTGTGCCGAAAAATGCAGATGGGACTCCGGATATTGAGACCATGGTTGCAGGTCTTCAACAGAAAATGGAAAAAAACCCGGAAAACGCTAAAGGCTGGTATATGTTAGGTAGGTCCTATATGGTTCTAGAGAGATACCCTGAGGCTGCGAAATCTTTTGAGCGAGCCTACAAGCTAATGCCAGACGCAGCTAATGTTATGTTATCGCTAGCTGATTCTTTATCAATGGCTCAACAAGGAAGCCTGATTGGAAGGCCTGGAAAGTTAGTCAATGATGCACTTAAAATAGAACCACAAAATGTCACTGCGCTGTGGCTTTCAGGAATGTCAGCAAGACAAAATGGTGATTACCAAGGTGCTATAGCTCAGTGGAATAAAGTACTGCCTTTGATTCAAGAGGCTCCACAGCAAGTTGTTCAACTTAAGAGTTTGATTTCAGAGGCGCGTGGTAAATTGCCAGCAGATCAGCAAAATACTCAAGCTAAACCAGTGATGACTCCTTCTGCAACACAAATTGCAACTGATGATAAACCTGCAGCAGAAATAAAAGTTTCGGTTTCACTTTCTGAAGAACTCAAGAGCAAAGCATCACCAAATGATTTGGTGTTTATCTACGCCAAAGCCATGAGCGGTCCGCCAATGCCTTTAGCTGCAGTTCGTAAACAAGTTCAAGATCTGCCAATTGAAGTTGTGTTGAATGATGCAATGGCAATGATGCCTAACTTAAAAATGTCTTCTTTTGATGCAGTAATAGTTGGTGCAAGAGTGTCAAAAACAGGTCAACCTATTGCCCAGAATGGTGATCTATTTGCTGAAAAAAATTCTATTAAGAGCGGGGATAGTATCTCATTGGAGATTAATGAAGTTCTGGTTAAATAAATTTAGTTATTTAACTGACTGGTACTCTGTATCTGATCAATATTCTTCAATAGCTTATTAATTTCAGTTTGAGTTTTCTCTTGAAAGCTCATGGGTGGCTTTTCTTTAGCAGCTTTATCAACATTCATTGCAGCAATAATTGCATCCACAGCTGAAATATCACTGTTCTCTGGTTTTTGTATGCTGTTATTTGTTGTTTCCGGTAGTTTACTTTCTTCAGCTGTGATTTTTTCTAGATAGTCACTATTAGCTATTTTATTAGTTTCATAGTTTGTTACTGCTTTTATATAGCTTAGATCATTCTTATTCGGTGTTGAAACTGCTATCTTTGCTAACTCAGATAATGTCTTAGTGGGCTTATCTTTTACCTGAACCAGTTCTTTCTTCCCATCATTTAAAATATTTGTGCTATCTACACTTTCATCAGCTTTTGCTGTGTTTTTGGCAGTCTTTTGTTCTTCTATTGACAATGTCTTGATTGTTTTTTCTGTTTTTTCTTCAGTGTTAATATTTTCATTAATAGCGATTTTCTCTTCAGTAAAAGCTTGTTGAACTTTAGGAGCTGTTTCAACAGTGGATTCAGTTTTTTCTATTTCATTTTCAATAGCCGTAGTGGCACTCTCGATTGTTTCTGTTGTTTCTATACTGGCAGAGGTATCGGCAACTGAATTTATAATTTCTTGTTTATTTTGCTCTTTAATTATCTCTTTAACGATTGATTCCGTTTCCTGTGCTTGAGTTGTATTTGATGCAGTCTCTTCTATTGACACAGATTCAAAAACTACATCCTCCGGTAATTCATTGTCTTTTACAACTTCACTGACTAACCTTTGCGTATTATCAGTATTTTCTAAACTGTCGTTATGGCGTTCGTTTTGTTTTGTTATCGCAATTTCGTTATCAATACCCTCTTCATAAAGAGTAACTTCGGTTTTATTTGAGGTCTCAGCTAAATCAGAAATATTGGTATTCACAACCCCAGTTGTAAATTTCTGAAAATACGTAATAATTTCATCCGTTGAAATGTGTTTATATACAAAACCATAGGTTAAAACTGACGCTAATAGAGCTAACCATAGGTAACCAAGAACACCAAAAAACCTGAAGGATTGTTCTTTAACAGGTTCAGGCTGAACATATTCAATTTTGTAGCGGCTTTCGGTCATTCTAGTTAGTCGTGGTAGTATTTGTTTGTTGTTGATTAGCAGATATTGTAGTTAGGTTTAGGGACTTCCAGGCTTGAATGCCACCCCGGTAATATTTTAGTTTGCTGGCTGGATAGCCTAAATCTAATAAAGCTAAAATTGATCTATTAGCTTCATCACATAAAGAATCATCGCAAAAGAAGCACATGGATTTTGCAACAGAGAAATCCTTAGTCGAATTCTCTTCTGTTACTCCTAGCAATTTTAACGCTTGTTTTGTTTGGCTGCTATTAAAGAGTATGAATGGAATATTGGTAGATCCTGGTATTGTTTCATTTTCGAAATATTCTGCCATTCGAGAATCGACTAAAAAACCAGTTTGATTTTTTACCTCATTACTCAAAAATGAGATAACTTCGATTTCGGCGAACGTTTCAATATCAGGTTTTAGTGTAATAGGCTTAATACAGAAAGGGGGACACGGTTTCGTTTTGATATTTTTATTATGAACCGGGCTACGTTCTATTTTGATGTTTTTTCCGTTGTGGTTAACTTCAATGAAAGGTTTATCGGGAGTGATGTTAATTGTTTCTAAATCATTAGAGAACGCGTTACTAAATATTAGTAACTGGATCATGAACAGAGTAATTAAATGCTTCATAGGTTTAACAGGCACTTGAAGAGAACAGGAAAATAAAAACTGAAACTAACATACCATACAAAATATGGAGAGTTAATTTATAGCTAATACTAAATGATAATATTGAGTAACCAATAAACGATCACTTTCTTATAGTAGGAACAGGCCTTTCAAAAAGCTCTTCATAAGCGGCTTTTGCTAGCGCTTTTATTTCACTTTTATTTTTGGAAATGAGTATTTTGAAAATATTTGTTTTTTCATCAACAGTCGCTATGTAGTCTGGTTTTACCTCATCACCAAGATAGATGGATTCCATCGTGTTGAAAATGATACTAGAGGCATAATACTCGGCCTGACCTTTAGTCATAGGGTTAAGCGAAAATATCAGGAGCTTACTTAACCAGATATTTTGTCCTTGATCGGTGTTTGCAAGTTGGGCTAAATAAGCACCTAACTCTTCAAGGGTGTGATCTATCCCATTCTCGTTGAGCTTATCCTTAAAGGTGGTTTTTGACCATGAAGGGGTATTCCAGTCTTTTTTGTCGATCTGGTGGTATGCCTCATGGTATTCAATGCTTGGCAAGAGTACATCATCCAGTTTATCGAGAATTTCTGGATCAAATTCCTTTTTTGCTTTTTTGCTTTTTTGTTTATTTTCGATATTGGTCGTTTTACCTAGCAACACACTAATGGCGTCAAAGCCATTACCGAAAATACTTTTTTCACTGTTACTGTTTTCTCTTTGTAGCGTTTGTTGCATCTTCGCATTAGACATTCGGAATTTATCGTTGATCAGGCTTTTTACTGCAATCTTAATTTTTCTCTGGTCTTTTACATCAGGATAAATATCAGTTAAGTCGTTTTTATAGGCTTTGGTTACCGCTTCTTCAATTTCGTAATAGCCTTGCATCCAGTACGGAATGATATAATTTCTTCCCTGAAAGGTAAGAGCTGGCAATACTGATTCTTTGGCAAAGTTGGCAATGCGCTCTATTAAAATGATTGAGCCAATTCCTCTTTCTTTGAAGGTTAACCCCAGTGCACTATCTACCGCAGGCACTTTGTCAATGCGTTTAACTCTGAATAATGGCAGTTCTACCGAGCCTGTTTCATTATCATAAAAAAGCTGTTTTCTATCATCCACTTTGTACGCTGTCATCATGGTGGTACGACACAGCTCTGGGTTATTATTGCTCATTAATGACTCTAGTTCTTTGAGCATCATCATTTGTTCAACCGGGGCATCAATCAGTGAAGAGCAAGGCATGGAAAATGACTTTGGTGATAAGTAAAAAGGTAATTTATGTTGATCGAAAACGGTATTTACGTCTTTGAATCCCAGCATGACTTCTTCGCTGGTACTTGCTGAGTCTTTAAGTCGTGTTAATTGTTTTTCAACAATATTTCGAATGCCATTTTTTTCAGGTAGATCGCTGAGAATTTTTTCTTGTTCTTTGTTGATAGAGGTTTCTATTTTACTTAGTGCTTGCTGTTGGTCGTTGTGTTTAAGTATCAGTTTTCTATGTAATAAATCAGAAAAATAAGGCAAGTGATTGGCAAATATATTTTCGATCTTGCGTTGTTGATGCCATTGATTTAATCCAAATATTCCAATAGCTAAACCAATCAAGGCTATTGGATAGACGATTTTTGATTTAAACCCAAATGCAGTGATAGGGTTTTTTATCTTGTTATCTATTGTATCTTTATCTGTCTTGCCAGAAAGATGTCTGATTAACGCTCGTCTGTATTCATCAGCAGGGATTGGATAGATTTTTTGAGAACGAAATTCTTTTAAGACTTGCTGTTTTATTTTTAAATAACGTAATGATAGCAAATAACGCAGAGGATAAATCCATCCTTTATAGGTTGCTGGATTTTCAAAGGCATCAGTGCTCATTGCCTGTATTTCATCCTCAGGCTTATGTTCAATTATATTAAGTATGATTTTATTAAGCATTTAGATCCACCCCAATTTACTAATCGAGATGTAACAATTTAAAGTCACCCCCCCACTTTTATGAGGTTTTTTGTTGATTAAAAAGGAAACCTCGCCCTTCGGGTCGTCGTCGTTACATTCCAATATTTTCTTCGCTGCGCTTTGGCTGAGCGCTTTTATTACAATTTTAAAATCAGGTAGAAAGTCTTTTTTGATTAGGATCATTTTCTTTTTAACCATGCAGACACTTCGTTAACAATTTGAATACGTTCGGGCATGCTTTGTTTTACATAACAATTTGCGGCATCCACCAGATTCTTTGCTCGTTCGCGGATTTCATCATCAGCAATGGATTCTTCCAGGCCTCTTCTAAAGCCACTCCAGTCCCAGCCACATATAAACTCGGGCATTAGTTTGAATCTGCTCGATAGATTATTTAATGCAATGATAGAGTTGCCGTTATCTTTGTTCTGCATGTAATAAATTGCTGACAGCGTATCTTTGATCTGTTTATAACCGTCAGTCAATAAACCACTGGAATTGATTTCCTCCATCAAATCATTGAAAGAATCGAGGTCTATATTAGCGGTCACATAGGTTTCGAGCAAATCGAGATCTATTTCTGAGATTACTTCGCGAGTTGCTGCTGTTTGCTTTGTGACATTCTTAAGGATTGTGCGACCCTTTTCCAGTTCTCTTGTTGCTGTCTCAAGATCATCAAAGTACAGCCATGCTAGAGCACCTGATTCACGATGCCTTGACGCCACGTAAGCAGCGCTGAAGTCTTGATTTTCTACATAACCAATGGCTTCTTGAAAACATTGATATGAAGATAAGGCTGTCCCTTTATCACCAGCATGATGGGTGATCGCGGTTAAAAACCAATAGACACTGTTGATATAACCTTCGTCACCCGTGCATTGTAGCTTTCGTGAATGTTCAATGGTTTTTTCTACGTTCTTTTGTTTGTAGAAACATTCCACCGCTAAATCTTCCAGGTTGGCTTTAATTCGTCTTTCAGACTTTCTCCACTGGAGTTGCTGGCCAATAGCATCGATCGATTTTTCTATTTTTTCGCAATCCCGCTCGGTGTCGAGTATGGTGTTGTAGGCTTCCATCAGCTGAACGACTTCTTCACGTCTTTCTCCAGGAGCACTAGGAATATCTTTTGCAGCACAGCTAACAGCAGGCTCTTTGCTACATTGAAAAGCAGGCCTGCCTGGTCCTGTATTACTTTGATTATTTGCGGCTCTTTCTCGATCTCGACGTATTTTCTCAAGTGCGTCCGGTTGCATTAATGACTGCATAAATTCCATGGGCGTTTGAGATGTACTTGAACGGCTAAAATCAAATGTGAGCTCTGGGTTCTCCTGCTGCAATGTGGTCATGATTTGCACCATTTGCTGTTTTGCTAGCCATTGAGTAAAAGCAAATTTCTCTGGATCGCTGTCAGCGGGCAATACTTCTGGTTTATTTATCTGCTGCCATAGTAAAGAGACAGCAATAAACAGGGCAAAAATAGGAGCAAAGGTTAAGAAGATAAATTTTGCTCTGGTATGATCGCGTTTTGTTTCTATGCGGCTTTCTAGTACTTCTCCACGTTGTTTGGTGCGTTTATCGGTGCTTTTTATACTTTTCTGATAATACGCTTTGGCTTCTTCAGTTTGCTCTGTATGGCGCATCAGCTCTGCAATATTAAACAACAACTCTGGATTTTCTGGATCAGTTTTTAGTTTGTTTTGTGCATAGCTAAGCAACTCCCGGATCGAAATATCATCAGCTAAGCCCCAGTTCTTTTTTAGTTGTGAAAAATGGCTTTGATTCATGTTAGCCCTCTCCCAGGTAAGAGGGTAAGTATTGACATCCACCTCTGAAGCGTTTGTCGCAGATATTCGCAGGTGCTTCGCTATTAACGGGTTGCCAACCGGATTTTACTCTTCTGGATTTTAAAAACTCTCTGGCTTCACGAAAAGCTTCAAACCCACTGCCTGAGATATTGCCATCTTCGCTGCTATCATAAACAAAGAAATAGGCGAATTGTGTATTCCCATCGATTGCACTTAGGTCTTCCCGGAGTTTTGATCTTTGTTGTTGTAGCTGGGTAAACTTTGGCCAATCCTCCGTGTCTCGGGCAAAAAATGAGATTCCATCTTGATCGTCTATTTTTCCGAGTAAACCATGGAAATCCAAAGAAAACAGTCGCTTACTTCCTGCTGCGCCGCTGGTTGCCTGTAATGTCGCATTGGAGAAAATAGTGTCGGTATCCAGGGCTAAAATACGATCATCTTTGGCAATGAAAAATACAGGACTAAGCTGAGTGTTATGTTCTAAAGGTATTTCTAGTTGAAAGGTTTTGTTATTATCGTGAATCAGGTTGATAACCGCGAATATAATCAGAATACCCACCGAATTGGAGACTATATCTGTTAGTGAATCTAGGCTGATCAGGTTTCTCATTATTTAAAGACTTTTAGTAAGATGCGGTTATTGGTAAGGTTAATCAATGTTAGTTTATGTTTTTCTTAAGATTTAGAGTCCAGTTAGCATTCAGAGGTTCCAAACCTATGCCAATAGATGCAGCATCCTGAGTGAAACTCATCACGTCGCGAATCTTTTGATATGCCTGGCTGCCATTCGGGTAAATTCCAAACAGCAGGAACTCTTCGTATAAATAGTTAGCTTTTAAAGCAATTTCGTTGAGTGTTCTGATATCTTGCATGGTTTGCAGGATATCGTCGACATCTGGCTCAGTTGCTAACCCTATAATAGGGCCAGTGTGGTTTTCTAATCGGAACATAGCACCTTGTCTGCGCTGCAAAATATCCGTTATAACAACTTTGTCTCCGCCATCAACGGCATCTCTTAAACTATCTAAATAGTTAACGGGTGGGACGCTGATGATTCCATCTGGCAAACTAAAAATCTGATAAGCAACTTTATAGCCTTGTTCGAGTTGTGCAGTGAGTTCAATCTTCTGTGGAGCGCTAAAGCTATTCAGTACATTAATAAAAGACAAGACGCCCATCACGCACAGGAAGATACTTAAAAACGGAAACAGGCTGACTTCCAGTTTTTCTCCCTGATGATAGCGTGCGAGACGCGTGGCGCGAGACATTGCCATTGCTGGTTATAATTTCTCTGTGCTAAATAAATTATTGTTTGTCATTATTCTCATTAAGCTTTGAGGTGAAAACTGTTTCGTATAAATCTTCCATTGTTTCCTGTAACGCTTTGATTTGGGTGCTTAACAGTTTAATTTCACCCGCAACTTTATTATTGCTTTCGTTATTGGTGGTATTTTCATCCGTTAACGAAGTACTTGTAGCAGTAGTTGAGCTATTGTCATTCCGATCGGTTAAAAGTGGCTTGATATCGTGAAACCAACGTTCATCCAGATCAATCAAGTAAGCTTCTTCTGCTTTTTCCAGAGTCAACATCAACATCATTAATGGGATACTTAATAATAACGCCAATAATGTGGTATCAAAGGCCGTCGCCAAAGAGCTGGTTACCATTGGTAAATTCTCTTTAAGCATGGCTGATACATCGGTTACAGAATTTGTGCTAGTCATGGCATCAGAAAAGTGCGAGATGCCATTACTAATTCCCCATACAGTGCCGATAAATCCCATAATAGGGATAGCCCAAACCATAAAGCGCGAGAGTGAAAAGGAGCCCTTCATATACTCTCGTTCTTTGATGGCAAAAGTATCATCAACAGTCTCATCGCTATGATTGAGAAACAGTGATAAGCGTGAGTTAAGTAGATTTTCAGCAGGGATATTATTTTGTTCGCTGATTTTAAGGGATTTTAAATGAAGACTTGTAGCATTATTATCGATAATAGTTTCATCTTCGCTGATGCTCGTACTAAGTTCATTGGCGAGTAGTAGGCTTTGTTCCTGCTCTTTTTTTAGTTTTGATTTTTTTAACCAGAGGTGCAGAAAGCTGGCACAAAAGAACCACAGAATAATCGGTGATATCCAATTGCCAAAGAAAATTTTAAAGACACGAGGCACACTCTGAGAATCACCAAAAAACCAATACAGCGCCAGTGATGGTATGAGTATCAGAATAGCTGTGAGTGTCAGCGGTGATTTAAAAGGTTGTTCTACAGGGTATTGATTTAGCGTGTTATTTGAATTTTCTAAGGTCACGCGTAACGCTCCAATTTTATATTATTAAACGACAATTTATCACAGTGTTAGACAGGAACACAGAAGAAGAGTTCTTTATTCGAAGATAAATCTGAGATTAATAACAGATGGATAAATGATGCATAAATCATAACTAAAAGATAAAGCTTCGATGGAGTAAATGATGGTGTATTCAATGATAAATTTATCATTGAATACACCATCATTTACTTATAGGCGGTATTTCCTCAACCCTATTAAATCAAGTGTTTATTGAATAATAGACGTAATAATCAAAAACCCCTTATCGTTCTTAATTTGCATAGATTTCAATTAATTACCAACAGGGAGGCCTGCCTTACGCCATCCAATAAATCCATCTGCATAATTTCTAACATTGGTATAACCCATTTTTTGTAAGGTATCTGCAGCAAGCGGCGTTCTGATTCCGGCACCACAATAGACGACAATAGGTGAGTCTTTACTTAAAGCGGCACTGGTAATACGATATTCTAACCAGCCTCTCGGGATGTTCCGGTTCTGATCAGCCTTGATAGCCCCACCCATATTTTTGATTTCACTGGGAGTACGAACGTCTACGAGTATCAATTCTAGATTATCATCAAGCGCTTTTTTGAGTTCTTCGGTAGATATAATTTTAGTCCGTTTTTCTGCGGCTGCCTGAAGCTGCGCGCCTGTGGTAATACCAGAAACATTCGCCTGAGCGACTGAAAGTATTGAGGCCATGATGATTGTAAATAGGAATGAGCGGCTGATAAGTTGTGATATTTTCATGAGTGACTTCCTTATTCGTTAGTGGCGAGTGCATGATATAAAATATGAGAATTCGTTAATAACTTAACGATACGTTGAAAGTATATTTGTAGATGCAATGTTCTTGTCTGGCTTTTAGATAGTTCTTATATGATTTTTACGTAGTGCTTTCCTAAATATAAAACTATACAAAAAATGCTTAAAAGTAGTGGGGTGACTTTTGGAATATTGAATAGAAACTGACTTAAATCTATGTATAAGGATTTATTTTTTATTAGAATATCGGTTCTTTCTATGGTTAAAACCAAGAAATAACATTAACAATTAACGCCAAGCAATTTGAGGAGAGATAAATGACACAACAATTCTTAGAAATGCCAGATGACAAAGGGTACTTTGGAGAATATGGCGGACAAATAATTCCTTCAGAACTCGTCGATATCATGAACGAAATCAATGATGCCTACGAAAAAGTTAGAAAAACTCAGGCATTTAAAGATGAATTATACGATCTTCAGGTCAATTATGTCGGTCGCCCAAGCCCAATTTATCTTGCAAAGCATTTAACAGAAGCCTCTGGTGGTGCTCAGATATATCTAAAACGTGAAGACCTAAATCATACTGGCGCGCATAAAATAAATCATTGTATTGGTGAAGCCCTACTTGCTAAGCACATGGGAAAAACAAAAGTGCTGGCAGAAACTGGTGCGGGACAACACGGTGTTGCATTAGCTACGGCATGCGCACTTTTGGGAATGGAATGTGAAATTCACATGGGTGAAGTTGATATCGCAAAAGAACATCCGAATGTCACTAAGATGAAAATCCTGGGCTGTAAACTGGTACCCGTTACTCGTGGTACTAAAACATTAAAAGATGCCGTTGATAGTGCGTTTGAAGAATATTTAAAAGATCCTGTGAATTTCTTCTATGCGATTGGTTCGGTAGTTGGCCCACATCCATTTCCAAAAATGGTACGTGATTTTCAAAGTATTGTGGGACAAGAAGCCCGTGAGCAATTCTTGGCAAAAATGAATAAATTGCCAGATACTTTAATTGCTTGTATCGGCGGTGGTTCGAATGCAATGGGTTTATTCACGGCATTTTTAGACGATGAAGATGTGGCAATGATAGGCGTAGAGCCTGCAGGTAAAGGTTTGGATACTCCTGATCACGCAGCAACGTTATCATTGGGTACAAAAGGTACGCTGCATGGATTTGAGTGTTACAACTTGCAAGATGAAGAAGGTAATGCATTACCTGTTTATTCGATTGCTTCAGGTCTGGATTACCCTGGTGTGGGTCCGCAACATTGTTATTTAAAAGATATTAAGCGTGTTGAATATGTAGCAGCAGGTGATAAAGAGTGCTTGGATGCGTTCATGAAATTGTCTCGACTGGAAGGGATTATTCCTGCACTGGAAAGCGCGCACGCTGTTGCCCATGCTATGAAAATTGCTAAAGATATGCCAAAAGATAAAATCATTTTGGTTAATTTATCCGGTCGCGGTGATAAAGATGCAGATTTTGTAGCTGACTATCTGTCATTATAAGATAGTTAATTAACGTAATGGTATCTGATACTTAAAATGAAACGCTTATTAAAAATACCATTTTGGGTGGTTGAGATTTTTACTACAGCAAAATCTTTTCAGGATAATCCCATCATAGGCTCTCCAGTTCTGAACCAGCTGGGTCTTCATGTTTTTCGGTTGCTGATTTCACACTCTGTAATGCGTGCCAGAATGTGGCTGTTGTCCCCAATGATTTCTGCAGAAGACAGAAAATCATATTTTGAAAATGGATACATTGTAAAAGAAGACTTTTTAACTGAAGAACAATTTCAAAGTCTGGAAAATGCGGCCAGAGCATTTGATGGGGAAATTAGAGAAGCACGACAAGGGAATACCTTGACTCATAGAGCTGTTTTGTCTCCTGAAGTATTGGAAGGCAGGCAGGTTTTTTCTGATGTGATTGATAATCGCAATTTAAATAGACTCACCCAATTTGCCTCTGGACATTTTAGAAAGCCTTTGTATTATTTAGAAAAAGTAAAGAACCAGTATTGCTCGGGAGCACAAGATCCCCAGAAAACTTTTCATAATGATACGTTTCATCCTTCTATGAAATGCTGGTTATTTATAGATGATGTTCTGCCAGAGTCAGGGCCGTTTACCTTTGTTCCTGAATCTCACAAACTAAGCTGGAAGCGTATTAAGTGGCAATACAAAATGAGCATGGAAGCGAGTAACAATAAAAATGGCTATCATGCTAAAGGCTCAACAAGGTATCTAGAAGAAGACTTGAAAGAGTTGGGGTTACCAGAGCCGAAGACATTTACGGTGAAAAAAAATACTCTGGTAATTGTGAATGTTTTTGGAATCCATCGCCGTGGGGACAGCGAAAAGAGTACTCGATTAGCACTTTGGGGTGACAGTAGAACAAACCCGTTTATACCCTTTCCCGGGATAGGTGGAAAATTTGCTAATCAGATACAATATTACTTCTTGGATTTGTATAGAAAAAAAATCGATGCTGCTGCTGGGGCAAAAGGTCACAGGGCACCTTGGCACATAATTGAAACAGAAGAAAAATAACATTTAAACTATCGGTTTTCGCCCCGTTTATTGCTATTCTTACGTGCTTTAAAGTTTCTTAACCTCAGGAAGTAACGTGAGCGACAATTCAAACGACACAAATAATTCGATCGATTATAAAAAGACATTAAATCTACCGAAAACGAATTTCCCTATGAAGGGTAATCTTGCTAATCGCGAACCCGCGATGTTGAAAGGATGGATTGAGTCTGATCTATATTCGCAGCTTCGTAAACACGCAGAGGGAAGACCTACTTACATATTGCATGATGGTCCTCCTTATGCGAATGGTGATCTGCATATTGGTCACGCAGTCAATAAAATCCTCAAGGACATGATCTTAAAAAGCAAGACCTTGGCTGGTTTTGACGCACCTTATGTGCCAGGCTGGGATTGTCATGGACTCCCGATTGAAGCTCAGGTTGAAAAAAAGGTTGGCAAAGTAGGTCAGAAGGTTGATGCAACAGAATTTAGAAAGCTGTGCCGTGAATACGCAACCAAGCAAATAGAAGGTCAGAAAACAGATTTTATTCGTATGGGTGTTCTTGGCGATTGGGATAAACCTTATCTCACCATGAACTTCCAGACTGAAGCCGATATCGTTCGCTCATTGGCGATGATCATTGAAAAAGGTCATCTGGAGAAAGGTCAAAAGCCCGTTAACTGGTGTCTGGATTGTGGATCATCGCTAGCAGAAGCGGAAGTTGAGTATGAGGATAAAACCTCTGATTCGATAGATGTTAAATATCAGGCAATTAATCAAGAGAGTTTTGCTGAAAAGTTTGGTGCACCAGACACAACCGATATAAACGTCGTTATCTGGACAACCACGCCATGGACTTTACCAGCGAGTATGGCGGTAACCTTAAATGCTGATTTTGAATATGTATTGGTTGCTACAGATAAAGGAAGCTTGATACTTGAAGAAAGTTTGTATGAAGCAGCTTTAGCGCGTTACGAGCTTGAAGATAAAGGTATTTTAGGCAGATGCAAAGGTGCTGATCTTGAAGGGTTAATTCTTAAGCATCCTTTTTATGATAGGGAAATCCCTGTGATTCTCGGCGATCATGTTACTGCAGAAGGCGGTACTGGTGCAGTTCATACTGCAGCGGCTCATGGTACAGATGACTATGTCGTAGCAAGAAAATACAATCTAGAGATCATTAATCCGTTGGGTAATGATGGTCACTTCCTTGCTGATACTGAGTTAGTGGGAGGGCAATTTGTTTATGGTGGCAATAAAACAGTTCTAGAAGAAATCGAAGCTAACGGAAGCTTGCTGCATCTAGAAAAAATCCGTCACAGTTATCCACATTGCTGGAGACATAAAACGCCCATTATCTTCCGTGCAACACCGCAGTGGTTCATCAGCATGGAAAAACAGGGCCTGCGACAGAATGCCCTCAAAGGCATTGATGAAGTTAAATGGATTCCTGATTGGGGTAAGAGCCGCATCTATAAAATGATTGAAGGCCGCCCGGATTGGTGTATTTCACGTCAGCGATTCTGGGGTGTTCCAATCACTTTATTTGTGCATAAAGATACGCAGGAATTACACCCAAATACACTTGAAATAATGGAAAAAGTGGCTCTAGGTATGGAGCAAGAAGGGATCGAATATTGGCACAGAGTATCAGCCGAAGAGCTAATCGGAAGTGATGCAAGCGACTACGATAAAACAACCGATACCTTAGATGTTTGGTTTGACTCTGGGACGACTCACTTCTCCGTCCTTGATAGAGATGAACGCTTAAGAGATTCACCTGCCGATATGTATTTAGAAGGCTCCGATCAGCATCGTGGATGGTTCCATTCTTCACTATTAACTTCTGTAGCGATGCGCGATATACCCCCATATAAGAATGTATTAACGCATGGTTTTGTAACAGACGCTGAAGGCAAGAAAATGTCCAAGTCAGTAGGTAATGTGATTTACCCTGATAAGGTGATGAAAAATCTGGGGGCTGATATTTTACGCCTGTGGGTGGCATCTTCTGATTATTCCCGTGAAATTACGGTCTCTGATGAAATCCTCAAGCGTTCTGCAGACGCGTATCGACGCATTCGAAATACAGCGAGATATCTTTTGTCTAATACCAATGACTTCAACCTTGCTACAGACGCTGTGGCTCCGGAAGATTTGTTGGCGTTAGATCGTTGGGCAATGGCTAAAGCTTACAAGTCACAGGCAGTCATTGTTGATGCTTATGAAAAAATGCAGTTCCATTTGGTTTACCAGGAAATACTGAAATTTTGCTCGGTTGAGATGGGAAGTTTGTATTTAGATATAACTAAAGATAGACAGTACACCATGCCAGCTAATTCCTTGGCACGTCGTTCTGCGCAGACTGCGGCATATCATATATTGCAAGCATTGGTTCGCTGGATGTATCCAATCTTAAGTTTCACCGCAGAAGAAATCTGGGATTCGATGTATCAGGATGAAACTGTCCAAGGCAAGAAGCCGGTAGATTATGTTTTATTAACTGAGTGGTACGAAGAGCTATTTAAACTAGGAAATGATGAAGCGTTAACTGAAAAAGAGTGGGGTAAAGTTTTTGCTGTTCGCGTAGCCGTAAGTAAGCAACTAGAGCAATTGCGCAAAGATGGCTCGATAGGTTCTTCTCTGAACGCTGAAGTAACAGTTTATGCGTCAGCTGAAACATGTTCTGCTTTAAGCAAATTGAAAGATGAATTACGTTTTGTCTTGATCACCTCTAGCGCCAGCGTTGAAGAAGCTCAGGAACAGCCTGAAAACAGTTTTGCTGCTGAAGGTGAAAATGTAGATGGCGTATGGTTATCGGTAAATGCTTCGGCTTTCGAAAAGTGTGTTCGTTGCTGGCATCATAGAGAAGATGTAGGTGTAAACTCTGAACATCCTGAATTATGTGGTCGTTGTGTGGAAAATGTAACTGGTGATGGCGAGGCTCGTTTATATGCCTAATAAACAGGCTTCGGATTTATTTGTTGATAGCAATGTTTTATCTAATACCTCACTGAAGTGGTTATGGGTAAGTTTTGTTGTAATTTTCATTGATCAGATAACTAAATGGACGGCTGAAAGTAGCCTTGAACTGCTGGAACTAGGTGGCCAAAGTTATCCTGTAGTTCCGCACTTAAATTTCACATTGGCATATAACTATGGTGCTGCTTTTAGCTTCCTGGGCGATCAGGGCGGCTGGCAGCGCTGGTTTTTTGTGGTACTGACTTTAGTTGTAAGTATCGTTATTTTAGTCTGGTTAAAAAAATTAAAAGAAAATCAGAAATGGACTGCTATCGGGCTTGCACTCGTCTTGGGTGGAGCAGTTGGGAATAATCTGATCGATCGCGTATTGCATGGTCGAGTGATTGACTTCATCGATGTATATGCAGATTGGGATGTGTTTTTTCTATCTAAATGGGCTGATGGATTTTCCCATTTTGCTACATTCAATGTGGCTGATATAGCCATTAATATCGGCGCAATTATTCTTGTTATCGGTAGTTTCTTTTATTCAGAAGACGACTAAATCTAAAGTAGTACCAGAAAGTGAATACCAAAGTAGTGTATTTGTTTTTAAGAAAGTATTGCGCGTTTTATTGATAAATATTAAAAACAGGCTTAAAGTAGGGTGGATATAATTCAATTATTCTTGGTCAGTTAGAATAATTGTTCTGGCATTTCCACACCTTCTCTATTTGCTCTTTGCGTTTGATTCAATTGTTGGTTATTGTTATTTCCCTGGGGCTGTTGCTGTGTTAAAGATGCAGGTGGCTCTATTCCCAAGCTGCGTAATCTATCTATTTCTCTTTGACGGGCTTGTTCACGTCTTCTCTGGTTTTCTTGTCTTTGGACTGCTTCTCTTCTAATGCGCTCCATATGTCTTGCTCTGGTGGCTTCATCAAGATTTTCCATGTTTTCCAGGTTTTGCATTTCCCGTTGTTCGAGCATGTCTTCTCGATGAGCTGCCATGTACGCCAAAATTTCTTCTTCGGTTGGAATTTGTTCAGGTGTTAATGCCTCATAGATTGTTTCCATCGTGTATTCATTAGGAGGCATGCCTGTTTCAGCATCAAGTTGTACATTGATTAATCCTCTTGGAGCTTTCCAGCCAATATCCTTTTCTCCTTTAAGCGCTGTTTTCATAAAATCAATCCAGATAGGGAGGGCTGCACCTGCTGCAGTCTCTTTTTTACCTAAGGGAGCAATTCTGTCAAAGCCAACCCAAACGGTAGTCACTTTTGTTGGAGAGAAACCGCAAAACCAGGCATCCTTCTGGTCGTCTGTTGTACCTGTTTTTCCGGCGAGGTCTTTTCTTCCAAGTCTATTAGTTCTGGCGCCTGTTCCTGATTGAGCCACACTTTGAAGCATACTGGTAATTTGATAATGGACAGTGGGTTTCATTATGCGTTTTGCAGGGTTTATCGGAGAAGAATTGGAATTGTTTACCGTACAATCCTCGCAAGCAGTATAAGGATTAGCTTCAAAAATAGTTGTATTAGTGCGATCAATAATTTTGCGAATGAAATGGCTTTCTACCTTAAATCCACCATTTGCAAAACTTGAGTAAGCAGTTGCCATTTCCAGAGGGGTTGCAGAGCCAGTACCTAAAGCAAGAGTCAGGTCTTCAGGCAGGGCGCGTTTTTTAAAGCCAAAACGTTTTGCGTATTCAATCGCATACCCCAAGCCTATTTGTTGCAAAAGCCTGATAGAAACCAGATTCTTGGATTTAGCCAAGGCTACTCTCAATCGGGTCGGGCCGCCAAAATCATGTCCATAGTTTTGAGGATCCCATGTGCTATTTTCTAATTCAAGTGGTTCATCCTCAACTGTTGTTGCGGGTGAATATCCTTTCGCAAGAGCTGCAGCATATATGAAAGGTTTAAAACTAGAGCCAGGTTGACGCTTTGCTTGTATTGCCCGATTGAATTTACTGTATGTAAAATCAAAGCCACCAGCAATTGCTTGAATAGCTCCATTCTTAGGGTCCATTGATACAAGCGCACCAGTCACTTTAGGCAGTTGAGAAAGATTCCAGATACCTTTTTCATCTTTCATTACTCTAATAATATCGCCAGCAGTTAATACAGAATCTACCGATTTTGGTTTTTTCCCCTTCCTGTTCTCATTTATATATTCTCTAGCCCAGGAAATTTGTTTCAGGGTTATTTTTACAGGCTTAGTCTCCTTATATACTTCTAAAACTGCTTGTTTAGGACTGCTGCTGATTACTAGGGCAGGATAAAGATCTGCATATACTTTGTATTTTTTTAGATTATCTTGTTTTTCTTTTATAGTTTTCAGAGAGCTAGGTTCAACTTTATCCTCAGCGCCTCTATAACCATGTCTCTTGGTATAACTCAGCAGATTATCGCGAAGTGTTTTAATGGCGTTGTCTTGTTCGGCACTGTCAAGTGTGGTATAAATTTTTAAGCCGAGTTTGTATATGTTTTCTTCACCATAGCGTCTGATAGCATCAGTCCTTGCCATCTCCGCCATATAAGGCGCGTAGGTTTCATTCTCTACATTATGAATTTTTGCAGTAAGTTCTTCGTCCAAAGCGGTTTGATAATCTGTTTCACTGATATAGCTCAACTCAAACATACGTTTCAGAATATAGTCTCTTCTTTGTTTTGCTCTTTTGGGGCTTCTAACAGGGTTATACTTTGATGGGGCTTTTGGTAGTCCGGCGATCATCGCACTTTGCGCGAGTGTAAGATCCTCAACCTTCTTTCCATAATAAATTTCAGCCGCAGAACCAACACCATATGATCGCTTTCCTAAAAAGATTTTATTTAGATACAATTCTAAGATTTCTTCTTTACTAAGCTCATCTTCAATTTTTAATGCAAGAAGCGCCTCCCGCAATTTTCTATCTACAGTCCTTTCATTAGTTAAAAAGAAGTTTCTGGCTACCTGCATAGTAATAGTACTTGCACCTTGGCTTACTCGCCCACTTTTAACGGCAGAGACTACTGCGCGGGCAATGCCTTTGAAGTCCACACCTTTATGTTTATAAAAACGAGAATCTTCTATTGATATAAAGGCGTTTTTCAAATTGTCAGGAATTTGGTCATAAGTCACTGGACGTCTGCGGTGTTCTCCAAATTCAGCAATTAGTTGATCATCGCTACTGTATACCCTTAATGGTAAGTTGAGTTGGGTGTTTTTTAGTTCGCTTACCGAAGCTATCTGTGGCGAATAATAAAAGTAAATGGCTGTTATAGCGACAATACCCAATATGCCTACAAAGAAAATAGGGGCAATGAAGTAACGGAATAATATTTTAAATAGAGGCATTTGAATTGATTGAATTTGCTTTTCTAGGTGCTTGTAATGTAATAATTTTTAATTTGTTTGGTAGTTATTGCTACTTAATGGTTTCTTATCATTAAAAATTATAACATTCTACCGTCCGTCCAAAGTATGTGCCATAGAGGAGTAAGAGGGTAGACTATTTTGGTAATCGACGCTAGTATTGTCACAGAACTAATAAGAAATACCACTTAAGGGTTTCTATAAATAATAACAATAAAAGGATCTAATCTGTGTTTTCCTTCTCAAAGAAAAGCGGCAATCTCTTAGGCATTGATATAAGTTCATCAGCTGTAAAGCTGTTAGAACTATCTCGAAAAGGGTCTGATTATCGAGTGGATAGTTATGCTGTATCAGGGTTGCCTGATGGAGTAACAAGTGAAAGAGATATCAACGAAGCCGAAAAAGTTGGTGAAGCTATCAGGCAAGCTGTTAAAAATAGTCGAACAAAAAGTAGAAGGTGTGCACTAGGTATTCCTTCTTCGATGGCCATCAATAAAATCATTACTATTCCAGCATCTATTCCAGCTGGAGAATTAGAAGCTCAAATCTCTCTAGAGGCTGAACAATACATTCCTTATCCTATGGATGAGGTTAACTTCGATTTTGAAGTATTGGGACCTTCTGAAACTTCATCCGAAATGATGGATGTCTTAATAGCTGGAACCCGAACTGAAAATGTTGAGGTTAGATTAGCAGCCGCTGAGATGGCTGGTCTACATGTTGAGATAGTCGATTTAGAATCCAATGCCGTTGAATTGTTATTCAAAACAATGATCAATGAGCTAGAGAAGCATGATGTTGTCGCGGCAGTTGACTTTGGCGCATCGATGACTGGCATTAATGTATTCGAACATGGAAAAGTCGTTTTTTCTAGAGAGCAAGTGTTTGGTGGTAGACAGCTAACAGAAGAGATCTCTCAGAGATACGGTCTTTCTTATGCAGAATCTGGTTTGGCTAAGAAGAATGGTAATTTACCTGAAGGTTATGTTTCTGAAGTTCTGGATCCATTCAGAGAGAATATGGTGAGGCAGGTACAAAGATTCCTTCAATTTTATTACGCATCTACTCAAAATGAAAAAGTAGATAAAGTTTTATTATCAGGGGGCTGTGCAAGTATTCCTGGTATTGATGAACAAATTCAAGAGTTAATAGGGATACCTACCGCATTAGCAAATCCTTTTGCAAATGTCGTGTTGCATTCAAAAGTAAATCCAGCACGTTTTACCAGTGATATTCCTGCGATGTTAGTTCCTGCGGGATTAGCTTTAAGAGGGTTTCAATAATGGCTGGAATAAATTTATTACCATGGCGAGAAGCTGCTAGGAAGAAAAGCCAGCAGCAATTCGTTATGTCCATAGTGGGGGCAGTTGCAGTAGGTGTGCTTGCAGTCGGTGCTGGCTATACCTACATGGAAGGTAGAATTTCTTATCAAGAAGAAAGAAATTCTTACATTCAAGCTGAAATTAAAAGGCTTGATAAAACTTTGGAACAAATTAAAACCTTAGATGCTAATAAAAAGGCATTACTGGATCGGATTGCTGTTATTGAAAAGCTACAGTCAACAAGGCCCGCTGTTGTACATTTGTTTGATGAGATGGTCAATGCCCTACCAAAAGGGCTTTATCTAACGCAACTGGTACAAGAACAAAATAAAATCATGCTTGAAGGTAAGGCAGAATCTAGTGCTCGAGTATCTAGTTACATGAACAGACTAAATGCATCACCTTGGTTGAGCTCTTCTGATCTGAATACGATTAAGGTCGATCCGAAAGATGATAAGAGTCGTTTAAGATCTTTCAAGCTAAATGTAAATCAATTACTCACGCAGGCAGGGGATAAGGAGAGCGAAAATGGCAATTGATACTCAAGAAATTAATAACCTGTTAAGCGATCCGGCGAATGTTTCCTTACCAATTAAGATTGGTGCAGTCGTTATAGTATTTAGTTTAGCTTTGTTTGTTGGTTATAAATTAGTGATCGTTGACCAATTGGCTGCGCTTAAAACAGTGCAAGCTCAGGAACAAGATAAACGAAGGGTTTATGAAAAAAAGCAGGCACGTGCAAATCAGTTGCCAGCATTTAAGGCGCAATTAGAAGAGATGCAGATTTCATTTGGTGCATTGAAAGATCAGCTACCAAGTGATACTGAAATTCCGGGTTTAATATTAGATATATCTGAAAAAGGTTTAAGTAACGGGTTAGAAATCGAATTATTTAAACCTGAAGACGAATTACACAAAGAGTTTTTTGCAGAAAAGCCGATTAAAATTGAAGCTAAAGGAACCTATGCCGAACTGGCAGGGTTTGTGAGCGATCTTTCTGCTTTGCCTAGAATCGTAACGATCAATAATATTCAGTTGCAACAAGCTGAAGAAAAGAAAGGCGCAGAAGACGCGAAAAAGAATAAGAATAAACCGACAATTTCACGTCTATCCCTTAAGGCTACGATTAAAACCTATCGTTACTTAAGTGAAGAAGAAGTGGAAGGGACTGAGGAAGGCTGAGGATGATGATTAATAAGAATAATAAATCTAAGAATTATTTCTCAATGGAGAAAGCGATAATCTTACCTTTATGTGCGTCTTTTCTAATGTTATCTGGATGTAATGGAAGTACAGCTGATTTGGATGAGTACTTTACAGTACAACGAGGAAAACCTGCTGCTCCCATTGTTCCAATTCCAGAAGTTAAGCCTTACTTGAGGTACATTTATCCAGAGCATGAGAAAGATCCTTTTGATGCAGCAATGTTAGCACCAAATACAGTTAGGGAAGAGATTATCGATAACGGGATTAATATTGATACAACTCGAGTACCTGAATTCCTGGAAGGTTTTCCACTGGATAGTTTGAGAATGGTTGGTACTGTAAAAAAGGATAACACCTTATGGGCTTTAGTGAAAATACCTGAAGGAGCAGTCCAAACAGTTAAGTCTGGAAATTATCTGGGTCAAAACTATGGAAAAGTCGTGAATATTTCAGAAGTGAAAATGGACATGGTTGAAACCGTATCAAATGGTTTAGGCGGTTATAAGGAAAGAGATATATCCATTGCTTTGAATCAAGAATAACTTGGTTATCAATTGGAACTAAAAAATAAAAATAAAATTAAACGAGTGGGTTATTTAAAATGAAAATTATTACACGTACCTTATTGGGCTTGAGCTTGCCGGCACTGTTACTAGCAACTGGTAGTAGTTACGCTACAGCTCGTTTGCAAAGTGTGGATTCTGCAATTCAATCATCTGGTAAATCGAGTTTACGTCTACATTTTGACAGTAAAGTTGGGATTCCAAAAAGCTTCTTAATGAAGCAACCAGCAGGCATTGTATTAGACTTTGCTAATGCTGAGAGAGGAATGGGTAAAAGAAGCCAACAAGTAAACTCTAAATCTGTGAAGGGCGTTAAAGTAGCAGGTGCAGGTAATAAGTTAAGAGTGATGGTATCTTTAAATAAGCTCACAAAATATACCACGAGTTTGCAAGGCAATGATGTTGTTTTGACTTTTGATGATAATCAGGCTCAGACAACTCAGACAAATAACTCTCAAGCTCAGGCTACAGCTAAAGCTAAAGCACGCCATGTTGCTGCACAAAAGAGAGCGATGGAACAAAGACGAGCTGCTGTTAAAAGAAATGAAGCCAGAAAAGCTGCTGAAGCTAGAAGACTAGCCTCTTATAAACCTGCAGACCAGAATAAGAGACATGGTCCAGTAGTTCAAAAGAAAAGCGTAAAACATCAGGCAGTTGCCAGTAACTATGTAGCTCGTCCTAAAACTGCTCAGGCAAAATATAAACCTACACAACGTCATGTGACTCACAGAGCACCTCAGCACAGAGCCAACAATTCTTTAGGTCATGTAGATTTTCATAGAACACAGGATGCTGGAGGACGTGCGGTTATTAAGCTTCCTAGTGCAGCAACTGTTGTTGAGTCTCAAAAAATTGGAAATACGGTAGTATTAACGATTAAAAATATTGCTGCTAAACAACCTAGAAAGAGAATTGATGTATTAGATTTTGCAACACCTGCATCCTATATAGATATTCTTCGAAGTGGACGTGATGTGCAGGTGAAAATACTGGCGAATACAGCATTTGATTTTGATACGTCAAGAAATGGCGCAAATTATATTGTTGACATAAAAAAAGTGAAACCGAAGGCTAAAACAAACCCATTAGTGCAGAAGAAGAAGCATTATAAAGGCAAAAAGCTTTCATTGAACTTCCAGGATATTGAGGTACGATCAGTTCTACAGTTATTAGCTGATTTTACTGATAAGAATATAGTAGTTAGTGACAGTGTAAAAGGTAATATCACACTTAGGCTTAAGGATGTTCCTTGGGATCAGGCGTTAGATATCGTTCTTGAATCTAAAGGCCTGGCCATGCGAAGCAATGGTAATGTTATCTGGGTTGCACAAGCTACCGAACTTGAAGCAAAAGAGCAACGGGACTTACAAGCGCATAAGCGTAAACAAGCACTCGAACCTTTAATTACAGAATACATTCCAGTTAATTATGCAAAAGCTGCTGACATGCTTGCAATGATACAAAGTGATACTGGCTCTGAACATTCAGGAATCTCTGCTCGAGGCTATGCATCAGGAGATGAAAGAACGAATACAATAATTATTAGAGAAACAGCATCTCGAGTAGCAGAGATTAAAAATCTGATCAAGAGCTTGGATGTTCCTGTACGACAAGTATCTGTTGAATCCAGAATAGTTATAGCTACTGATGAGTTTAGTAAAGAGTTGGGAGCCAGATTCGGTGCCACTGCATTTGGTAGTAAAGCAGCAACATCAGGGACAATCGGCGGCACTAACTCCATGGTAAATGATTTGGTTGGTGGTGGTACTTCTGTCGGAGTTCCGGCAGTTACTGATAGACTAAATGTTAATATGCCTGTAATCAATAATTCAGCAGGCAGATTCGCTTTCTCATTACTAAGTGGAGATTACTTATTGGATCTAGAGTTATCAGCACTTCAAGCTGAAAACAAAGGTGAAATTATATCTACACCTCGTGTAGTTACAGCTGATAAAAAGAAAGCATTAATCGAGCAAGGTGTTGAAATACCTTACTTGGAAGCAAGTTCAAGTGGTGCAGCTACAGTTTCATTTAAGAAAGCAGTACTTAGCCTGGAAGTGACTCCTCAGGTAACTCCTGATGAACATGTCATTATGGACTTAAAAGTAAATCAGGATACAGTAGGTGAAATATTCAACGGTGTACCAAGTATTAATACACGAGAGGTGAATACTCAGGTACTTGTAGATAATGGGCAAACTGTTGTATTAGGTGGTGTTCATGAAGAAGTTAATTCTAGTAAAGTAGATAAAGTACCCGTGTTAGGTGATGTACCAGTACTTGGTCGTCTCTTCAGGACGGATGTTGATAATGATGAAAAACGTGAGTTACTTATCTTTGTTACACCTAAAATCATGAAATAATTCATATAGTAAAACTTAAAAAAACGCGCAGGTTTTCCTAGCGTTTTTTTTTGGGTGTTAATAAGAGTTATCTCTTGATTCCTGCTTAAGCAACTGGCATAAAACAATCCATGGACAAAAATATAATATTGGTAGGATTAATGGGGGCAGGCAAGTCAACCATTGGAAGGTATCTAGCCAAACATCTGAGCAAAGAGTTCCTTGATACTGATAGAGTTATTGAAGAGAGAACAGGAGTAGATATCGCTACTATTTTTGAAATTGAGGGAGAACAAGGTTTCAGAGACAGAGAAGAGCAAGTTATCAAAGAATTGTGTGAGAAAAGAAACATAGTTTTAGCCACAGGGGGTGGGAGTATATTGCGTGAAGAAAATCGTAAAAACATGAAGAGGAATGGTCATGTCGTATATCTTTGTACAACTGCAGAATTACTCTACTCCAGAATTCGATATGATAAATCCCGACCTTTGATGCAAACTAAAAGCCCGCTCAATACTTTGAAAAACCTACTCAATGATAGAGAGCCTTTTTACAAAGAGGTCGCAGATACCGTTATAATCACAGGTAAGCAAAAAGCGGCTGTTATAGTCAAACGTGTTGAACAAGCGATAGAGAATCATATCTGATAATGAAAACGTTGAATGTAGATCTGGGTGATCGTAGTTATCCTATTTTTATAGGCGCAGGTTTATTAAATAAGCCTGAATTAATGACGCCATATATTAAAGGTCAGTCGATCGCAATAGTTTCAAATACTAAAGTAGCCCCATTATATTTAGATAAAATACATGACCTAACTGGTGATTATTCTAGAATTGATGTCATCTTGCCTGACGGTGAAAAGTATAAAACCATGGAAACTCTTGGGCAGATTCATACAGAAATGTTGCAGGCGCGCTGTGATCGAAAAACCACATTAGTGGCTCTAGGTGGGGGGGTGGTTGGTGATGTGTCAGGTTTTGCTGCTGCTAGTTATCAACGTGGCATTAACTTTATTCAAGTTCCCAACTACCTTGTTATCGATGGTGGACTCATCTGTAGGCGGAAAAACAGGTGTGAATCATCCCTTAGGTAAAAATATGATTGGTGCATTCCATCAGCCTCAATGCGTTATTATCGATACAAATACATTAGATACATTAGAAGATAGAGAACTGAGCGCTGGAATTGCGGAAATTATCAAATATGGCTATATCAATGATTTAGACTTTATCGATTGGCTTGATGAAAATATGGAAAAGCTTCTTAATCGTGATGAAGAAGCTTTAGCCTACGCGATTTTTAAATCCTGTGAACATAAAGCAAAAATAGTTGCAGCTGATGAAAAAGAAACAGGTCAGCGTGCTTTATTAAATCTGGGTCACACCTTTGGTCATGCCATTGAAACGGGTATGGGGTACGGTAATTGGCTACATGGTGAGGCTATTTCAGCAGGCATGGTAATGGCTGCTGAGCTATCAAAAGATCACGGTTGGCTTTCAGAAAACGATGTTGAAAGCATGAGAACCTTATTAAAGAAGGCTAAACTACCTGTAGATCCGCCTAAAGAAATATCTCCTGAACGTTTTAGTGAGCTGATGTCAATTGATAAAAAAGTTCAGGATGGTGTGTTACATCTAGTATTAATGAAATCTTTAGGTGATAGTTTTATCTCCAGTGATTTTGATAAGCAGGCTTTATTACGAGTTCTAGGCGCTACCTAAAAGATATCGATGAGAGCACCTTACGCAGCCAATCCAGAACTAAGTAAAGGGAGAAATTTCTCAGAACCTTCTCCTACTTATCGTTCGGAGTTTCAACGAGATAGAGATCGTATCATTCACTCAACCGGTTTCAGAAGACTCGAATATAAGACTCAGGTTTTCGTTAATCATGAAGGTGATTTGTACCGAACAAGGCTCACTCATTCTTTAGAGGTTGCTCAAATAGCTCGCTCGATTGCGCGCACTTTAAACCTTGATGAGGATTTAACCGAGGCTATCTCATTAGCACATGATATTGGGCATACTCCGTTTGGTCATGCAGGACAAGATGCGCTTAATGCCTGTATGAAAGAATATGGAGGATTTGAGCATAATCTTCAGTCTCTACGTATCATCGATGTACTAGAAAAAAACTATGCTGATTTTGATGGTTTAAATCTTTGTTATGAAACTCGTGAAGGCGTTTTAAAGCACTGCTCGTTAAAAAATGCAGCTAATTTAGGTGATGTAGGTGAGCGTTTTCTAAAAAAACAACAACCTTCATTGGAAGCTCAATTAACCAATATCGCCGATCAAATTGCTTATAATAATCATGATATTGATGATGGCATTCGTTCCGGACTAATTAATATAGAGCAAATGAGGCAGATGCAGCTGTTCAGTACTCAATATGACAAAGTCATGTGGAAATATCCTGAATTGAAAGGCAATCGACGTGTACATGAAACTATTCGCCGCATGATTGGTGAACAAGTTGTTGATCTTGTTGAAACCAGTAGAGCAAAAATTGCTGAGGTTAATCCAGAATCTATTGAGGATGTTAGAAAGCATTCTGAGCAACTCATTAGCTTTAGTGATGAAATGCGAACACATAATCAGGAATTAAAGAAGTATTTACGCGAGAATCTCTATTTTCATCATAAGGTTTACCGTATGACACGAAAAGCACATCAGGTTATTGAAGCGCTTTTTGATATTTTTATGCAAGACCTTAGGTTACTTCCTCCTGGGCATTTGAGATTGGCGCGCAAAGCGTTGGTAGATGAAGGATTGTCTGGACAGGCACGTGTAATTGCTGATTATGTAGCAGGAATGACCGATCGCTATGCGACTAAAGAATATGCACGCCTATTTGGTGTTGATGGTAATGTTTTCTAAATCATATTAAGTCGCAATAAAGACGTTATATGCAACAACGCAAATAAGTGAGTTTACTGATTTGAGCAATCAAATAAAAACCTCACTAAAGTAGGGGGGTGACTTTTATTTCTATTTATTTTCAGAGGCTTATCTAAATTGCCGTTACTCTGAAACTTGTTGAATAAATCAGTATTCCATGTAACATTAAACTCATAATTATAATAAATTTACTCAGCTCTAAGCATGAGTAGTTAGGGGATATCTGTGAAACAATCATTCGCACATTTGTGCACCTTTTTCCTCAAGAGAAAATATGTGCTGCCACATCTTGGTAAATTAACCTTATTCGCTTTACTTTCGATTGCTACTCCTCAAGCGTACAGCGCCAACAATGAAAATATCGATAGCGACGGTGATGGCCTTTCAGATTTGCTTGAAGAAAAAATTGGCACAGAAGCTTATCTGTCTGATACAGATGGTGATGGAATCAAAGATGGAATTGAAGTTGGTGAAAATATAGATAAACCACTGGATAGTGATAACGATAAGCGTATAGATGCATTAGATTATGATGATGATAATGATGGTTTACCGACTTTTCTAGAGAGTCGAAATGATACTGATAAGGACGGTATTAAAGATTATCTCGATACTGATTCTGATAATGATGGTCTAACAGATGGAGCAGAAGCGGGTTTCTTAAGCCAGGATAAAAACCTGGACGGGATTGATGATGCCTTTGATTCAGCACGTCCAGGAGCTGTAGATAAAAATGGCGATGGTATAGACGATAACCTTAAACTTCCTGACTACAATAATGATGGTATCGCTGATTATCTGGATGCTAAATATCAAAAACAAGTCTCCATGGCTTCAATATCGTCAAAACATACGACAACCGAAACTACTTCTAAAAAAATAACAGAAAATAAAAATGTAGAACTAAAAAAGACTATTTCAAAAAATCCTCCACAAGTAAAGAGTTCGGCTGTAGTTGAAAGCAATGTTGAAAGCAACGCAAAAGCAAAAAAAGAAATTGTTGAAATTCCTAAGCAAATATCAAAACCAAAAACAGCGGTTAACCGTTATACAGATACCGATAACGACGGACTGTTAGATTCCCAGGAACTTATTTTGGGCACCAATATTATGAAGCGTGATTCGGATGGGGATAAAGTGTCCGACGCTATCGAAATTGGTATGGATATAAATGCACCTCAAGATTCTGATCGAGACGGTATTATCGACGCACTAGATAACGATGATGACAACGATGGAATCCTGACTAAATTTGAAGACATCAACAATGACAGTACCGCTATTAATGATGATACTGATCAGGATGGAGTACCTAATTATTTAGATGCCAATGATGATGGGGACGATAGATTAACTAAAGTAGAAGGTGGACATAAAAGATAGTGATGGTGATGGAATACTCGATTACCTGGATAAGAATGATGGTGTCAGAGATCATGCTCCTGATGTTGCCGCAAAAGAAAAATTGCCTGATGAACCAGAAATTGTAGTTTTGTTTGACGGGAATATTTCTTCATTACCAAAACAAAATTATGATTTGGCAGAACAAGCTATAGAGAGCGCTGTATCCAACGGAACTCTAGATCAAACGCAACAGACTATTGAAGGTACTGATGAAACGAATAGCTCAAAACCAGATAAAGTAGTCATAAATGATAAAGCACTCACCTCAACTGCAGAAAAGAAAAAAGGTGGAATTATGCAGTGGCTAACATCTCTTTTGCCAGATTGAGAGTAGATACGGTAATTTCAATGCCACCCATCATACGTGCAACTTCCTTAACCCGCTGTTCGCCATTGAGAATCAACATTCCTGTAGATGTAGTGTCATTACCTTTTACTTTAGTCACCTGATAATGATTATGAGCTTGTGAAGCAACCTGAGGTAAATGTGTTACACACAGTACTTGTCTATTGTGCCCCAGATTTCTAAGTTGTTGCCCAACCACTTCAGCAATACCGCCACCAATGCCACTATCTACTTCATCAAAAATAAGCGCTGGAAGGGTAATGCGTTGTGCCGCTATCATTTGAATAGCTAATGAAATTCTCGATAACTCACCACCAGATGCCACTTTTATCAGTGGTTTTAGCGGTTGACCAGGATTGCCGCTGACCTGAAATTCGATGTGGTCATTTCCATGTGCATTGAAACTTTCTGCTTTATCAATAGCAATAGCAAAAATACCTCCTTCCATGCCTAGCTCTTGCATCGCAACTGTGACGCCTTTGGCTAATTTTTTGGCGGATTTGATTCGGCTTTCGCTCAATTTAGTAGCAGCATCTATATAAGCTTCTTCAGCTTGATTGAGCTTTTCTTGTAACGCATCTACATCAAATTCATCACTATCCAATGATTTTAGCTCAGCATGTAGAAGTTGCCATTTAGAGAATAATTCTTCGGGATTTGTTTGATGTTTTCGAGATAAATCATGCAGGGTAGAGAGGCGTTGATTTACCCAGTGCAAACGATCGGGATCTAATCCAATGGTTTCATTGTAACGACGCAATAAATCGGTTGCTTCCTGAATTTGAATTTGCGCATTTTGCAACATCTCAAAAGGTTCTGAGAGTGCGCTATCTAATTGATTTAACGATTCTAGTTTTTGGGTGACTCCACTGATGGCAGAATAAATTGATTTATCGTCGTCATCATAGAGTTGCATAATGCTTTCAGAACTCACTTCAATTAACTGTCCAGCATTAGATAACTTGGAATGCTCTTCATCAAGCTGTTGTGCTTCACATTCTGTGAGTTGCAAATCATCAAGTTCTTGAGTTTGAAAACGTAGCAGGTCGAGTCTTGCTTGGTGATCGCTATTAGCCCCTTGTAGGGTTTCTAACTTGGTTTTAATCGACTTCCAGTCTTGATACTTTGTTGTGACAGCTTTTCTTAAAGATTCATTGCCAGCGTAGTCGTCAAGCATGGTTCGCTGCATGTCTTTTTTCATTAGTGATTGATGTTCATGCTGACCATGTATATCAACGAGTTGCTCGCCCAGTTGACGTAATAACGTTAGATTGCAGGGAGAGCCATTAATCCAGGCGCGTGATTTTCCATTAGATGAGATCACGCGGCGCAATATACACTGGTTTTCCTCATCGGATTCATTAGCAAGCTCTTGGTCTTGTAACCAATGCATAGCCGAGGGCGTATCTTCAATATCTACACTTAGAGTGATCTCCGCTTTGTCAGCTCCATGACGAACAACACCACTATCTGCACGATCGCCCAATACAAGTCCAATCGCATCAATCAGAATTGATTTACCTGCGCCAGTCTCGCCTGTCAACGCAGTCATGCCTGACTTTAACTCAAGGTCTAGCTTTTCAATGATGGCAAAATCTTTTAAATAGATATGTGAAAGCATGGTCGTTTTTTTAATGAATTTATTATTGAATTAGACTCGATTATTACAGAACTCACCAAAAAAGAGAACAAAAATGAAACAAAAATTCATTAAACGCTTGATTCAATAAAAAACCGGCTAAAAGTAGGGGGGTGATAATCTTTTATTTAGAGACCTTTGCATGAGAATGATGATGGATAGAAACGGCTTGAATTGCTCAGTTTTTCCCTAAAAATTCGGCGAATAGACCTACTATTACCCTCATTTTTAAAAAAACCTGAGAAATTACGCTCATTTCTCTCTCATCATAATCTCGTGCAAAGGTCTCTATTAATCAGCGATTGATAAAAGCTGAGCAATGCTTGTTTAGGCAGTTTACCATTATCTTCTCTAGGTAACTTTTCAACCTGAATAATCGGTCTTGGTATAAATGCAGGATCCAGATACTCGCGAAAATGGTTTGTGAGTTGTTTTTTTGATGTGCCATTTTTTAATACAACAATTGCAACTAAACGAGGAATAGGGCGATCCTGTTTAGGGAAGAAAACGATTCCATCAATAAGATCACTAAAGGACAGCAGCACTTTGTTTATTTCATTTAAAGAGCCACGTTTGCCAGCAATATCAATCATATCGTCGGTTCGACCCTTAAGTCTAAAATGTTGCTCATCTATAAGTTCAATGAAATCTCCTAGGGTCGCTACATCTTTAACGTGTTCGGTATGCGCAAGTATCTGCTTGGATTCCTGTCGATCAAAATGAATTCCTTTAAACTTCTTCCAGATGTCAGTGAGTGCAGTTTTTCTTACAGCCATTGATCCAATTTCGCTGCACCCATACACTTCGCGCATTTCTGCTTCAAATAACTTTTCGATCTGGGCGGCGAGTTGTTGAGTTAAAGGTGAGGTAGCGCATAGTACCGTTTCGAGTTTTGGATATTCAAGGCCATTACCAACTACTGCACGTAAGTGCACCGGTGTAGAAACCAACATACGAGGTGCAGGTAGGGCATTAAGCAAAGTCTGAATGTCTTGAGGAAACAATGGTTTCGAATCAACGACACAGATATTTGCAAATAACGCCATTAACACTGAAGTTTCAAGACCCCACATATGTTGGGCCGGAACCGTCGCCAGTAATTGAATAGTTTCAGTTGTTTTAGACAGCATGTAACGACTATTAATCTTTGTGCTTTCAACAAAGGTCTTCCAGGTTTTTTCATTAGGCTTGGCATCCCCTGTAGATCCAGAGGTGAAACTGATAGCAGCCAGTTGATCAAGATTTATTAAGGGTACTTCATGAGAAGTTATGGTTTCTATAACCCCTGCTTTACTTAGATCAATAAAGAATAGATCAGGAGCTGTATCGGAACCGTCATGGATAACATATGTATCATTGTATCGCTCTGACAGACGTTGCTGAGTTGCGATGTTTCTATTAGAAGGTAATAGATTAACCTGCTGTTTTAATATCGTGGCACACAGAACTACGCTAAATAAATAGCGATTTCCGCATAAATTTATGACATGTTGTTTTTCATCGGGTAGCAGTTTTGATAATCCAATAACGGTATCGATGAAGCGTTGAGTGCTAACAAACCCTTTCGCATCTCCTGTGATATTGTTATCTTGTGTAAGATAGGCAAAATTATCAGAAAGTTTGCGGCTAGTTAGCGGAAATGTGTTTGTAGTCATAATATAAAATTATTATGTCTAGTTGCTTAATATAAAAAACTAGGCAGTTTTATTTTTCTCTACAAAGTCAGTGAGGCTTTTTAGCGTAGCGAAAGCTTCACGGGTGCTTTCGTCTTCAGCCTTCATCTGAACGCCAAAATCTTGTGATATAGCAAGCGCAATTTCCAGAGCATCAATAGAATCGAGCCCTAAACCATCACCAAATAATTGATCATTTGGGTCGATTTCTTCAGCGCTGATATCTTCAAGATTGAGTACTTCAACCAGTAAAATTGCCATTTTATTTTCGGCTTCAGTTTGTACGCTCACTATTTTCCTCGCTCACTGTCATCTTTATTTTTTTGAGGGTATAGTTTAAACTATATTTCATTGATAAATCATCTAAATTCCTCTTTGCTTGGGAGGGAATTTAAATTATATATATGATTTTTAGGTGATATTTTATCTTGCTTATTAATTACGCTATCAGTTATTGAAAGCTTGTTTCCATTTGATACCAATTTTATATTTTAGTCTTTGATCAGCTGAAATATGATTATCCTCCGCTAGAGAATTCAGAAAATGCTTATTAATTCTTATTCGTGTGAATCGGCAGAGCAACTCAGTACAGAATCCCAGAATTTGGCGGTTATTGGTTTTGATTGTCCTATCACTCGTCAAAGTCAAAACTACATACCTTCAGGGCTTGGCAGAACTGATGCTAGTGATTTTGTGCATGAATTATGGAAAATTAAAGATGAACCGGTAATAAGCGGTATATCTGGTTTATGCAAATGGTCTGAATCTGGTGGGTTTTTGTTTACATCGATTAGCTTAACAGAGGAGGAATGCAAGGATTTAGAAGCCGCGACCGAATCTGCATACACTGAATTATTAGCGTTTATTAAGCAAACCAGTCAGCAAAACCTGTTACGTTTTTGGAATTATGTGCCCGCAATTAATAAGGGGCTGGGCGATAACGAAAATTATAAGATTTTTTGTACAGGGCGATTAAAAGCATTCAAAGCAGCAGGTATAATTGATGCAGATTTTCCTGCGGCTACAGCCGTTGGCAATATTACCAGTGGCATGACTATTTACGCTATATCCAGCAAATATAAAGGTGTGCACCACACAAACAATAAACAACAAAACGCCTATCAGTACCCACGACAATATGGCATAAGCAGTCCATCTTTTGCTCGCGCAACCAGTCTCGAACACCCCAATGGTAACCTGCTATTTATTTCTGGAACAGCCAGCATTATTGGTCATAAAACTCTACATGTCGGTGATTTGGCAGCGCAATTACAGACCACAAAAGATAATATATTTCACCTGCTGGATAAAACCAGCTATGGCATCGATTCAATTCAAACAATGAAAGTGTATTTACGTGATAAGTCATGTCTGGAAGAATCTAAAAAGTCCTTAGATGAGGATTTTCCAGATGCAGCTAAAATATACACTATCGCTGATATCTGCCGTTCTGATCTACTTGTCGAAGTTGAGTGCTTTTGCACTTAGTATTTGATAATAAAATACTTTAACGTTATTTTTCTGTTATTTCATTGAAAATATTGTCTCTAAATCATTACTGGCGAATTATCGCAGCAGGCACGAGTTACATTGTGTTTGCTGTTGGTGCTTTTTTCCCGGTTATTCATGCCATATTGCTTGCAATCTTTACCAAAAATGAAGAGGGGAGGCAGAAAAAGATTCGTAGAACGATACAAAGACTGTGTAAGTTTTATGTCGATTTTATGCAGTTCCTCGGCTTGCTGTCTTATGATTTAGAGCGTCTAAATACCGACGAAATCAAAGGTAAAATAGTCATCTCAAATCATTCGATGTTGATTGATGCTTTATTCGTTTTAGCCTACGTTGATGATGTCAGTTGTGTGGTTAAAGAAGCACTTTTTCGAAATCCGGTAACTCGTTTAACGGTGAGTTTGGCGGGTTATATTCCGAATGATGAAGAGAATCTGGTGGAATTGGCTGCTGAGAAGCTTGCTGCTGGCGATAATATTCTGATCTTCCCTGAAGGAACGCGTAATAAATACGATACTCAGTTAGAGTTTAAACGTGGCGCGGCTAATATTGCAATACATGCAAATAGCGATATTGTTCCGTTCTTGATTACATGTTCTCCACGTGCTTTGCAAAAACATGAAAGCTGGTATCAGCTCCCTAAAATCAAATCTAAAATATTAGTGAGAATAAATCCTACACTGATTGTAGATGAGTGCATAGATACGACCCTAGCCAGAACTATTCAGTATCGTCGTTTAACCGCTTATCTAAGAGAATATTATTTAACAGCTATTAAACAATTAGATACATATACAGAAAGTGAAAAGTCACCTTCCTCACTTTGAATGATATTAGGTTTTTTGTTTTTTAAAAACGTAAATAGAATTTATGCAGAGCGAGGCTTTTTTTTTGCAAAGATTCATTATCAGATTGATAGTATAATTTCACGCGTTGGAAGTCCCTTCCGACAAAAAATAAGTACAGCGAGTTAGAATAAATCATGAGCGTTATAGTATGAGCAGTTACGAAGAAACTTTTCAACAATTGAAAGAAAAATTAATCGAACTATTTGAGTTGGATGAAGCAGAATTAGTCGCAGATGCTCGACTCTATCAAGACCTTGATATTGATAGCATTGATACAGTTGATCTAATGGTAGAACTGAAAAAACACACAGGTAAAGACCTCTCTCCCAAGTTGTTTAAGGATGCAAGAACCATCGATGATGTTGTTAATATCATTGTAGAAATATAACTTTAATGAGACCTGAGTCGCAAAAAACTGGCACCTAAACTAAACGTCATGCTTCCCATGGAAGTAGGTTTTTTTGATGTCGATTCTTATCGTGTTGTGTGGCACGGGAACTACCCGAAATATTTTGAAATCGCGCGCTGTAAACTGCTGGATAAAATAGGTTTTACCTACGCAGATATGGAGGAAACTGGGTACTTTTATCCGGTTGTGGATCTTGCAGGTCAAATACATCAGGCCTCTACGTTTTGAACAGAAATTTGAAATCACGGCACAGCTTAAAGAATGGCAACACAAACTCGTTATAATTTATCGAATTGTTGATGTCGCAACCGGTGATGTAGTTACCAAAGGTCAAACGACTCAGTTTGCGGTAAAAATGCCTGAAGAAATTACCCAATTTGATAGCTCCTAAACAACTCCTAGATAGCGTAGATACTGCATTTAAAAAAGATACTAAATGAAAAGCCAGTAAACAGATGAAAAAGGTGAGCGTGATTAGATCTAGTTTTCTTACTAGTTTTTGCACGAGTAGTCATCCGGTGACACGCTAACACATCAGAAAGCAATTTACAAGTGCTCAAGCCAATGATGCCTGCAGCCTGTCATTTCTCTGGTGAATTTAGTCAGACCAAACAAATAAAAACCTTGCCTGTTCCATTGGTTTCAAACGGTGAGTTTATATATTCATGTGACCTTGGTTTAATCTGGAAAACGCAGAACCCCATTGTCGAATCGTTGGTTTTTACGAATCAAAAACTAAATTTCCTGGTTCCTGAAAAGCTCTTAATAGAAAACCTCGAGGGTGTCCAACACGACTTTTTAGCGAATCTTCTATTGGGTTTAATGGCTGGAAATGTTGAATTTATTGCTAAAGAATTTGAGATTGAAATATCGGAAAAAAAAGACAATCTAATTCAGTTAACCTTGGCGCCAAAGAACAAAATGGTAAAACAGGCAATTGACACTGTCGTATTAAAAAAACAAACCAATAAAAAAGAATTACAGATTTTAATCACTGATAAAAATCAGCAAGTAACCAGGATAGTCAGTATAGAAAAACAGCAATTTGCAAAAAACGATGATTTTTCTAAAAGCTGCACTTCTCTATCAGCCGACGCTTGTAATTTATTACTGAATCCGGTTCGAATCACTACTAGCGGCCAAAACTGAGTTATCATTGATGATTGTTTGGCGATCATTATTCCTGTTGTGTATTGTTTTCACACTTGTCTTCTTTTTTCAAAGCGGCGGCAAACTAGTTGTTGATACCAGCCTTCGTGACCTTTCCCCAGATCTGGAAATAGATAAATCAACACAGAAAGCAATGGATGGGCTGACAGAAAATATCAGTCGTAGCATTCTGTTTGTCGTGGGTGGTAAATACCAGCAATTGCTTGATGAAGCAAAGGCGGAACTGAGTAAACGATTGTCCGAACTTAAACCACTCAAGGTATTATCGAGTGATTCATTTCCACTGACTGAAATCATTGATTCATTGTCAAAATACCGTTTTCAATTACTCACTGAAAAACAACAGAAAAATATCAAGGAAGCAAGTACAGAGGAGCTAGCTAAACAGGCTCAGGCGAAATTATTCAGGCTAACAAATGCTCCACTAATGCCTTTTGAAAATGATCCTCTGGGTGTACATAGTGAGTATTTCAGTGAGTTTCTTCAGAAAATTAATGCAGATTTGAATCAGACTCAAACCTATTTTTCCAAGGCTAAAGAAAGCCAGATTACGCATTACAAAGTCATTCAGACCAAGTTGCATGAAGGTGGTTTAGGCATAGATGCACAGAATCAATTACTTACTGATATAAACTTGATTAGTAACGATATTAAAGATAAATACCACATCGAAATACTCCGTTCGGGAGTGTTTTTCTTCGCTGTTGATGCCGCGAGTAAGTCAAAAAAAGATATTAGCTTTATCAGTTCGATATCGATGATCGGCGTGTTGATTGTATTGCTTTTTACCTTCCGAAGTATCACTCCGTTAATTCTTCCATTTTTGTCGATAGCTTTTGGCGTGGCATTCGCATTTGCTGTTTCGCACTTTATCTATGGGAAAATCCACATACTAACCATTGTGTTTGGGGCAAGTTTGATCGGGATTGTTATTGACTATTCGATTCATTATTTTTTCCATCAATCACAAACAGGATTGTTTTCTACAAATAAAACGTTTGTTAAATACTCCCAATCCAAATTACACAGTGCTCTCTTGTTAAGTTTAGTGACTTCGTTGCTGGGCTATTTGGCATTGTATTTTTCACAACTGGATGCCTTGAAAAAGGTGGCTGTTTTTTCTTGCTGTGGTTTAACAATGGCCTGGTTGAGTGTTATCTGTCTGGGTCAATATTCGGGCAAAAGCATAAAGGTGAATAAAGCCGTAATTGATAAAATACTGAGTTTCCTAAAACAACCTTTAGCATTCTTTAGTCCAGTTGTAATAGTGATAACGATAGTCCTATTGATGCTAGCTTTAGCGCTAAGCTGTGTTTAATCTAAAAACAAGCGATGACCCCAGGTTTTTCTTCACGCCCGATCCACAGATAATGGCAAGTGAAGCTGCAGTTTCAAAGATTGCTTCAGATTATGAGCCGGGCAGGTTTGTAGTAATCAGTGGCAATAGCTCTGAAGCGCTTATTGATCGTACAGAAGCCTTTTATAATAAGGTAAAAGACACCCCCCCACTTTTAGCTAATAATTTTAAAAGCATTACGCAATGGTTACCATCGCCTCAACAGCAACGAGATAACTATCAGCAACAAGAAAAACTATACGGAGATAACCAGGCAGTTGATGTTTTATATGCGTTGCTTGGTGCAGACAACAGCAAGGCTGAGTCAATCAAAACTGAATATGCAAATTCAGAAAAGTTAATATTACAACCAGGGCATTTGAATCAGTTATTTAAGGATATATTACCTCCGCTTTGGTACGAAAAAGAAGGAAATGTAAAAGCAGAGCATGGCAATAATGATAAATTTCGAAATTTCATTCTGATCGCAAAAGGCACAGATTTTGAATCGTTAGAAAAACTCAGTAACTCACTTTCCGATGTTAATTATGTGAATACGGTCGAGAGCGCGAAAAAATCATTGGCAGATCAACGCGTTTCAGCCAGCAAACTGTTGTTGGTTGCTTATGCTTTAATTGGTCTTTTAATATTAAGTCGATATCGTAAACTGTCTTCTTTAAATATTATTTTGGTACCATTATGCGCCACTGCCGCGTTGATTGTGCTGCTCAACCTTGTTTGGTGTGTCGTTCAATTTATTTCATGTGATGGCATTATTTTTGGTGCTTGGATTGGGTATGGACTATGGCATATTTGCGTACGAACTTCAGGATGGAAATGTCACGCAACAGGCTATCTTTATCTCGGCAATAACGAGTCTTTTATCATTCGGTCTATTAGGACTAAGTTCTATTCCAGTGGCTCAAAGTTTTGGTACAATTTTATTCATTGGGAATAGTTTTAATTTAATCGCTTCCTTGATCTATGCAGATTTTCTGGCAAAGAATAAGGCAAAAGTTAAATCAACTAATTAAACTAATCAGCAAAAGGCAGGTAGAGTTACTTCTTATGAGTAAAAAACGGGTATTAGTCACAGGAGCAAGTCGAGGGATCGGTAAGGCTACTGCGATAGAATTAGCGGCTGATGGTTTTGATGTGACTGTTCATTGCAATAGCAATCAGCAAGCCGCAGCAGAGGTTCTTGAAGGTTATTCAAAAAGCTGGTGGCTCTGGTCAAATCATGCAGTTTGACATCAGTGATAGAGAAACAACCAGGGAAATATTAGAAGCAGATTTGGTAAAAAATGGCGCATTTTATGGTGTCGTTTGTAACGCAGGTATCGCTGATGATGCTGCATTTCCAGCGATGGAAGCCGAGCAGTGGGACAGTGTGATTCACACCAATCTGGATGGCTTTTATAATGTTTTATATCCCCTGATTATGCCAATGATTAGATTGAGACAAGGCGGTAGAATTGTTACCTTAACTTCAGTTTCTGGATTAATCGGAAATCGTGGTCAGGTTAATTATAGTGCGGCGAAGGCGGGTATTATTGGTGCTACTAAATCGCTCGCTATCGAATTGGCGAAGCGTAAAATTACTGTCAATGCGGTTGCTCCAGGCGTCATTGAGACCGATATGACTGAAGGCCTGTTTAATGAAGAGGCGCTATGTTAAAGAGGCGAAAAAGTTGATCCCGATGGGAACATTTGGAAAAGCCAGTGATATTTCAGCAATGATCAGTTTTCTCTTTTCTGATAAAGCAGCTTATATCACTCGACAAACGATAAGTGTTAATGGCGGCATGTGTTAGTACTCGTTTTAAATTGTTGAGTCGTTGTATACATAGTGTCATTGTATAAATAGTCGCAAAACTAATAACCAAGTTATATAAAAAACAAGACGAAATGAATAATCAAGTTAGCAGGGTTGGAATAATTGGCGCGGGCCCCTCTGGTTGCGCGCTTGGATGCTTTCTTATAGAGAGAGGCATCGATGTCACTATTTTTGATAATTTAAGCAAACCTGAGTTAATCGTTGGTGAGTCAAATTTACCGGCTGTAGTACCCATTTTTCGTCGCTTGGGTATTGAGAACAAAGTCGCAGAAATCTCACAAATAAAACGGGGTGCATCGTTCCGACATGCCAACGGATTACGCATGGACATTCCGTTTCAAACGCCAGGAAATCGTTATCCAGATTTTTCATACAATACACCACGCCCACAGCTAGATTTATTGATTCGTCAACGGGCAGAAGAGGTTGGCGTTAGATTTGTTAATAAAAAAGCCACTCTGGAATTAACACCCGATAATCCAGATCGTGATTTGATTCTAAGCAATGAATCTTTAGCGGACGCTGGTTTAAGTTTAGCAACGCATCCCGATGTTTTAATTGATGCTACGGGTAGAAGTCGTTTATTCAGCCGCTTACTTGATATACCAGCAAAACGCGGTGGTCGTGATGATGTCGCCTATTTTGCGCACTTTGAGAACTTCGAATATAAAGAGGTGATAGAAGGGCAGATTGTCGTTTCTATACTTGAGCATGGATGGTCGTGGCAAATTCCATTGAGAGGGAAACTTTCTGTCGGGGTAGTGCTAAACAAACAGGCGGCAAAGGGTTATGGCGATACACCTGAAGAGCGTTTAGATGCCGTGATTAAGCATAATTCATTGCTCAGAAGTGAAGGAGAGCATGCGAAGCGAATAAGCAAAGTCATGCGTTATTCGAATTACCAGTTGCTCTCTGAAAAAGGCTATGGAAAGGGCTGGATAATGCTAGGCGATGCCTTCGGCTTTGTCGACCCGATGTTATCTCCCGGTGTTTTCATGGCGTTGAAAGCGGCTGAAAGCATTGATGATATTGTATTTAGTAGCCCCCGGATAAACACTGCAAATCTGGAGAAATACTCTCAACAAGTGAATAGCTGGCATAAGTCCTGGACGACACTCATTGATTATTTTTACGATGGCAGATTGCTCAGTTTATCGGAGCAGAGAAAAGTAATTCTGGAAAACCCTAAGTCATCGGTAATGGGCAAGTTTGCTGAAAAGTTATATAGCAGGGTGATTTCATCGATGGTTACTGGGGTGAAAACTCGCTCTAAATTAAATCAATCCATTTTATATCACGGCTGTCGCCAAATATTGAAAGATCAGGATGTATTGAATGGCTATGCAGTGAAACCATTGATGAAAAATAACTAGTGAAAAACACTTAATATGTTTGAACAAATCGCACCCAATAAAGTAGAACGTGTTGCCGGTATAAGCAAGGAGCAATTTTTACAAAAATATAATGAAACAGGTATTCCTGTGATCTTGCCTAAACTCATGGAAGATTGGCCAGCTAAAGAAAAGTGGGATGTCGATTATTTAATAGAAACTCTGGGTGAAGAAATTGTCCCTGTCTACAGCAGTAAACCCGCTGTAGGAAAATCCCATCAACATGCCGCAGCAAAGCAAATGCCATTGCGTGATTATCTGAATTTACTGAAAAATGGCGAGAATGATTTACGCATGTTTTTTTACAATATCCTGAATAATGCACCACAGATGATTAAAGATTTCAGTTATCCTGATTTAGGCCTCAAGTTCTTTAAGAAACTTCCAGTATTGTTTGTTGGTGGCCGCGGCGCCAAGGTGCAAATGCATTACGATATAGATATGGCAAACCTGATACTTTGCCATTTTGGTGGCGTAAAAAAAGTCTTATTAATACCTCCCGATCAAACACCACACATGTATAAAGTGCCCTTTTCCTTTAGTGCTTTATACGATGTCGATTTTTCAGATCCCGACTACGAAAAATACCCTGCATTAAAGAAAATCAATGGTTATAGTGCAGTGCTTCACCATGGCGATGCGCTTTTTATACCCTCCGGGTATTGGCATTACATCATCTATGAAGATATCGGATTTTCGATGACGCTAAGAGCTTTTCCCACAGAATTCAGGCAGCGTTTGACTTTGATGAAAAATATATTTGTAACGCGAACCGTCGAAGGACTCATGAGAAAGCTTGTGGGCCAAAGCTGGAACGATAGAAACGAAAGAAAAGCTGTCGAGATAACAAATAAAAATATTTCTTAGCTTGAAAAAAAGTGCCTGGCTGAGACCATAGCGACGATAGCCGTAGGACTTGTTTTTATTTGGTTTATTGAAAAAACACGTAAAAGTAGGGGGGTGAGTATTCATTGCGTTAAGTCGTTGTCATTTGATGACTTTTTTTGTTTTAGCTACTAAAGTTAAATGGCTTGTTGCATGTTTTAAAGAAAACGCAAAAGTACATCTTGGTAAAGATCAAAAAAGGAATCATTATGTCCGAAACTGTGAACACAGAAATCATCATTCAAGAGCTAACTGAAACGGGTATTTTAAGACTCACCCTTAATGATAATGGTCGGCGAAATGCACTTTCAGAATCTATGTTAGAACGTTTAAGTGAGATCATGAACTCATCAGCTTCGGATTCATCGGTCAGAGTTATTGTAATCGCTGCAAACGGTCCTGCTTTTTGTGCGGGCCATGATCTTAAAGAATTAACTGCTAGCCGTACGAATGCAGACAAGGGCGAAGCTTACTTTACAAAAATTATGTCGATGTGCGCACAAATGATGCAAGCCATCGTCAATAATCCAAAGCCGGTAATAGCCGAGGTTACCGGTATTGCCACTGCTGCAGGTTGTCAGTTGGTTGCAAGTTGTGATCTGGCTTACGCCGCTGATACGTCAAAATTCAGTACACCCGGCGTGCATATCGGTTTATTTTGTTCAACTCCGATGGTGGCACTATCTCGAAATGTATCCAATAAACAAGCGATGGAAATGTTATTAACAGGTGAGATGGTAGCAGCGCAACGTGCTGCCGAAATTGGTCTGATTAATCGTAGTGTGCCTGCTGAGGATTTAACCGAAACAACCATGGCAGTGGCATCTACAATCGCTTCCAAATCCGGCATGACCCTGGCAACTGGTAAACAGGCATTTTACAAGCAACGAGAAATGCCCCTCGCAGAAGCTTATGAATATGCTTCTAAAATCATGGTGGAAAATATGTTGGAGTATGATGCCGAAGAAGGCATCAATGCATTTGTCGAAAAACGTCCAGCTTGCTGGCAAAATTAAAGAGGCTTAAATGAGTAATAAATATGATGCTGATCTTGAGCGTAATCCTGCCAACTACGAGGCGTTAACGCCGCTGACTTTTCTGGAGCGCGCCGCTGCTGTATTTCCACAGACAATTGCAATCATTCACGGCAATCTTAGGCGCAATTATGCCGACTTCTATCGCCGTAGCAAACAACTGGCTTCGGCACTAGATAAAAGTGGTGTAGGGCGTGGTGATAGTGTTTCTGTAATGCTTGCAAACACCCCAGCGATGCTGGAAGCGCATTATGGCGTACCCATGTGCGGCGGTGTATTACACTCGATGAATACCCGGTTAGATCCAGTAGTTATTGCTTTTCAGTTAGATCATGCTGAAGCGAAAGTGGTGATTACCGACCGCGAATTTGCACCTCTGATGAAGCAAGCCTTGTCTCTGGCAAAGGTTGATCCGCTGGTGATAGATTATGATGATGCTGAATTTCCTCAAGATGGTGAATTACTAGGGAGTATTGAATATGAAGGTTTCCTCGCCACGGGCGATGAGAACTTTAGCTGGCTGATGCCAAATGATGAATGGGATGCAATCAGCCTGAATTACACTTCTGGTACAACGGGTGACCCTAAAGGTGTAGTCTATCATCACCGCGGTGCTTATCTATTGGCACAAGGCAATGTGTTGACAGCTTCAATCCAAAAGCATGCAGTGTACTTGTGGACATTGCCAATGTTTCATTGCAATGGCTGGTGTTTTCCCTGGACACTCTCGGTAATCGCTGGCACACACGTGTGTTTAAGATGGGTACGACCTAAAGCCATGTGGGATTCACTCGCTGATTATGGAGTTACACACCTGTGTGGTGCCCCAATCGTGATGTCGACATTACTATCGACTGAGGAGGAAGAGAAACGCGAGCTACAACAAACCGTTGAGTTTATGAGTGCCGCAGCGCCACCTCCCGAACAGGTTTTGGCGAAGATGAAAGTTGCCGGATTCAATGTTACCCATCTATATGGTTTGACTGAAACTTATGGTCCGGCAGTAGTCAATGAATGGAAGGCGGAATGGAATTCGCTCGAAGCTACAGAGCAATCAGTCTCTAAAAGCACGCCAAGGTGTTCGCTATCTGCCGCTTGAAGGTCTGGATGTTTATGACACTGAAACCATGTTACCCGTGCCCCGCGATGGTGAAACCATCGGTGAAGTGATGTTCCGCGGTAACGTAGTTATGAAAGGCTATCTAAAGAACAAAAGAGCCACTGCTGAAGCCTTTTCCGGTGGCTGGTTTCATTCCGGCGATTTAGGGGTAATCCACGAAGATGGTTATATTCAGTTAAAAGATCGTTCCAAGGATATTATTATTTCTGGTGGCGAGAATATCTCATCCATCGAAGTTGAAGATGTGCTTTATAAACATCCCAGCAGTTGTAGCTGTTGCAGTGGTTGCGATGGCAGATGAAAAGTGGGGAGAAACTCCCTGTGCTTTTGTGGAGTTAAAAGAAGGCCAACAGACTACAGAAGAAGAATTAAACAGCTGGTGTCGCGATAATCTGGCGAAATTTAAAGTGCCCCGAAAATTCATTTTTGAAAATATTCCGAGGACATCTACCGGAAAAATACAGAAATTTGTATTAAGAGAAAAAGTGAAAAATCTCGCTAAAGATTAACTAAAGAGCCAGTAACGAGTAGATTTCACACCCCCCTACTTTTAGGTGGTTTTTTAAAAAAGTGCTTAAAAGTAGGGGGGTGACATTTTTAATTAGTCAATAATCACGTATTCACAAATAAAAGCTAATTAGCCTAATTATCTATTTTGCGCACGATCAATGACGTATTGATTCCACCAAAGGCAAAGTTATTGCTCATAATCATGCCGGTATCAATCGCTCGAAGATCATTCTGGATGTAATCTAATTCAGCACATCTAGGGTCAATGTCGGTCAGATTCAATGTGGGTGCAAACCAGCCTTCATTCATCATCATAACTGTAGAATAGAGCTCAAACGCACCACAGGCTCCAAGGCTATGCCCTGTATAGCTTTTTAGGGAGCTAATAGGTTTTTTCCCTAATACATTTAAAGTAGCTTGAGATTCGGCGATATCACCGTATTCGGTCGCTGTAGCGTGCGCGCTAACATAGCCAATCTGATCAGGAGTAACTCCAGCATCATCAAGGCTCATCTGCATTACGCTTTCCATGGTTGCTTGATTGGGGCGCATGATATGTGAGCCATCTGAGTTTGTGCCATAACCTATAATTTCGGCGAGAATATTTGCGCCACGTTGTTTGGCATGATCATAGGATTCTAATATCAGCGCGCTTGCGCCTTCGCCCAATACCAGTCCATCGCGGTTTTCATCGAAAGGTTGAGGGGAAAGGTGGGGGGTGTCATTTTTGATGCTGGCTGAAAAAATAGTATCGAATACCGCAGCTTGTGTAGGGCATAGCTCTTCTGCACCACCGGCAATCATCACTTTTTGTTTGCCTGCCTGAATGGCTTCATAGGCATAACCGATGCCCTGACTTCCTGCGGTACAGGCACTTGAGGTTGTATAGACTCTTCCTTTGGTGCCAAAGTACACCCCAATATTTACCGCGGCTGTATGACTCATCATACGTATATAAGTCGTAGTATTAATGCGCTCCATCGATTGCTCTTCGAGCATGCTGAAGAATTCTACGAGCCGCCGCACTACTTCCCGTTGCAGAACCAAAACTGACACCTGTTTCACCATTAGTGATAATCTCTTCGCCAAACAGCCCAGAGTCTTTTAGTGCTAATTCAGTGGCCCTTACCGCCATTTGAGCGACTCTACCCATGCTTCTTTTTTTCTTTAGGCGATAGGTATCGGGCAGAGAAAAATCTCTAATAGGCGCAGCTAGTCGTGTTTTAAGCTCGGGGTATTGATCCCATTCTTCCATATAGCAAACTTTTGATTGTTTGCTTTCATAGGATTCTTTTATTTCAGACCATGTTGATCCCATGGAGGAAATATTGCCAGCACCAGTGATAACGACTCGATTGGGTGATTTTGTTGAAGCTGGCATTATTGAATATTCTCTGCGGGTGATTTTCTAAGTACGGATAAGCTGGCTTTAGCAACAATTTCTGGGTCATTTTGATAGCGAATTGTACAATTAAAACTGGCTAAGGTTTCTCCAACCATTGCGCCTTCGGTACATTCCACTACTAAAATGCTATTTTCTTTAAAATAAGCGATGGTAGATTGGTACTTTCTTGTTCCAAGTAAAAAGCCTAGCTTGGCATCAGCTGGATTTTTTATCGCTTCATTTCCTGCTATTAATGCAGCGGTTTGTCCCATGAATTCAAGCCCAATACATGCTGGAACGCCTAAGCCTTTTTCATAAAAGGGTGTTTCTTCATCGATAAAAACTTCGGCACTGGATTCTTTATTGCTTACAGCTAAGATTTTGTTAATCAGCAACATCGGTGGGCGATGTGGAATTAGCTCTAATATATCTAGGATCAAAACGAGGGGCTATATCGCTCATGCAATTTCCTTGTTAGCGATAGTATTCATCTGCTCTAGTTGATTCTCTTCAGGTAGCCAGAAATCGTAGAAATTAAACCACTGAAAAGGTGCTTTAGCACATTGTTTTTCTAGTTCTGTAGCAAAATTCTGTGCATATTGCTCGATATCAGTTTGCCGATTTTTTCTACTTAGCGAGATTTTTTCTGCAAAATCGACCACTTCGAATTGGATTTGCCCAGATTTATCTGAAAAATCTTGATAAGAAAACATCAGTTTCACAGGGCAATCGAGAGCTTTCGCGAGTAAATAGGGCCCAATTGGTAAAGCTGCTTTTTTCTTAAAGAAGTCTACAGTTACGGTGCGCTCCACTCCAGTAAGAGGTACTCTGTCACCCGCTATGAATAGCCATTCTCCCGCATCAATCTTTTCCTTAAATGACAGAATAGTGTTGATATTGAACTCGTCAACCTGATAAACATTGAGCCTCGATTCAGGATTTAACTGGGCCATGATATTGGTGTAATTTTGCGAATGCTTATCATGCAGCAGGACATTGATTGATTTGTCCTTGTATCGATGCATAAAACCACGACAGAACTCGAGATTACCAAAATGTGAGCCAATAATGAGTTGCCCTCGTCGAATCCTTGAGCAGTGTTTCGACAACTTCTGGAGAGTGGATATTAAACAGGTCACTATCGAGTTCGACATACCATGATGAGAGTTTATCAACGACCGTTTCGGCAAATTGCCGGAAATGATGAATAGTGTCTGTGAATTTAGGTTTGTGCGTCCAGAATTCTGGATATTGGTGATAATGGTTTTGCAGAAATTCCCGCGAGGCTTTACGGGAATCAGCACGAAATAATACAAAGTAGGCAACAGTGGGTAATAACAATATAGATACAGTTTTGCGTCCTAAAGTTTTATGGATTAACCAGAGAAAACGCAGCCCAAATAAAGTCCCTGCCTCCTGAGCGGAAGACCAGTGAGAGTTGTCACTTGCGGCTGGTTGCTCGTTGTTATTACTGTTACTGGAATTACTCATGCTTAGCTAAATTTTAAAAGTATAATTTTAGGAATGCGAATTAACATGCCTAGCATCAATTTTGTATGAAGTTTGATCAAGAGTAAATTATCTCGCAGATAATGAAAATGAGATACATTGTTTTCGATGTAAATGACTTTAGTGTCGATAAAGTCGGTTTTGATGCCCTGCCAATGTGATTTGACTAGAATATCGGTGTCAAATGTCATGCGTTTACCGATATGGTAGTTATCAAAAACGATTTCAAATTCTTTAAGTGGATATACTCTAAAGCCACATAAACTATCTTTAATATCAAACGATAGCGTTTCTAAGGCAACCCAAAAACTTGTTACCTTGCGACCGTAAACACGTGCTTTTGGCGCGGTTTTATCGAAATAGGGTGCTCCGGAAACTATTTTATGTGGGTTAATCTCGCTATGCGATATAAGTTTTTGTACGTCGTCGATATTGTGCTGACCATCTGCATCAATTTGAATGATGTGGGTGTGTCCCGCCTGCCTTGCATAGTTGGCTGCTGTTAAAATAGCCGCGCCTTTACCTCGGTTATATCCATGTTTTAATAAAGTTATTTCGGGATAACTACTGAGCAACTCTTCAAGCCTCTTTAATTGATTATCATCACTACCATCATCGACAACAATACAAGCAAGACCTAATGAGTTGAGTTTAGGCAGGAAAGCTGCAAAAGACTGGTAGTGATTAAAGTGTGGGACGGCGAGACAGTAAGACATGATATAAGCTTTTATGTACCCGAGAAAATCAGGATTCCAGAAGAAAAAAGTGTTCCATTGGAGTTATAACTGAATTTAACGGAGTGTCTTTCTGGATTAAAAATAAGAGATAAAGTGACCTGAGTTTCAGGCAGAACCATGGTGTTAAATTTTAGTGAGTTAATTCCTCTGAAATCCTTGATACTAAATAGCTGTTGCGCAAGATCATTTGCCCAATTAACCTGAACCACACCGGGTAATACAGGTTGATCAGGAAAGTGCCCTTTGAACCAGGATAAACTTGCTGGAATTTCGCAAACTATCTCATATGAGTTTTCATCAACAGAAGTTTCTACAGAAGTTGATGGCTGTTCAATGTTTAAGAATGTAGGCCATTTATCTTTTTCAGAAAATCGCTGATTTAAATCTGATGCAGTCATTGATACATTTGCATACTTTCATTTTCCTTTATGCCTTTTTATGTGTATTTGGCGGTAACCATATTCAAGTGCCATGAAACCACCGAGGAAAAGATAAGCTAAAAAACCATTGTACAAAGTCCAGGCTTTGAGGGAAAGACAACATGCAGTATAGAAAGCTATAGCTGCATTTAGCAAAAGAATTCCCGCCCAAACCATTGATAGATTTCGCATATATTGCCGGCCTTCATCAGGAATTTCTTTCATAAACATTTCTGCAAAGCGTTCAACCAATGAGGTTTCTGTACTTAGTGAGAGCACAAAAAAACCGGCAAAAGCCAGATTCATCATCACAGGATAATAACGAAGTAGTTCTTCACTATTGAACCAGGCAGCAATAGCACATAAACCACCGACTAAAATGAGTTGTACATATTGTTCTGGTCTTTGAAATTCACCCCTTACAATCACCCTCGCTAGTAAGATAATGAAAAGTGCTAAAGAGAGTAGCGATGCTCCGAATTTATCAAGACTAAAATAGACAATAAACGGATAAGCCACAGTCACTATGGCTATCAAGGAAAATACTATTTTTTTTGGGTTCACGGCTTCGAATTTCTTAATGGCTAAGCATCAATACTATGCCAAAACAGAGTGTCGATAATCACCCAGAAGATTTCTTTCATCATCGCTGATAGATTGGCTAGGATTGTCAGATAAGAACTCCATAGAATACTTCGCAATGCGCTCTAACATCTTGGTATTCATAGCTACCGACTCTCTAATATCAACGGTTTCAAAGTCTTTCAAAACATGATTGAAATGTCTTAGGCAGGGGATAAGGTACTGATCAAGAAAGACACCCTGAGCAGGTTGCACAATTCTTTTACTCGCTCTCTCCCGTAATTTCTCCTGAACTTGCTGATGAAGCATTTTGGCCTTTGTAAGAAGAGGGTTAAGTTCACGTATCATCTCAATATCAACAAAGGTGTTTTTGAAAAATAGTAAACTCAATATTCCCCAATAATAAGAATAGTCCCAAAGTAATTTTGTACCCATCATTCTGCGGTCCCCAAAACCGCCATATTGTTGCGTATAAAGAGACAGGGTATTTTCGTAATAACTTTTTTGTAGGCTGTTGAAAATTACATTTTCGAGACTGATATTATTCTTCTCTTTTTGAGTCGTTATCAAACTGCTGATAAATGTATTGCTCAATGCAATAGCGTCACTGCCCGGTGAATAGAATGGATCAGCAAAAACACCAGCTTCTCCTGTTAATCCCCAGCCATCATCAGAGAAGTATTTTTTACAGTCGTAGGAGTAATCTCTGATCGCTACGTAATCTAAAACTTCTGCACCTTCAATTGCATTAGCGCAATGTGGTTGGTTCTTTGCTAACCAGGCGAAGGCATCATCATAATTTGCAAAATCACTTTCTTCAAAAATCTGATCATCCATAACTATGCCGATACTGGTCGTTCCAGTACTCAATGGAATTACCCAAACCCAATAGCCAGGCCCCATCAAGTGATTTGTGCTTAGCCACCTTTTACCTTTATCAACAAGACGGTTTTGCCATTCATTATTATCGCTCCAATCATCCAATGTGACTTGCCGATCGATTCTAAACCAGACTGCATTGGCTTTATGATCATTCTCTTTGCCCAGGTTTAACTCTTTTTTCACAAGCATTTGGCGCCCGGCAGCATCAACAAACCATTTTGAATTCAATGTCTTCAAATCACCGTTGTTAGCGATGTCAATTTGCTGATGATTCTTATCAAGTCTGATATTGCTTGTTGAAATGCCATCTATGACATTTACGCCAAGTTTGGTGGCTTCTCTGTGCAGCTTGTTTTCTAAAACGCCACGGTCGATCTGGTAGGTTGGAATGCCGAATAGCTCACTAATGCCTAGCTCATCCTGATCTGAGAAATCTGATTGATGCTCACCAAAAAAACAGCGTAAGCCATGCTTGCGCAAATGATCTTTTTCAAAATGATCTTTAAGTCCCAATACTTCGCTAAAATAATGAGAGCCAATTTCTACTGTAGATTCTCCAACCTTGGCAATAGTCTCAGGAACAGGAAAGGTTCTTTGCTCCAACACAGCCACATCTAAATCGGGTGATTGTTGTTTGAGTTGCATGGAAAGCGTAAGGCCAGCGAGTCCGCCACCAGCAATTACGACATCATGTTTTTGCGTATTTGACATAAAAATTAATTAAAAATTAGGATTGGATAAAGTCAACTGAAGCGACGTTTCAGCACTTAGCGGAAGTAAAATAGTGTCAGCGGAATTTGTAGCTAGCATTTTCAATATGGCCAATATTCTTGCAGATGGATTTTGTTTGTAGCTCATATCAAGATCAGTTTCCAAATCAAGTTCTGGCCATTCTGCGGCCTGCGATAGTACCTGCATTTCTAAGGTGTTTTCATTTGAAGTCGTTCAATATGGGCTCAATGATTAGAGAGGCTGAAAATGATTGCTCATTCTTCAATAGCGGTTTGAGAATTTCAGATGATGGTGCGTCGTAAAAAGTGATCAGCACGGGCGCTTGTTCTTGAACACATTGGGTAATGGCTTCGAGCAATGCCAGTGAAACAGATTCATTAAAACCTGCGACTGAATTTGCCGCTTTCATGCATCCGGTACTAATCGTCCAGTAACCGGCTGCGGCATTGTGCACAGAATTATGAAATTTAGTCGGTGATAACTGCATACTTTCAGTAGCAAGCACTTTACACATATAGTCCGTCAGTTGTGTATCGCCAAGACCAGATACAAAGACACAAGCCAGATTTTTAGGATCTAAATCAGCAGATAGCGTTGCCTGCCACGAAGATTCAACTGCAAGCTTAACGGGTAAAGGCGCGCGGCGTCTTTCGTTGGCTGGAATAATTTCAGGCTTTGGGCTAGTGGCAGTATTTTCTGTCGTGTTGCCTGTAGTAAGCAATTCTGATAGTTCTTGCCAGTTTGTATAATTCTGTCCCCAACCACCTACTGATTTAATCGAACAACGCAAAGTGTTCTGGTTCATTAGGCACCGACCTTACTGAATACGAGACAACAGTTATTACCACCAAATCCAAACGAATTAGACACTACATGGGTGAGAGATCGTTCTATATTTTCGGCTTGAATAGAGAAATCCAGTTCGCTATCAAGCGTGCTTAAATTTAAAGAGCCGGGAATTAAATCAGTTCTAGCCGCATCGATAGCAATTAAGGCTTCAGTAATACCGGCAGCACCTAGCGTGTGAGCCATCCAGCCTTTTGTTGATGAACATTGCGTCGAAGCAGGAAACATTGAGCCTATTAACTTGCCTTCAATTGTATCGTTTGCCTGACTAGATGTCCCATGTAGATTGATATAATCAATTTCTTTAGCAGGTAGTTTCGCCATACTCAACGCACTTTCTATCGCATGTTGAGCACCTAGACCTTCAGGATGTGGGTGTGACATATGATAAGCGTCCGAACTTTCTCCGTAACCGGCAAGTTCAATTCCGGTATCTGTTTCACAATCTTCAGCACGCATCAAAATTGCATAGCCAGAAGCTTCACCCAGATTAATGCCATCTCTATCATTATCAAAAGGTTTGCAAGGGTTTTGAGAGAGTAGTTGCAAAGAGTCAAATCCATGCAAAACGCTATAACACAGACTATCAACGCCACCGACTAACACCGCATCAACAACATGACTTTGTAGCCATCTAGCACCGGTTGCAAATACCTTTGCAGATGAAGAACATGCCGTATTAATGGTAATTGCAGGGCCAGTAATACCGGTTTGATGGGCAACAAATAATCCAGGGCCATGTGGATTATGTACGGTAGGTTGTTGGTATTCTGTTGTTAGAGCGCCATTTTCATCAAGATGGCGGTATGCGGTTTCGGTACGATCGATGCTTGAAGTGCTTGATCCCATTACGATGCCAAGGCGACCAGGACTAAATCGATCTTTCAGGTTCTCTAGCTGTTGCGGGATTGTTCCTTGCTTCAATCCGTAAGCTGCCATTGCATTGTTTCGACTCTGCCATTTGCCCAAATCCAAGTGATCGATAGCTGCCACACGTCCAATCCATGTATCCAGATCAGAATATTCGAAGTCGTTTTTTTGGAGTCCACTCTTCTGATTCTGAATAGCAACCCGCAGTTGCTCAATATTATCAGCAGCTGCGGTAGTGGATTCATAGTCAACTATGCGTATATTAGGTATTTTCATGAATAACAGACAAATAAAATCTAATAGATTAGGGGGCTGTAAAGAAATGAATTCTATCAAACTTCCTTAAATAACAGGCTATTTTTATTGCAAAAAAAGGGAATTAATTCCATGCTAAACACTATTTATATTAGTAAAGGCAAACTATGAAGCTTTTAATGAAATTTCAAATGTTTACATTCATGGTATTTATTGCGATTAGTAACGTTGCAAGTGCGCAAAGTGATGCGATGGGTGATAAAGATGAGGAAGGGTTGCCGCTTTGGGAGTTGGGCTTAGGTTTAGGTGCTGTTCATCAGTCCTATTACACGGGTACAAAACAATCAAGGGTCATTTTTTTGCCGATTCCTGTGCCTGTCTATCGGGGTAATATTCTCAAATCTGATGACGATGGCGTGCGCGCCCAATTATTTAAAAATAAGCGCGCAAAACTAGATCTCAGTATGGACTTTAACGCCCAACTGAAAAGCGAAGATGTTGATTTGCGAGAGGGTATGGATGATATCGGCAATATTGTTGAAATCGGCCCATCTTTTGAAATCCTTTTAGGTGAAACTGAAAAAAGCAGACTGCACTTAAATTTGCCACTTAGAGCGAGTATTGAAATTGGGAAAAATGGGGTAGATAGTCGGGGCTTTAATTTCTCTCCGCATTTGACCTATCATCAAGATTTAGCGTTTGCAGATAATTCATGGATAGCAGGCGTGTCATTAGGACCGCAATTTGGTAATGCCGATTATCACGATATTTATTATAGTGTGGGTGCCGCCGATGCTACTCAGAACAGAGACGCTTATAAAGCCGACAGTGGTTACTCGGGTTCACGCTTGCAGCTTACAATGAAATCTAATAATAGTAAGCGTTTGCTTTTAGGTTTTTTGCGATACGAAAATATTGATGGTGCAACCTTTGCGGATTCACCAATGGTTGAAACCAAAGAAAATCTGATTGTCGGCTTTTTGTATAGCCATTACTTTTTTAAATCGAAAGAACGCGTACATAGAAAGTAAAAGTCACCCCCCCCCCCCCACTTATGGCTGTTTTTTTATTCTCTTTTTAATCTACTCGAAAATATGAATCATAATCTATGAATAAGTCCAATCAGCGAATCTCAGATTTGAGTTCCCGCCTCTATCAGGCTTCTACAGAAATACGAATTCTTAAGCATATCAGTTGGCCTATTGAGGTTCGCGAAACGTTTTTTAAGAATAAAGCGCAGCAATTACCAGAAATAGAGTACCCAAGGTTCGAGCCACATAATGTGTTGGTGCAAATCTCATCAATTCAGTCAGAGCTGGGTGATACTGTTGTGGACCAATGGCTGAATCGCCAGGCTCAGGATATTGCAGGGAGTGCATTGATGTTAAGCGCTTCTGGTACAGAGCAATTTTATAAATATTCACGTGAGTTATACGGTGCACCAAAAGATCCTCTAACAGATGGGATGACAACATCGTTGGCACTGGCACAAACATTTGAGAAGCTGCTAGAATCTTTTTCCAGTATTGATCTGGGTGCTCCCGCTAATGCAGATCGATCGGCAGATGATGTTGCAGAAAAAATGCTAAAGGAAGTAAAGAAAACCTTCACGAGCGATGCGCCAGAAATTCTGATCGTTGATGATCTCTCCGCAAATGCCTTGGCAAGTTCAAAAAGTATTCAAATACGTCGAGGTGCAAAATTTACGGATCGTGATGTATTACAATTGATAAATCACGAGGCGCATATCCACGTTGCCACTTCTCTAAACGGTATGCAGCAAGATTTATTACCCATGCTTGGCGCCAGTCATGCAGGAACAACCCGTACTCAAGAAGGTCTGGCTGTATTTGCAGAATTCATTACCGGAACGATGGATATTGATCGAATGCGTCGACTATCTGATCGAGTGCTGGGTATTCAAATGGCGATTGATGGTGCAGACTTTATCGAGATTTTCAGATTTTTCGAAAACCGACTGGATAATGAGGAACAGGCTTATGAAAACACCCGGCGAGTATTCAGAGGAGGTGTAATAACGGGTGGTGCTCCTTTTACCAAGGATATCGTATATCTGGATGGTCTCTTACGTGTGCATAACTTCTTGCGTGCTATTGTTGATACTAAACGTGTAGATTGTTTTCCCTTGATATTTTGTGGCAAGCTGGATTTGGAAGATATCACGGTACTTGGGCAGTTAGTAAAAGAAGGGCTGTGCAAAAAACCAAAATATTTGCCACCATGGGCAAGCGATAAACGTTTTCTTACTGAGTTATCTCGCTTTTTCATCTTTACTCAATCACATTGATATGAAAAAAGTGAAGCAGCACTACAATGATTTATTAAGTGAAGCGCCGCATCTGGATTGGTCATAATCAGTTAGGAAAAGTCACCCCCCTACTTAAAGGCATTTTCTGACAGCGATAAAAAAACCCCGCTATAAACGGGGTTTTTTTATCGACTAGCATAACTAAAAAGAACAATCTAGGTACGAAGCATGCGTCGACGTTTTAGAGCGATTAAACCTAATAGCAATAACCAGTTGAGTGAGAATGCACCACCACCGCCGCCCAGTCTATTTAACATATCTCTGAATCAACAACTTTTTGAATCTCAGCTGCAGTTGGATTTGCTGGGTCGTTGTCTCAAATGCCAGGCTATTACGCAGTAGTACTAGTTTCTACCAGTTACGGCATCAGCTACACCTGCAATTAAATTGATCTGTTCGGCAGTAACTGGCGTACCGTCAGCATTGCCGGCAATATCTTCAATTACGGCTGCAAGCGCATTAGCTATATTGGCATTTTCCATATCAATAACTGCCTGGATCTCGGCTGCCGTCGGATTAGTTGGATCAGCAAATGTAGCTGATGCTAAAGCATCGGCATAGTCTGCACCACTCAACGCACCAATCACATTTGCAATCAAATTGATTTGCTCGGCAGTGGTGGCTACTACCATCAGCATTTCCAGCTATATCTTCGAGTACAGAGGCGATTCCTTGCATTCAATGCATTAACAACTGTTTGAATTTCAGAAGTAGTAGGTGAAGCTGGTTGTACGTCCAGGTACCAGCAAATACGTGCTTCAGAATAATCAGTTCCACGTACAGCGCCACTTATACCAGCAATTAGATTGATTTGCTCAGCAGTTGCTGCATCACCGTCTGCATTACCATTTATATCTTCAACTACGGCTGCGAAAGCTTCATCAATAATCTGCATTTTCAGCATCTACAACCGCTTGAATTTCAGTTGCCGTTGGTAAGCCTTCGTTAGCAAAAGTACCGATATCAAGTGCTGCTGAATAATCCGTTCCAGGTACAGCGCCAATCACACCTGTAATCCAGTTGATCTCAGCAGCAGTAGCTGGTATTCCATCGGTATTGCCCGCTATATCTTCGATTATGGCATTTAATGCTGGGTTGTCATTAATAACAATATCTGCAGTCACCTGAGTTGCAGCATTGTAGTTTGTGTCGCCCGCCTGATCAGCCATGACGGTACAAGTGCCTATTCCCGTTATCGTTACGACTGCCACAATACTCAACGTACATACTGTCGGTGTTGAAGAGCCAAAACTAACAGTTAATCCAGACGTTGCCGTTGCACTCACTATAAAATCAGCATCACCAAAGGTAACCGCAGTCGTTGGGGTAATTGCTCCGATCGTCTGATCATTCGGTATAAAGGTCACCTGAGCCGTATCTGTAATGACAACCGCATCAGCAGTCGCGGTATAAGTCACCGTCTCAGCCGTGGTTGAGTTTACAGTGAAGGTATACGTACCGTCATTGTTATCGGTAACCGCACTGATGGTAGACGAGCCATCCTGAGCCAACGAAACAGTAGCGCCAGAGATCGGGTTGCTGTTGGCATCAAGCACCGTCACGGTAACCGTCGAGGTTGTACCATCAGCGACTACCGAAGCCGGCGTTGCGGTAACGCTGGATGTTCCTGCGTCAGCGGCATCAGCGCTAAAGGTCACCTGAGCCGTATCTGTAATGACAACCGCATCAGCAGTCGCGGTATAAGTTACCGTCTCAGCCGTGGTTGAGTTTACAGTGAAGGTATACGTACCGTCATTGTTATCGGTAACCGCACTGATGGTAGATGAGCCATCCTGAGCCAACGAAACAGTAGCGCCAGAGATCGGGTTGCTGTTGGCATCAAGCACCGTCACGGTAACCGTCGAGGTTGTACCATCAGCGACTACCGAAGCCGGCGTTGCGGTAACGCTGGATGTTCCTGCGTCAGCGGCATCAGCGCTAAAGGTCACCTGAGCCGTATCTGTAATGACAACCGCATCAGCAGTCGCGGTATAAGTCACCGTCTCAGCCGTGGTTGAGTTTAAGTGAAGGTATACGTACCGTCATTGTTATCGGTAACCGCACTGATGGTAGACGAGCCATCCTGAGCCAACGAAAACAGTAGCGTCGCCAGAGATCGGGTTGCTGTTGGCATCAAGCACCGTCACGGTAACCGTCGAGGTTGCTGCCATGAGCGACTACCGAAGCCGGCGTTGCGGTAACGCTGGATGTTCCTGCGTCAGCGGCATCAGCGCTAAAGGTCACCTGAGCCGTATCTGTAATGACCGAGACCGCATACAGCAGTCGCGGTATAAGTCACCGTCTCAGCCGTGGTTGAGTTTACAGTGAAGGTATACGTACCGTCATTGTTATCGGTAACCGCACGGCCTTGATGGTAGACGAGCCATCCTGAGCCAACGAAACAGTAGCGCCAGAGATCGGGTTGCTGTTGGCATCAAGCACCGTCACGGAATAACCGTCGAGGTTGTACCATCAGCGACTACCGAAGCCGGCGTTGCGGTAACGCTGGATGTTCCTGCGTCAGCGGCATCAGCACTAAAGGTCACCTGAGCCGTATCTGTAATGACAACCGCATCAGCAGTCGCGGTAACCGTCTCAGCCGTGGTTGAGTTTACAGTGAAGGTATACGTACCGTCATTGTTATCGGTAACCGCACTGATGGTAGACGAGCCATCCTGAGCCAACGAAACAGTAGCGCCAGAGATCGGGTTGCTGTTGGCATCAAGCACCGTCACGGTAACCGTCGAGGTTGTCCGTCAGCGACTACCGAAGCCGGCGTTGCGGTAACGCTGGATGTTCCTGCGTCGCGGCATCAGCACTAAAGGTCACCTGAGCTGTTAATGACAACCGCATCAGCAGTCGCGGTCTAAGTCACCGTCTCAGCCGTGGTTGAGTTTACAGTGAAGGTATACGTACCGTCATTGTTATCGGTAACCGCACTGATGGTAGACGAGCCATCCTGAGCCAACGAAACAGTAGCGCCAGAGATCGGGTTGCTGTTGGCATCAAGCACCGTCACGGTAACCGTCGAGGTTGTACCATCAGCGACTACCGAAGCCGGCGTTGCGGTAACGCTGGATGTTCCTGCGTCAGCGGCATCAGCACTAAAGGTCACCTGAGCCGTATCTGTAATGACAACCGCATCAGCAGTCGCGGTATAAGTCACATTCTCAGCCGTGGTTGAGTTTACAGTGAAGGTATACGTACCGTCATTGTTATCGGTAACCGCACTGATGGTAGAGTCGCCATCCTGAGCCAACGGAACAGGTAGCGCCAGAGATCGGGTTGCTGTTGGCATCAAGCACCGTCACGGTAACCGTCGAGGTTGTACCATCAGCGACTACCGAAGCCGGCGTTGCGGTAACGCTGGATGTTCCTGCGTCAGCGGCATCAGCACTGAAAGGTCACCTGAGCCGTATCTGTAATGACAACCGCATCAGCAGTCGCGGTATAAGTCACCGTCTCAGCCGTGGTTGAGTTTACAGTGAAGGTATACGTACCGTCATTGTTATCGGTAACCGCACTGATGGTAGACGAGCCATCCTGAGCCAACGAAACAGTAGCGCCAGAGATCGGGTTGCTGTTCAGCACCGTCACGGTAACCGTCGAGGTTGTACCATCAGCGACTACCGAAGCCGGCGTTGCGGTAACGTTGGATGTTCCTGCGTCAGCGGCATCAGCGCTAAAGGTCACCTGAGCCGTATCTGTAATGACAACCGCATCAGCAGTCGCGGTACGTTCATCTCAGGCCGGTCGTTACATTTACAGTGAAGGTATACGTACCGTCATTGTTATCGGTAACCGCACTGATGGTAGACGAGCCATCCTGACCAACGGAACGGGTGGCGCAATCAGGTTGTTGTTGGCATCAAGCACCGTCACGGTAACCGTCGAGGTTGTACCATCAGCGACTACCGAAGCCGGCGTTGCGGTAACGCTGGATGTTGCCTGCGTCAGCGGCATCAGCACTAAAGGTCGCCTGAGCCGTATCTGTAATGACAACCGCATCAGCAGTCGCGGTATAAGTCACCGTCTCAGCCGTGGTTGAGTTTACAGTGAAGGTATACGTACCGTCATTGTTATCGGTAACCGCACTGATGGTCAGCGAGCCATCCTGAGCCAACGAAACAGTAGCGCCAGAGAGATCGGGTTGCTGTTGGCACTCAGCACCGTCACGGTAACCGTCGAGGTTGTACCATCAGTTCCCGCAAACAGGCGTTGCGGTAACGCTGGATGTTCCTGCGTCAGCGGCATCAGCACTAAAGGTCACCTGAGCCGTATCTGTAATGACAACCGCATCAGCAGTCGCGGTATAAGTCACCGTCTCAGCCGTGGTTGAGTTTAGGTGGAAGGTGCTCGTTGTTCGTCATTGTTATCGGTAACCGCACTGATGGTAGACGAGCCATCCTGAGCCAACGAAACAGTAGCGCCAGAGATCGGGTTGCTGTTGGCATCAAGCACCGTCACGGTAACCGTCGAGGTTGTACCATCAGCGACTACCGAAGCCGGCGTTGCGGTAACGCTGGATGTTCCCTATACATCCTGGTATCAGGCGCTTGTGTCAAAGGTCACCTGAGCCGTATCTGTAATGACAACCGCATCAGCAGTCGCGGTATAAGTCACCGTCTCAGCCGTGGTTGAGTTTACCGTGAAGGTATACGTACCGTCATTGTTATCGGTAACCGCACTGATGGTAGACGAGCCATCCTGAGCCAACGAAACAGTAGCGCCAGAGATCGGGTTGCTGTTGGCATCAAGCACCGTCACGGTAACCGTCGAGGTTGTCATCAGCGACTACCGAAGCCGGCGTTGCGGTAACGCTGGATGTTCCTGCGTCAGCGGCATCAGCACTAAAGGTCACCTGAGCCGTCTGTCTTAATGACAACCGCATCAGCAGTCGCGGTATGAGTCACCGTCTCAGCCGTGGTTGAGTTTACAGTGAAGGTATACGTACCGTCATTGTTATCGGTAACCGCACTGATGGTAGACGAGCCATCCTGAGCCAACGAAACAGTAGCGCCAGAGATCGGGTTGCTGTTGGCATCAAGCACCGTCACGGTAACCGTCGAGGTTGTACCATCAGCGACTACCGAAGCCGGCGTTGCGGTAACGCTGGATGTTCCTGCGTCAGCGGCATCAGCACTAAAGGTCACCTGAGCCGTATCTGTAATGACAACCGCATCAGCAGTCGCGGGGTAGCATTGACCGTCTCAGCCGTGGTTGAGTTTACAGTGAAGGTATACGTACCGTCATTGTTATCGGTAACCGCACTGATGGTAGACGAGCCATCCTGAGCCAACGAAACAGTAGCGCCAGAGATCGGGTTGCTGTTGGCATCAAGCACATCACGCATAAGAAAATACGTTTTGAGGTTGTACCATCAGCGACTACCGAAGCCGGCGTTGCGGTAACGCTGGATGTTCCTGCGTCAGCGGCATCAGCACTAAAGGTCACCTGAGCCGTATCTGTAATGACGACCCGCATCAGCAGTCGCGGTATAAGTCACCGTCTCAGCCGTGGTTGAGTTTACAGTGAAGGTCTACGTTCGTCATTGTTATCGGTAACCGCACTGATGGTAGACGAGCCATCCTGAGCCAACGAAACAGTAGCGCCAGAGATCGGGTTGCTGTTGGCATCAAGCACCGTCACGGTAACCGTCGAGGTTGTACGGTCACGGCGACTACCGAAGCCGGCGTTGCGGTAACGCTGGATGTTCCTGCGTCAGCGGCATCAGCGCTAAAGGTCACCTGAGCCGTATCTGTAATGACAACCGCATCAGCAGTCGCGGTAAGAGTCACCGTCTCAGCCGGATGTCGTTAGTTTACAGTGAAGGTATACGTACCGTCATTGTTATCGGTAACCGCACTGATGGTAGACGAGCCATCCTGAGCCAACGAAACAGTAGCGCCAGAGATCGGGTTGCTGTTGGCATCGAGCGCGTCACGGTAACCATTCGTGGTTGTACCATCAGCGACTACCGAAGCCGGCGTTGCGGTAACGCTGGATGTTCCTGCGTCAGCGGCATCAGCACTAAAGGTCACCTGAGCCGTATCTGTAATGACAACCACATCAGCAGTCGCGGTATAAGTCACCGTCTCAGCCGTGGTTGAGTTTACAGTGAAGGTATACGTACCGTCATTGTTATCGGTAACCGCACTGATGGTAGACGAGCCATCCTGACCAACGAAACAGTAGCGCCAGAGATCGGGTTGCTGTTGATAAGAGCACCGTCACGGTAACCGTCGAGGTTGTACCATCAGCGATACCGAAGCCGGCGTTGCGGTAACGCTGGATGTTCCTGCGTCAGCGGCATCAGCACTAAAGGTCACCTCAAGCCGTATCTGTAATGACAACCGCATCAGCAGTCACGGTGTCAGTTCGCGTCTCAGCCGTGGTTGAGTTTACAGTGAAGGTATACGTACCGTCATTGTTATCGGTAACCGCACTGATGGTAGACGAGCCATCCTGAGCCAACGAAACGGTGGGAACAGCGCCGAGATCGGGTTGCTGTTGGCATCAAGCACCGTCACGGTAACCGTCGAGGTTGTACCATCAGCGACTACCGAAGCCGGCGTTGCGGTAACGCTGGATGTTCCTGCGTCAGCGGCATCAGCACTAAAGGTCACCTGAGCCGTACTGTCTAATGACAACCGCATCAGCAGTCGCGGTATGAGTCACCGTCTCAGCCGTGGTTGAGTTTACAGTGAAGGTATACGTACCGTCATTGTTATCGGTAACCGCACTGATGGTAGACGAGCCATCCTGAGCCAACGAAACAGTAGCGCCAGAGATCGGGTTGCTGTTGGCATCGACCCCCGTCACGGTAACCGTCGAGGTTGTACCATCAGCGACTACCGAAGCCGGCGTTGCGGTAACGCTGGATGTTCCTGCGTCAGCGGCATCAGCACTAAAGGTCACCTGAGCCGTATCTGTAATGACAACCGCATCAGCAGTCGCGGTATAAGTCACCGTCTCAGCCGTGGTTGAGTTTACAGTGAAGGTATACGTACCGTCATTGTTATCGGTAACCGCACTGATGGTAGACGAGCCATCCTGAGCCAACGAAACAGTAGCGCCAGAGATCGGGTTGCTGTTGGCATCAAGCACCATCTTCACGGTAACCGTCGAGGTTGTACCATCAGCGACTACCGAAGCCGGCGTTGCGGTAACGCTGGATGTTCCTGCGTCAGCGGCATCAGCACTAAAGGTCACCTGAGCATATCTGTAATGACAACCGCATCAGCAGTCGCGGTATAAGTCACCGTCTCAGCCGTGGTTGAGTTTACAGTGAAGGTATACGTACCGTCATTGTTATCGGTAACCGCACTGATGGTAGACGAGCCATCCTGAGCCAACGAAACAGTAGCGCCAGAGATCGGGTTGCTGTTGGCATCAAGCACCGTCACGGTAACCGTCGAGGTTGTGCCATCAGCGACTACCGAAGCCGGCGCTGCGGTAACGCTGGATGTTGCTGCATCAGCGGCACCCGGAGTAAAGGAGACCTGGGCCGTATCTGTAATGGCCGCCGCATCAGCAGTCCCGATACTAATGACCGTTTCAGCGATAGTACAGCTTACAGTAGGTGTACGTGCCATCACTGTTATCGGTAACAGCACTGATGGTGGACGAGCCATCCTGAGGCCAACGAAACGGTGCGCCCGCCGGTTGCTATTACCATCACGAACCGTCACGGTAACCGTCGAGGTTGTGCCATCAGCGACTACCGAAGCCGGCGCTGCGGTAACGCTGGATGTTGCTGCATCAGCGGCATCCGCAGTAAAGGAGACATGGGCCGTATCTGTAATGGCAACCGCATCAGCAGTCGCGGTATAAGCGACCGTCTCAGCCGTGGTGCAGTTACAGTGAAGGTATACGTACCGTCACTGTTATCGGTAACCGCACCGATGGTAGACGAGCCATCCTGAGCCAACGAAACAGAGCGCCAGAGATCGGTGGTTGCTGTTGGCATCAAGGCACCGTCACGGTAACCGTCGAGGTTGTACCATCAGCGACTACCGAAGCCGGCGTCTGCGGTAACGCTGATGTTCCTGCGTCAGCGGCATCAGCGCAAAGGTGACCTGAGCCGTCTGTCTAATGACAAACCGCATCAGCAGTCGCGGATATAAGTCACCGTCTCAGCCGTGGTCGAGTTTACAGTGAAGGTATACGTACCGTCATCGTTATCGGTAAAAGTCCGCACTGATGGTAGACGAGCCATCCTGGAGCCAACGAAACGGTGCGCCACCGATGGGTTGCTGTTGGCATCAAGCACCGTCACGGTAATGGTCGATGTTGTGCCATCAGCGACTACCGAAGCCGGTGCTGCGGTAACGGTTGATGTTGTTGCATCAGCTGCACCCGGTGTAAAGGAGACATTGGCAGTACTGGTAATCGCCGTAGTATCCAGAGTGCCCGAGATAACGACAGCTTCAGCGACAGTACTGCTTACAGTAGCTGTGTAGGTGCCATCACCGTTATCGGTAACAGTAGAAACAGTCGTGTTGGTGGACGAAGAGGCCAGGGTAACGGTACTTCCGCCGGTGGCAAGGTTATTACCATTACTATCCTTGGCTTGCACGGTAATGGTCGATGTTGTGCCATCAGCGACTACCGAAGCCGGTGCTGCGGTAACGGTTGATGTTGTTGCATCAGCTGCACCCGGTGTAAAGGAGACATTGGCAGTACTGGTAATCGCCGTAGTATCCAGAGTGCCCGAGATAACGACAGCTTCAGCGACAGTACTGCTTACAGTAGCTGTGTAGGTGCCATCACCGTTATCGGTAACAGTAGAAACAGTCGTGTTGGTGGACGAAGAGGCCAGGGTAACGGTGCTTCCGCCGGTGGCAAGGTTATTACCATTACTATCCTTGGCTTGCACGGTAATGGTCGATGTTGTGCCATCAGCGACTACCGAAGCCGGTGCTGCGGTAACGGTTGATGTTGTTGCATCAGCTGCACCCGGTGTAAAGGAGACATTGGCAGTACTGGTAATCGCCGTAGTATCCAGAGTGCCCGAGATAACGACAGCTTCAGCGACAGTACTGCTTACAGTAGCTGTGTAGGTGCCATCACCGTTATCGGTAACAGTAGAAACAGTCGTGTTGGTGGACGAAGAGGCCAGGGTAACGGTACTTCCGCCGGTGGCAAGGTTATTACCATTACTATCCTTGGCTTGCACGGTAATGGTCGATGTTGTGCCATCAGCGACTACCGAAGCCGGTGCTGCGGTAACGGTTGATGTTGTTGCATCAGCTGCACCCGGTGTAAAGGAGACATTGGCAGTACTGGTAATCGCCGTAGTATCCAGAGTGCCCGAGATAACGACAGCTTCAGCGACAGTACTGCTTACAGTAGCTGTGTAGGTGCCATCACCGTTATCGGTAACAGTAGAAACAGTCGTGTTGGTGGACGAAGAGGTCAGGGTAACGGTGCTTCCGCCGGTGGCAAGGTTATTACCATTACTATCCTTGGCTTGCACGGTAATGGTCGATGTTGTGCCATCAGCGACTACCGAAGCCGGTGCTGCGGTAACGGTTGATGTTGTTGCATCAGCTGCACCCGGTGTAAAGGAGACATTGGCAGTACTGGTAATCGCCGTAGTATCCAGAGTGCCCGAGATAACGACAGCTTCAGCGACAGTACTGCTTACAGTAGCTGTGTAGGTGCCATCACCGTTATCGGTAACAGTAGAAACAGTCGTGTTGGTGGACGAAGAGGCCAGGGTAACGGTGCTTCCGCCGGTGGCAAGGTTATTACCATTACTATCCTTGGCTTGCACGGTAATGGTCGATGTTGTGCCATCAGCGACTACCGAAGCCGGTGCTGCGGTAACGGTTGATGTTGTTGCATCAGCTGCACCCGGTGTAAAGGAGACATTGGCAGTACTGGTAATCGCCGTAGTATCCAGAGTGCCCGAGATAACGACAGCTTCAGCGACAGTACTGCTTACAGTAGCTGTGTAGGTGCCATCACCGTTATCGGTAACAGTAGAAACAGTCGTGTTGGTGGACGAAGAGGCCAGGGTAACGGTACTTCCGCCGGTGGCAAGGTTATTACCATTACTATCCTTGGCTTGCACGGTAATGGTCGATGTTGTGCCATCAGCGACTACCGAAGCCGGTGCTGCGGTAACGGTTGATGTTGTTGCATCAGCTGCACCCGGTGTAAAGGAGACATTGGCAGTACTGGTAATCGCCGTAGTATCCAGAGTGCCCGAGATAACGACAGCTTCAGCGACAGTACTGCTTACAGTAGCTGTGTAGGTGCCATCACCGTTATCGGTAACAGTAGAAACAGTCGTGTTGGTGGACGAAGAG
>CAWEEB010000012.1:0-9717 GCA_963807855.1 uncultured Gammaproteobacteria bacterium | reverse complement strand
GTTTCAACCAGCACTGCACCATGCTTACGCATGGCCCTGCATACCCTTCTGGCTTTTGGTAAGCCTGGAACGGCAATTCAAAAACCTTCAAATACACGCTAAGGTCTAGTGTCGTCTTGAAGACGAGTTAGTCCTAAGCTCTGGCATAAATATTCGGCTAGCGCCTCACCCGTTGGGTCGTCGTCACTGTGTTCGTATGCTAATTCCTGTCCTTATCTACGATCAAATCAGGGATGTACTAATTATTTAAAAGATTTGGCAACCTATACTAAAAGTTTTAAAAGAAACAAACCTAGCTACCCAATAGTAAAACTTACTCTGATTTAAACGCGTTATTCCAATCTGTAAACACAGAAATATTATGTCGATAATTATGAGTCTTTTGAAAACACTACACAGGCTTTATTCGAATTATCTAGAAGCAACCTAAGTCCAATACTAAAGCACAGGTGAAAAAGTCATAAATAAAATATAGGAGATATATAAAAAAACAAAAGGGAGAAATTTTGAACTTCTAAAATAATATGCAGGTCTAATGCAAGGCCGCTGAAGAGTGGAAACCTCCATTTTGCATAATCAAGTCTGCTACTACGACTGATGAGCAGTGATAAAAAGTAAACTTTGCATTTCGTTTATTCGAAGCAGATAAAATACTTTAAGCGGTAAAAAACTCGGGCTCAATCCTAGAAAAGATAAATAAAGGTGATAATCATGAATATTAAAGTAATCATAGCAAGCACTCTTATTACAACGTTTTTCGCAGGGAGTTCTGCTATAGCCGAGGACAGAGGTGCTCTATTCGAATGGGAATGGAAGTATAATGCTTCTCAAACTGAGATAGATACGCAAGAAAAAGTGAACTACTTAGCTCCTGTTGTTAGTACTGAGGATGATAAAGTGAACTACCTTAAAACAGAAAGCAAGGAACAATATCTTGATCTTGATGCGAATGACTTTGTGTTTTAATAACTTCAGCAGAACAAGTCAATAAATAAAAATTTTAAGGCCCCTCTCAAAATAAGGGCCTTTTTTTTATGTGTAAGGATATATAGGACATCCAACATTTAATGCGTAAAAAAAACCATTTATCCCGCTATATTTAAATTAGAAAACAATAATTTACATCGTTAAAAGCCTCATCTTCGAATGAGGCTTTTTTCTGCCTGAGATTTTCATGCTCATTTTTTCCTAACCAAAAAATGAGCAAAACCCCTCCAGCCGAGGCGTAGCCGAGACAATGTTGGAGTGAAACGACGACTACTCGAAGAGTGAGGTTTGGAAAACCTCATAAAAGGGGGGGGGTGACTAATATTGAGATATTTCCCTGTTTCAACTAGCACTGCGCCCTGCTTACGCATGGCCCTGCGTACCCTTCTGGCTTTTGGTAAGCTCTGGAAGAACAACTCAAATCCCCTCCAAATACACGTTAAGGTCTAATGTCGCCTTGCAGTCCAGCTAGCCCTAAGCTCTGGCATACATGAGTTGTCCATTTCAAAAAACAAAATGGCAATCTCATGGTAAGTGTGTGAGAAAGTGGAGGAGACCTAAATTTTGAATATTTCTATCAATTCACGAAATAAGCTATAATCTACTGCATAAACACACTGGTAAAATGAGATGGCAACTGCGAAAGAAGAGATAATAGAAATATTAGATCAACAGCCTGATGATAGCTCCTATGATGAGTTACTACAGGAGTTAGCGTTTAAAAAAATGATTGATGCTGGTTTGGCTGATGTTGATTCTGGCAAGACAATTTCAAACGATGAAATAAGTGAAAAAATTAATTCATGGTAGAACTTCGGTGGACGTTCGAAGCTAATAAATGGCTTAAAGAAATTCATGAATGATAGAGACTTTTTACAAGAATGATAATGGATAAAAATAGCTTAAATTCCCCAGCTTTTTTCTGAAAATTCACGAAATAGGCATACTATTTCTCTCATTTTTATAAATAAGCATGAAATTGCGCTTATTTTTCACTTCATCATATTCTTGTGCAAAGATCTCTTAAGTAAAAGACAATCCCTCCGCTGCCAAAAGTGTCGTGAATGGGATTTACGAAAAAGCTCAAATCCTAAAAAGCTTTCCTGAAATTGGTTATGCTTTCGATCACGAATCAAACAGAAATATTCGAATCATTCTTTATGGTCATTACCGTATTGCCTATGAAATTATTGATTCTGAGACTATTGTAGTTTTAGGCATTTTTCACGGAAAGATGGTTATAGAGAATCATTTAAAATAAAGGATAACTCTCTAAAAAAGTGTAAGTATGGGAAATAGTTAAAACCTGTTACAGTTTTGATATTAAAACCCAGATTAGCTAAAGGAGATTGACTGATATGCATAGCAAGGTGATCGCCAACTATGTTAAAGCGGTATTGCAAAATGTCTGCACAGCTATTCATAAGATTCACAAGACTTCATTAACATCGTTTGCTGTCGGATTTTTTTTGACTTTTTACTTTTCCAGCCTGTCTGCTGTGGAATATCCAAGCTCTGAAGAACTGGCGAAGATCAGGGCATTGGCACATCAGAATCGATTCAAGGTTTATGTTCTCCAGAAACTTGAGGTATATAGCTATGTTCAGGAAAAGAGGGGCCTTTGTTTCGATTTTGTTGGCAGCTCTGACGGGCTCTACCGATCTAAATTCAACAGCGGTCCAATTTTGATTGATATGGCAAACTGCGGTGAAGAAGCTGATTTTATAGATGGCAGAATCAAGCCGCTCAAACTACTTGAGGCGCGTGAGCATCGGGAGGGTTTAACTACCGAACAAGTCGACCATGCAATTGCCGAAATCAACGCACTTTTTGCAGACAAACGCTATGACCCCAAACTGAAAGAATAATGAGTGCAGTAAAGACTAATGTTTGTTTTACTGCATCGAGGCTCCTTAAAGCACGTAGGATCTTTCTATATGAATGGCTATAAAAAATGAAAAATATAAAACGCACTATCATTCTTACAATTGCTGCCGTTTTATTTTTAGGGCTTGCTATGTATATTGGCAGTGTTGCACCTAGCAGAGAAATCGCCTGGGTGATGGGAATTCTGATCTTTACCGTATATCTTTTTGTTTTTGAAGTCGTTCCTATTGATGTTGCTGCTATGTCTGTGATGGTTTTTCTTGGTCTAACCAGTTTAATCGCACCATTGATGGGATTATCAAAAGGCTTAGCTGATGTTAATCAGCTGTTTATCGGATTCTCAAGCAATGCGGTTATGTCAATTATTGCAGTGATGATAATAGGTCACGGACTGGATAAAACCGGTGTCATGAATATAGCTGCAAAATACATGATAAAAATTGGTGGTACCACTGAGTCGCGCATCATTTCATTGATTTCAGGTGTGGTGGGCATCATATCTGGTTTTATGCAGAATGTTGGCGCAGCCGCATTATTTCTTCCGGTTGTCAGTCGAATATCAAAACGATCTTCTATTCCTTTGTCACGACTGTTAATGCCAATGGGATTTTGCGCTATTCTTGGCGGCACCCTGACACTGGTCGGTTCTAGTCCGCTAATTTTATTAAATGATCTGATTGCGAATTCCAACAAGCAACTGCCTGAAGTACAGCAGATGGATACCTTTGGTTTGTTTGCGGTAACCCCTGTTGGAATTGCACTGATAATTACCGGGATTGCGTATTTTGTTATTTTTGGGCGCTTTGTGTTGCCCAAAACTACAGCTACAAAAAATAACAATGAAAGTGAAGCTGATTACTTTCAAAATACCTATGGGTTAAATTACAAAATAAGGGAAATGCGTGTTCCTAAAGGAAGTCCATTGATTGGACAAATCCTTGATAATTTTGAAACTCTCTATAAAGTCAGGACCATTGCCATCACCAATAAACGCAAGTTGCGCATGGGAACGACAGGCATTTTGGCAGACATGGAAGTAGTCGAAGATGATGTTTTTGCCTTAATTGGCGAAGAGCCAGCGCTGGATGAATTTGCCAAAGCGATGAAGATGCATGTGGAGAAGGAAATAACTTCTTTTTCTGATGTACTTTCATCTGAACATTCTGGTCTTGCTGAAATGGTTATCCCTCCAACCTCACCCTTGGTTTCAGAGTCTGCGCGGAGTTTGAAATTACGCAGTAATTACGGGATTTCCACCCTAGCCATTATTCGTTCTGATGGTACCCGACGCGAAGGCGATGATGTCCGCAGTGTTCCCTTTGAAGCCGGTGATACGGTAATCACCTTTTCAGACTGGAAAAGCTTAAACAATCTGGATAAGGTTCGAAACTATGTTGTTGTAACCTCAGATTATCCTCAGGAAGAAGTCCGCGCCCACAAAGCAGCGTATGCATTCATCTTTCTTGTGGTGGCTTTGAGTCTTGTGTTATTCACTGACTTGCGTTTATCGGTTGCACTTTTGGTTGGAGCTATCGGTATGATTATCAGCGGTGTACTGGAAGCTGAAGAAGCTTACCATGCGGTCAGCTGGAAAACTGTATTCCTGCTTGCGAGTCTTATCCCGCTTGGCGCAGCCGTCGAAAGTCCACGGGCTCAGCCGCATGGATTGCTGATAGCCTGCTGGCTTTTATTGGTGAGACCTCACCGTTGGTGCTCCAAGGTGCTATTGCGATTCTTGCCACAGCATTTACCTTGGTTATGTCAAATGTGGGTGCAACGGTATTGCTTGTGCCGCTGGCTGTTAATATTGCTTTGAGTTCTGGTGCAGACCCGGCAATGTTTGCACTAACCGTCGCTTTGGCCACATCCAATTCGTTTTTAATTCCCACGCATCAGGTCAATGCACTGATTATGGGCCCGGGTGGTTATAAGGTAACTGATTTTTTCCGTGCAGGTGGCATTATGACTGTACTGTTTTTAATTGTACTAATGGTTGTACTAAATCTGTTTTACTAATTTTCACTCGAGAAATTAGCACATAGTTTCTAATAAACACGACTTAATCATATCTTAGTGAATATTAATTATAAAAAAGAGGCTAAAAGTAGGGGGGTGACTCAAAAGTGGGGGGTGACCTAAATTAATCTATTTCTAATGCAATTCTAATCTTGCCCAAGCCCCCGCATGAAACTGTAACTGGTCCAAACCATTTGGCAAGCCACTTCATACTTGGATTTTAGCAACTAAAAATAGATAGATAAATATGATGGTAATCTATAATCAAAAAGGTAAATAACTTTTTCCAAAGGATAAATTTATGTATAAATATATTAAGCAAACTCATTTTTTAGCTCTTTTTGTTATTTTTTTTGGATTAACTTTTATCGCTCAGGCGGAACAACAAGCTGTCGCTCGTGAGTTGATTAAGGTGCCAGCAGATGGGAAATATCGCGTAGTCTACGATATCCGGTCAAATGAAGTATCTGCTGGTATTAATCATGGTCTTTATTATATTAGAGGTTTACTTGAAGCCTTTCGCAAACAAGATGTTAAGCCGGAACAGCTTGATATTCACCTTGTTTTGCATAGTAGCGCCGCTAAATCACTGTTGATTGATGATACTTTTCAGATGGCAAGTGATGATCCTTTTGCTGTTAATCCCAATGCGGAAATTGTTGCTGATTTAATCAGCAAAGGCGTTAGTGTAGAGATATGTAACAGCGCAATGAAAAGCAAAGGATGGAAAGAAGCAGATATTCTCCCCAATGTAATGATCGTTCACGATGGTTATACGCGCCTTATCAAGCTACAGAATGATGGTTATGCCTATATTGGTGGTTTTTAACTCTGTAACCCGCATGTAGCTTAGATTCGTTTACGCCATCTTAACGTATGATTATTGGCACGTAATTAATCACTGTACATATTGCTAGTTATCTCTCAAAACCCAGGTGACGCTATCGCTTATCTAGATTACTTCTATGATTAAATAGATAAAAAAACAGCCTCGCACAGCATAAATTCTAATTGCGTTTTTTAACAACAAAACGAGCCGAGCTTTAGTCAACAAATTCATTCCAGATGAATTTGTCGACTATGACTCGGCTGAGTTGTCCATTCCAAAAAACGAAATGGCAAGCTCATGGTAAGTGGTTGGGGGGGGGAGGGACTCAAATACCCTCAGCCGAAGTGCAGCGAAGACAACGAAGGAGCATAGCGACGCCGACCCGTAGGGCGAGTGCAACGAGTGAGCTTTGCATAAGTTCTCTTTACGTTTTAAAACCACCATACAAACGCAGTGAGACAACAACTTTGTTTTTAAAGTTAATCCGAAGGAAAGGCGTAGCTGCATAAATATCACTTAAAAGTTGCCTGCTGTGATTCCCTAGGAATCCAATATGAAGTAGGCGAATTTTTGAAGGAAACGACGGGGAAGGTTGAAGCAACGCTACGAAACTCTGTTAATTTACGACTGAGCCTTCCAGGTAATATTTATCAGAACACTAGCAACCGAATCAACTAGCCGTGATAGAAACGTGATAAATCCGTGACGTTGATGTGAAACCTCATAGTAATACTGTCTCCCGTAGTAACTAGAATCCTACTTTTGCATTTATCAGGCTACATTGCATGATTTTTGTGTAGTTTGAGCTTCTTTTTATTTGCTAAGTATTATTTGCTAAGTACGCTGAAGAGCGTTCCTAAAAAGTCACAATCACAATCAAGGAGATCACATGCTTATTAAAAACATGGTACTAAAAGGCCGACATATTCTTACTTTCTCATCACTTGCATTACTTGTTGCCTGCGGAAGTAGTAGTTCGAATGACCCAACTAGTGCAACCTACGACGTTTCGTTTAAAGCTACCTGGGGTGCAGCTACCCATCCTACCAATATTCCACCCGGCGTTTGGCCTGATACACCATCGGCGCCTCATCATTCTCCTATTGTTGTCGCAACTCACAATAGTCAGGTAATACTTTGGGAAAACGGACAGCCAGCGAGTGCGGGTACACAGATAATCGCAGAGACTGGAAACCCAACAACGTTTCTAGAAGAAGCGGATGCAGCGATTGCTGCCGGTACGGCTAACTCTGCGGTTAGAGGAGCAGGAGGGTTTATATCTCCTGGTGAACAGTCTGTAACTATAGAGGCTCATTCTGATTTTCCGCAGGTTACATTTTTAACAATGATTGCTGCAAGCCCTGATTGGTTCGCTGGTGCGCATGTTGAAAGTTTACTTTCTGGTGGCAACTTCGTTGATACCTTGACAGTTGATGTTATGGCATACGATGCTGGTACAGATGATGGCAACAGTTATTTATCTGACAACGATGCTACTTTACCTCGCGGTTTTATTCAGGGATTAATCACTGATCCAACGGATTCATCATTTGACTCTGAAGCACAACGCAAAGTGGGTGAATTGACTTTTACTAAACAATGATTATCTGTCTTCAGTAGCTTTTATAGTTGATGGGGAGAGTTTTTAGCAGGTCTTCGGGGTTGCTAGATCTCTCCTTTTTTATACTTAATTTTTATAGTCACTTATAATAAGTCAAAATTGAAGGAACGTGACCATCAAAGTAATGCAAACCGACTGAAATGAGAACTGTCTGCAATCAAAAGCACCTGCAATGAAACATAATTTACTAATCGTTGAAGACAATGTCGATATCGCTGGCTTAATTCAGTTACATGCGAAAGATATTAATTGTGATTCTGATATCGCTGCAGATGGAAAGCAGGCATTGGCGATGTTTAAACAGGGTGATTATCAGCTAGTGATTCTGGATTTGATGTTGCCTGAAATAGATGGTCTTGAAGTGTGTCGACAGTTGCGTGCAATCGACTACTATGTACCTATATTGATGTTAACTTCAAAATCTTCAGAAATTGATCGTGTCATCGGCCTGGAGGTAGGTGCGGATGATTATATTAGCAAGCCGTTTAGTATTCCTGAACTAATGGCGCGCATCAAAGTTCAATTTAGGCGTAACGATGCATTACTGTCAAATGCCAAAGAATTGTCCAACCCTTTGCAATTTGGCGAGTTAATAATTGACCCTGGCAGGCACGTAGTGACGGTTGCTAGCGAAGACATTATCTTAACCGCAAGAGAGTTTGAGTTATTACTGCATTTTGCTAGCAATCCCGGGCTGGTTTTTTCACGTTTGCAGTTACTGGAGCAGGTATGGGGTTATAACTATGAAGGTTATGAGCATACAGTGAATTCACATATAAACCGACTGCGGGCAAAAATAGAAAAAGACCCAACCATGCCGATTTACATCCTGACGGTATGGGGTGTAGGTTACCGATTTTTAGAAAGATGATGGGCAAAACTTTATTTACCAAACTTGCCCTAGCCTTGACAGTGTTGTTGCTGGGTATCGGTCTTCTCTATGGTGGCTTAAGTACCTATTTAACAAGGCACTATCAACAGGAGTTTTTACAAAACCTGAACCGTGATTTGGCAAGCAACCTCTTGATTGAGAGAAACCTCATGAGTGATGGCGTGCTCGATGAAGTTGCACTGAAAGAAACTTTTACTCATTACATGGTTGTTAATCCGAGTATTGAAATTTACTTGCTCGACTCCGAAGGAATAATCCTTTCGTATTCTGCCGACCCAGGAAAAGTGAAACGCACATTTGTGGATATGAAGCCTGTAATGGATTTTACCGAGGGTAAAATGTTCCCATTATTAGGTGATGATCCACGTAGTTTAGAAAAACGCAAAATATTTTCAGTCGCGCCGGTCACCTTTGCTGATGGTTCGATGAGATATATTTATGTGGTCTTGCGTGGTGAAGAATACGAACGTGTTGAACGTTTATTTGAAGATAGTTTTATGTTGCAGTTATCTGCAATAGCGTTGTTTGTTAGTTTGTTAATCGGGTTTATCGTAGGTCTATTATTATTCTTGTTGTTAACACGTCGCTTACAAACACTATCACGTTTGATGCATGACTTTAGTGAAAGTAGTTTTACCGGACACGATGTTTACCCTGAACGATCTAGTAATGATGAAATCGATATTCTTGGTCGTCACTATAATAAAATGGCGGAGCGCATTCGTGAGCAACTGGAAGACTTAAAAAAGCATGACCATCTCCGCCGAGAACTAGTGGCTAATGTATCGCACGATCTACGTACTCCTTTGGCAGCTCTGCAGGGTTATATCGAAACTCTAAAATTAAAGTCCGATAGTTTTGATGATGCCACTAGAACTGAGTATCTGGATACTGCACTAAAGCACAGCCGTAGACTGACAAAGCTAGTTGAAGAGTTATTTGAACTGGCAAAACTAGATGCAAAAGAAATACGTTTAAATTGCGAGCCTTTTTCGCTGGCAGAGCTGGTACAGGATATTATCCAGAAATTAAGCTTAACCGCTAAAACTGAAGGTATTAAATTAACGATGCAGGTAGCCGATGGTCTGCCTTTTGTAATGGCGGATATAGCTTTGATTGAACGTGCGTTGGAAAATCTCGTCTCCAATGCTTTACGGCATACCTCAGCTGGGGGTGAGATTACGCTGACATTAAGCTTGCTGGAAGACGACATTGAAATTGTGGTGCAAGATAATGGCCAAGGAATTCCAGAGTCTGATTTAGCTAGTATTTTTGACCGTTTTTATCGTGGACACAATAAAGAAAGAAGTGACCACCATGCGGGACTTGGATTAGCTATTGCACAACAGATTATACAACTTCATGATAGCGAGATTGTTGTGATTAGTACTGAAGGTGAGGGTTCACGATTTTCCTTTTGTTTGTCGCATTGGAAAAGTAATAAGTGATTGGTTATCAACAATCAATTAGATAATTAGGACATAT
>CAWEEB010000011.1:0-14708 GCA_963807855.1 uncultured Gammaproteobacteria bacterium | reverse complement strand
GCCGCACAACAAGGAACTACAAGTACCAGCTAAAGCAGTATGCTGGCGTTACAGACACTGTTTTCCACCGAGCAAGATAACACAGCTAAAAATACAGACGAACAAGGAACAGTAAACAATATCCATCAAACAATGGAAGAAGCAGATATTCGCGCTATGAAACGGTTGATAAACTACCTGAGAAATCGTAAAAGGAATTAGTAAATATCAATCACGTCCCAAGCGCAGTAACAAGAAATAACACAAATATCAGAAATAGACACAATACAGCCATGAAACATTTTCCAATATTCCTCGAAATCAAAAATCGCCATTGCTTAGTTATTGGTGGTGATCCCATTGCAACTCGCAAAGTGAAAAATTTACTCAATCAAATGCAAAGGTTACCGTCATATCACCAGAAGTTGATGCACATTTGAATCAACTGGCTGAAACGAAAAATCACACTGATTAAGCGAAAATATCAGACAACCAATATCGTCGGGACCATTTTTATCGTTGCTGCAACTAATGACTCGCAGGTAAATGCAGAAATTGCTAAAGCCGCGAATGATGCCAATCTATTAGTAAATGTTGCTGATAACCCTGAACTAGGCAGTTATATATTTCCATCAGTAATTGATCGTGCACCTGTCAGTATTGCAGTTTCAACAGGTGGCGCTTCACCAGTACTTACGCGTTTCAAGAGCACGCCTTGAGACCATGATTCCCACATCTTGTGGTCGCTTAGCAGGAATCACAGAAGAATATCGACAAAAAGTAAGAAAATGTTTTTCCACAACAATCACAACGCAAAGAATTTCGGAAACAGCATTAAAAGGAGCGTTTGCAGAACTGGTTTACGCGGGTCAAGATACAAGCCGCACGAAAACTACTCGATGAAGCACTCGAGAATCATCGATCTCATGCCAATGGCGAAGTGTGTCTGGTTGGTGCCGGTCCCAGGTGATCCAGATTTACTCACATTTAAAGCTGCGCGTTTAATGCAGCAGGCAGATGTTATGGTTTACGATAGATTAGTATCGAAAGCCATTCTTGATATGGCGAATAAAGATGCAGAGCGTTTTTATGTCGGCAAGGAAAAAGAAAATCCGCAGATGCCACAAGATAAAATCGATGATCTGCTGGTTGAATTAGCGAAACAGGGTAAACGCGTTTTACGTTTAAAAGGCGGCGACCCCTTTATCTTTGGCCGTGGTGGCGAAGAGATTGAAAAACTCGCTGAAAACAATATTCCGTTTCAAGTGGTACCAGCGGTTACTGCCGCTTCGGGTTGCTCTGCCTATGCAGGTATTCCATTAACCCATCGTGATTACTCACAATCAGTAACGTTTGCCACTGGTCATTTAAAAGACGGCACGATAAATCTTAATTGGCAACAATTAACTCAGAAGAATCACACCATCGTGTTCTATATGGGATTAACCGGGATCAAAGTCATCAGCGAGCAATTACAAGCACATGGTATGTCGGGCGATATGCCTGCGGCATTGGTCGAACAAGGCACAACCATGAATCAACGCGTACATATTGGTACAGTAGCTACTTTACCGCAGCTGGTAATAGACTCTGGCGTGCGTGCGCCAACTTTGACCATCATCGGTGAAGTTGTAAAATTACACGACAAACTACACTGGTACGAACCAGAAAGACACGTAAGAAGAACAATCCGAATTCACCAGACATAAGGCATGACAAGACAAAGCAGGTAAACCAGCATGAATGAAGTCAAAATTGATTTACAGGAAGCGTTTCGCCAGAATATGAGCGAAGGTGACAGCTGTTCTGCAGCAGAACCTTTTGCGTTAAGAACCATTGATGACAGCATGGAGCCTGAATTTGCAGCTGGCTGTATAATTATTATCGATCCGGGACACGTCGCTCGCGATGGTTCTTATGTTTTTGCAGTAGATAACAAAAGTGAATATATCTTCCGCCAATTACGTATAAAAGATAAAGGTATTTTCTACAACCATTAAATGATCTGTATGAAACTATTGAGATTAAATGGGAGCAGATTGAAGGTGTGATCACACAACGAGCGGGTAAAAAGCGTACGTATCACAAACATTATGATTAAATATTAAACCGCTAATTTACTGAGTCACCCCCCTACATTTAGGCGCTTTTTTACTAGATATATCTTAAATGAATATTTAAACGATATCTCTTAAGGCACTTTCCAGATTGGCGTATTTAAACTGATATCCAGCCTGACTAACTTTTTCAGGGACAACACGCTGACCTGATAACAATAGTTCTTCACCCATTTGTCCAAATAATAATTTCACTAGATATGCAGGCATTGGGAATATTGCAGGCCGCTTTAATACTTTTCCGAGTGTTTTAGAAAATTCCTTATTTGTCACTGGTTCAGGTGCAGTTCCATTGATAGCTCCACTTATTGCTTCATGTTCAATGGCATATCTAATCAATCCAACGATGTCATCCATATGAATCCATGACATCCATTGTTTACCGTTACCGATGGGTCCACCTAAAGCCATTTTAAAAGGAGGAAGCATTTTGGCTAATGCTCCACCGCCTTTGCCTAGAACGATACCGGTGCGCAAATAACAGGTGCGAATACCTAATGCTTCAATGGCCTGTGCTTCGACTTCCCATTGCTGGCATAACTGACTGGAAAAACTGTTATCTGGTTCTCCATTCTCATTTATAGATTCATCAGTATCACTTAAACCATAATAACCAAGTGCAGAGCCACTGATAAACACGTCTGGTTTTATCAGCGCTTGTTTTAGATACTGATATAAATCACGAGTAGTTTTGATGCGACTATCGATGAGTTGTTGCTTCACTTTATCAGTCCAGCGTTTATCAGCGATACCCTGACCTGCAAGATTGATAACCACTTCAAAGGATTGATCTGGATTGATTGAATCTAAAGAACTGATCGTTTTGACTTTGGTCTTGGCCTGAAAATCTTCACGTTCTGCATCCATAATTGCTGCAAAGTGTTTTGCCGTTTTAACTTCATTACGAGTAAGAATCGTGACATCGTGATTTTCCAGGAGTAATAGTTTAACCAATTCTGTACCGATAAAACCCGACCCGCCGGTAATCAGATAACGCTGCTGATACATGTTTATCACCTAAGCTTAATTTAAATTTTGTTAAGTTATGTTTATTGTAAGTAAGCTTAATATGACTTAACAGGTGTTAAATAGTTGTGAAATTACTCTTGAAACATACACCTGCTTTGCGTGAAATTCAAATATTCACTCTTATATCCTCATACAGATATAAATTTTATTACAGAGCAGATTTGGTATTCAGGTTAAACAAAACGGTAATCATGCAATCTGTCTATCTTGATTAAATCAAACTAGAGGTAATGCTTGCTAAGTAGTTACTTACATTTTTATTCTAGTGCAACCTATAAAATAAGTACTGTTAATAATTGATATTTTTAGAAAAAACATGAATCACAATCACCCCTGAAATAATCAAACCCATACCCAAAATACTAGGTAAATCAGGAATTTCTTTGTAACGCCATGCTCCTACTAGTGCTACTAAAACAATCCCTACTCCTGACCAGATCGCATAGGTAATACCAAGTGGAATAAACTTTAATACTAAAGTCATAAAGTAAAAGGAGACCACGTACGCCACGATCATAATAATTGTTGGTACGATTTTAGTAAATTCTTCAGTAGCTTTTAAACTGGAAGTAGCGATGACCTCAGCAATAATAGCTAAAGCTAAAAACAAATAGGTAAATTCTTTCATTAATATTTACTCTTTTATACTTGGATTGAATTTGATAAATGTTAGGTTCCAGGATTAGGTTTTAGATCACCCCCCTACTTTTATGAGGTTTTTTAACTGATCCATGGAAAACTGCACGCTGCGGGCTTTTGTCATTGCATTCCAACATTGTCTTCGCCGCGCTTTGGCTAGGGACTTTTTGAGATTTTAGGGCTTAACTTTAAACAACCTTAGTGCATTTTCTCGTTTAATTTTTTGTGATACATCATCAGGTAACTGCGCCAACCAACTTCGATGAAATCCCCAGAAACGCCCCAGCTGTTCCCAACCCGTATCAGGTTCGCTCCAGCCATCCAGTTGTTCAACTGGCCAGACTGTATCTGACCCCACGAGAAAACGATCTGCGTATTTAATCATCAGCCCTTTCCATTCCGGTAAAAGTTTTCCCGCTGCATCAGTATGCTGATTATTCACGTAACGCCAGGGATCACGCGCGCCCATGCCACTCCATACATTCGGACATTTTTTCATTACCAGATCTACTTGAGCAGGTTTAAGGACTGCGCCGGCATGCGCCCAAATGATTTTACTTTTTGGATTCTTTTCGCAAATTGCCAACATATAATCTGGTTTAGAAAATTCGGTATGAATCATGATTGGAACATCAAACTCTTCTACCATTTTCATCAAACCATTCAACACGGTTGCAGATTCCAGCTTACGTGCGAAACCACCACCAATAATATGCAACTCACCGACGCCTTGATATTCACCCGAAGCTAAAGCTTTACGTGCTTCTACTAACACCTTCTCATTGCGTTGCCAGCGATACCAGTCTTGCGAATCCTTGTAGGGACTGAATATTGCGGTTATTTTTTCTGGTGCGAGCTTCTTTAGCAACAAGGCATTTCCTGCCGGTTTGCCGATCACCACGGCGTGTGAAATATTATGATCTGATAAATATTGGACAGCCTGCTCTGGGGAAGTGACTTCTTTTTGACTCCACTTATAGTGCATATGCATATCAAAAACAGCGTCTTTATCATTTAAAATAACGTTTTTATCAGAAGCATTTACAGCCGTATTTACAACAACGCTTACAACAGCTACAAATAACAATTTACTGATAAATAATCTAAATAAATCTCTATGTAATCTCATTTCTAACTCGCGTGACTTTCACATTCAGCTATTACTTTAGCACTAATCAATCCTGCATCACCTGCCATTCCCGGGATATCAACACGTTCGATATCAACCGTAATATCTTCTTCGCTTTGTACTTCACCTCCCTTGGTTATTAAATCTTGAGTAACCCCTGCAATAGCTATCTTTGTTGCGATCTCAAGAGCTTCAGTTGGAGATTCAGCACGCATCAGCTGATCTGGTGCGTGTACCTGGAAGCCATTTACCTGATTCAAAGTGACTTCAATTATACAGCTTGATTTTACATGAGCCACTGCTGCACCAATGGCATTTGCAACTGCACTGTATTCAGGGACTATCACTTCCTGTCCTAATCGAACCCCTACATCCGGATAGAATATTTCAGCGGGTCCACCAACAGCTACTAAAGGAATACGCGACTCAAATTTTATCTGCAAATCCTTGATAACAGGATTCCCGGAAGCTATCGCATTCACCAAAATATCTTTATCATCAAATGAATTCGCAGCAAGTTGATCGATCATTAATCGGGTGCTTTTTTCGACCACAGCATCATGAACTTTTTTTGCAAATGACTGAATTTTCTCAGCGGTGTTATTACTGCTGACATAACCCGTTGCTCGTCCCAATAACTCACACGCATATAACGCAGCCTTGGTATTCCATTGTGATTGCAATCCCAATACATGCACCGCATCGCTAGGGGTAAAGCCAGACATTCTAACCACCCCCCTACTTATAAGCCTTTTTAGGGTGCTTCGATCTTTGGCAGATACAATCACTTCACGAAAACGTATAGGCCTCTCTGCACTTAATAAACTTAACAACTCCTGTTCGCGTTCGCTGAAGTCAGCAGAATCAGCTGAAGATTGCAGTAGTAAATACTGTATTGCAGAATGCATACCACTATCAGCGCTTAGAGCTGCATCTAATTCATCTTCGATATGTGGGAAGCGCATCGCCAGCATTGATAAGGGTAAAGCACGATTAGGTAATAACTGTAGATTTTGTAAGCCATCGATTTCAACTTCACTATCGCCACCAAGTCCGAGGGTTTTCATATCGATTGCTTTAACTAATGTGCGATAACCGCCAACATCTGCACCCGCCTCATTCAATGCTGGCCAGCCATTAACCACGGTTGCTACATCAGTTGTGGTTCCGCCAATATCTGCAATCAAGAAATCCTTTTTGCCAGTTAGGTATCGAGCACCGATAACGCTTGCAGCAGGGCCAGATAAAATCGTTTCAATCGGTGTGTGCATTACCGAGTCTGCTCGTGCAATTGAACCGTCACCTTTTACAATCATGATTGGCGCATCGAGATCCAATGCCTGCATCGCTTCGCGCACTGCGTTTTCAAGTTGCACAATCAATGAAATAATCTGGGCATTGAATCCTGCAGTTAATGCTCGCTTCGGACCATTCAAAGAATCAGATAGATCACACGATGCCGTTACAGGAGCTCCAGTGATTTCACGAATCAATTCGCTTGCGGCTCGTTCATGAGCCTGATTTCTTACCGAATAATGACCTGCCACGGCAAACGCATCAGCCTTGCCAATTTCTCCAGCGAGAGCTTCACGAATAGCATCAATATCTAACGGCTGATGTTCTTTACCGGTATAAACATGACCGCCATTGATACGAACAATCTTCGCATCTGGAATAGCTTTAGCAATCTCAGTACGTTCTGCCATTGCATCATTGAAACCCAGCAAGAAAACTGCCAATGATGAGCCTTGCCCTTCTACCAAAGCATTGGTCGCCAAGGTTGTAGATAGAGATACCAGAGCAACTTCTGACGACTTAAAACTACCCTCGCTTGCCTTATCAGCAAATTGTAAAGCTTGTTTCAAGGCATCAATCACACCCAGAGATAAATTTCCGTGAGTGGTTAAGGATTTAGCGCTAGCAAGTATAGAGCGTTTGGCAGTATCAACAATAACGGCATCGGTATAAGTACCACCCGTATCGACACCAATTGTAAAGTGTTCTTTCATCGAAGTATGTTGCCCTGTTTTTTATGTATTTACTGTTCTAATTTAACCTGTATTTAATCATATTCCGACATTTAATTAGACTATGTACACGAACTCTAAGTTCTTAAATTATTCCTCTGTAAAATGTTGAAATTTTAATATTTATCACTTAAATGAAATTATTCTGCTTTTTTTCATTTTATATTCTACAATCCCTGTACATATATATATATAGATCAACGTTTTTACATTAGGACACAGAATGAATACCTATCGCTTAACCTTCGATTGCCCAGACAAAATTGGCATCGTCAGTAAAGTTACTACCATCATTAATCAATACCATGGATGGATATCGGACTCTTCACAACATTCAGATGAAGAAACCAAATGGTTTTTCTCTCGCATTGAAATTACTTCCGATTCATTAGAGTTTGATCTGGAAGGATTTAGAGAAGTTTTTATTCCATTAGCTGAATCATTTGAAATGAATTGGAATCTAATAGACGCTAACGTACCGAAGAAAGTCATTATGATGGCGAGTAAAGGTTCGCACTGTCTGTCAGACCTTTTAGATCGCTGGCACAGCGGTGAACTTAACTGTGACATTCCCTGTGTGATATCAAATCACGATGATATGCGTGGATTGGTTGAACATTACGGTATTCCTTATCACAAAGTGGTAATTGAGAAAGACGACAAGCAACCTGGCTTTGATGAAGTAGAAAGGCTTATTGAAGAGTATCAGGGAGATACCGTAGTACTTGCACGGTATATGCAGATTTTACCCCCGACTCTGTGTGCGAAATACAAACATAAAGTGATCAATATTCACCATAGTTTCTTACCTTCATTCATTGGTGCAAAACCCTATCACCAAGCTTCTATCAGAGGCGTAAAGCTGATCGGTGCAACCTGTCACTACGTTACAGAAAATCTGGACCAAGGTCCGATTATCGAACAAGACGTATCACGAGTAAATCATGGCGATAAAGTTGAAGACCTGGTTCGTTTAGGTAAAGACACTGAGAAGCTGGTTTTAGCCAGAGGCCTGAGAGCGCATTTAGAAGATCGCATTCTGGTACATGGAAATAAAACCATCGTTTTTTAGATTTTAAACATCAGCAATACAACAACCCTTTGGGAAGAAGCACCATGAGTAAACAATTACCTTCATCAGCACAAGTCGTGATCGTCGGCGGTGGCGTAATCGGTTGTAGTCTTGCCTACCACCTAACCAAATTAGGTATCAGCGATGTGGTGTTGTTAGAACGTAAAACTCTTACTTGTGGTACAACCTGGCACGCGGCTGGTCTTGTGCCTACACTCCGAGCAAATTACAGCATGTCGATGTTGGCCAAATACAGTGCTGACTTGTATGGAAAGCTAGAAGAAGAAACGGGACAGGCAACGGGCTATGTGCGGAATGGTTCACTGACTATCGCTACTAATAAAGAACGACTTGCTGAACTCAAGCGTGGAGCTTCAATGGCAAAAGTTGCTGGTTTCCCCTGTGATGTTATCGACCCAGATCAGGCCAAAGAAATCTGGCCATTATTGAATATTGATGACGTAGTAGGTGCAATTCATCTACCTAATGATGGCATGGCAAGCCCTGTTGACCTGACAAATGCTCTGGCTCGTGGTGCAAAAAATGGTGGTGCTCAAATTTTCGAGAATACCAAAGTCATCGACATGATTGTAAAAGACGGTAAAGCCGCAGGTGTTTCCACTGAACAAGGCGATATCGAAGCTGAAATAGTCGTCAACTGTGCTGGTATGTGGGCGCGCGAATTTGGTAAAAAAGCGGGTGTAAATGTTCCACTGCATGCAGCCGAACATTTTTATGTCGTCACTGAAAAAATGCCAAATTTACAAGATCATTTGCCTACGATGCGCGATATGGATGGCTACTGTTACTACAAACCTGAAGGCGGTCAATTGCTGGTAGGCATGTTTGAGCCCGGTGCCAAACCCTGGGGCATGAAAGGTATTCCGGAAGACTTTAGTTTTGATCAGATCCCGGATGATTTCGATCACCTCGAACCTTATCTAGAGGCAGCGATGCATCGCATCCCTGAACTTGAAGAAACTGGCTTACAGCTTTTCTTCAATGGCCCAGAGTCATTCACACCGGATGATCGTTACCAATTGGGCGAATCTCCAGAATGTCGTAACTATTTTGTCGCGGCAGGTTTTAACTCAGTCGGCATTCAATCGGCGGGTGGCGCGGGTAAAGTCCTGGCAGACTGGATTCAAAAAGATCATCCACCACAGGATTTATGGCCAGTGGATATTCGTCGTAATAACCCATTTCAGGGAACACAACGCTATTTATTCGATCGCACCACCGAAACGCTGGGTCTTTTGTATGAGACACACTACCCATTCAAACAATTTAGAACTGCGCGTGGTGTCAGACGTTCAGTACTACACTCACAACTGGAAAATCTAGGCGCCGTTTTTGGCTGTGAAAATGGCTGGGAGCGTGCTAACTGGTTCGCCGATGAAGGTCAGGAAAGAAAGTATGAGTATTCATTCGGCAGGCAAAACTGGTTCGAGAACAATAAACGTGAGCACGAAAACGTACGAAATGGCGTAGGTGTTATCGACCAAAGCTCATTCTCCAAGTATCAGGTTGAAGGACCAGATGTTGTCACATTCATGAACCGCATCTGTTCGAATAATATAGATGTACCTGTAGGCAAAATGGTTTACACCCAGTGGTTAAATGATCGTGGTGGTATCGAGGCCGATGTTACCCTGACACGAATTCGTGAAGATGCATACCTGATCGTTTCAGGTGTTGCCTGTCAAACCCGTGACGTCGCCTGGTTGCATCGTAATAAACAGGACGATGAATTTGTCGTTATCAATGATGTTACCTCTGCGTATGCGGTAATTACCGTAATGGGACCTAAGTCTCGTGAAACACTCAGCAAACTAACCGAAGCAGATATGTCACATGCAGCTTTCCCTTTTGCTACATCTCGTGAAATTGATATGCAATACGCACTGGTTCGCGCCTCACGTATTACCTATGTTGGCGAGCTAGGTTGGGAGCTTTATATACAAACAGAATACGCACCCAGCGTTTTCGATGCCATTATGCAAGCCGGTGAAGAATTCGACATCAAACCATACGGTTATCACACCATGAATTCGCTGCGTATGGAAAAATGTTACCGTCACTGGGGTCACGATATCACCGACGAAGATACGGCATTAGAAGGCGGTTTGAGCTTTGCATCTGACTTTGAAAAAGAAGGTGGATTCATCGGTAAAGAAGCCCTGCTCGCACAAAAAGCAAAAGGCTTACTGACAAAACGATTTGTAGCCTTCTTGTTCGAAGATGATCAACCGCTTTGTTATCACGAAGAACCTATCTACGCCAATGGCAAAATAGCCGGTCGTGTAACATCAGGTATGTTTGGTCATACAATGGGCGCAACCATTGCTATGGGTTATGTAGAATACGAAGGTGGTATTGATAAAGCCTGGCTTGAAGCCAGCGAGTTTGAAATTGAAGTTGAATGCGTTCGCTATAAAGTTAAGCCATCATTCTCTTCATTCTATGACCCAAAGATGGAAAAAATAAAATGCTAAGGGGAACACTCAATCAATAATCACCCCCCTACTTTTATGTGGTTTTTAGTAATTCTAAATAACGAAAACCACACCCTGCGGGCCATCGTCACGGAGTTCCGACGTTGTCTTCGTTGCACTTCGTCTAAGCACTTTTCGAAGAGAACATCATCTGAATGAGCCAGTCACTAACAAACAAATTAAGTGAGACAGATAATGAGACTAACCAAGGCAATTTACGCCTAGGTCAGCAGATACGTGACCTACGCAAATCCAAAGGTATGACCATCAGCTATCTGGCGCATCAGATAGATAAGTCGGTTGGCTATCTAAGTCAGGTTGAACGTGGCGTTTCAACGTTACCAATTCCGGTATTGCAGGCGATAAGTGAAGTATTGGAAGTCCAGATTACCTGGTTTTTCCATACAGACAGCCCGCAAAAAGAAAATGAAATTGAAAATATTGTACGCCATAACACACGCCGCCATTTAGAATTTGCAGGCACAGGCATTAGTGAAGAATTACTTTCACCAAGACTGAGTGGCGACATCATGCTGTTGCAGACAACACTTGAGCCAGGCACACAAAGCGATCCTGAACCACGTAAACGAAAAGGCGGTGAAGAAGCAGGCGTAATCCTTTCAGGCACCCTGGAACTCACTATTGGTGAGAAGCACTTCACGCTTGAAAAAGGCGATAGTTTCTCAATCAGCGCTGATGACCCACAGCACTTCTACAGCAATCCCTCAAATACAGAGAAAACCGTTATTATCTGGGTATTAACCTCACAGAAATACTAAATCATCTAGTCATAAACACTAATAGCGTATCTGTCTAATAAGAAAATAAATACTATTTAAGTGAGTGTAATAGTTTAAATTATTATGCTACTTTCTTTGATCTTGTATGTATTCCGCATGCTTCTCCAATTAAAGAAAAACAGTATGAATCTACTCAATAAATTTTCACTAAAATCATTCTTTATACTGGCAATTTGTTATTTCTCGCTTGCCTCTACTGCATTTGCTGACAGCACTGCTGCCAAGGCAACAGAAAGCGAAATAAAACCCGGGCAAATACTGGGTGGGGCTGATGTCGAATTTCCCGACTGGTTTAAAGAGAGCTTTCTGGATTTTAGAGAAGATGCCGCAGAAGCCGCAGAAAACAGGTAAACACATGCTGGTTTTCGCCGATTTAAAAGGCTGCCCCTATTGCGCCAAAATGCTCGAAGACAATTTCAAAACCGCTGAAAAAGATGGCGGCAATATGGAATTCATCAAAGCTAATTTTGATAGCATCCATATCAATATCAAAGGCGACCGCGAAATTGCATTCAACGAAGAGACAGACGTCACCGAACGTGAACTCGCCAAGGCATTGAAGGTGATGTACACACCGACACTATTATTCATGAACGCCGATAATAAAGTCGTGGCGCGCCTCAATGGCTACCGCACGCCGCGCGAATTCAAAACCGTGTTGAATTTCGTCAAAGATAAAGCCTACGAAAAAACCGATCTTGCCAGCTACCGTAGTGAAAACCTCAATGATGCGGTTTACGAATTACTGCCCAATAAAACTTCACCGATATTACCGACTTCCAAAAAGCCAGCGAACAAGATAAACCCATCGCCATTTTATTTGAAGATAAAACCTGCGGTGAATGCGCACAATTCCACAAAGATATTCTTGCCGTGCCCGAAATTGATCAACTGATAAAAGCGTATAACTTTGTGCGACTTGATGCGCTTTCCGACAAACAAATCATCGATTTTGAAGGCAATAAAACCACTGCAAAAGACTGGCTCAAAAAACTCGGTATCAGCTATCGCCCAGCACTGGTTCTATACAATGAAGGTGAAGAAAAAGGCCGTGTCACTGGCTTATTAAAATCTTTTCATATGACACAACTGCTAACCTATGTAGCAGATAAAGAATATGAAACGTATGCAAGCTGGTTAGATTTTGGCAAAGTCTATGCAGATAAAATACTCAAATCAGGTAAAGATATCGATATCTGGAAGTAGATCATTTATCTGGATATAGTCATTTATCTCGACAATAGCCATTTTACCTGCGTAAACACATCTCTTATAAACACTTTACTATCTTCTCTTCCCTATTCATTAAAACAAATTAAGAAGTTCTTTTATAACAACCATTTATCTTAAATGTCTGTAATTGTTATATATTTGCTTTACCATCATTATTAACAAGTGTTTATTTGCGCACAATATAATACTAATAATAACTACTGAAAACAAATAACATGAAAATAGCTCCTCCACCTACAGAAGAGCAAAAGGCTTCTTTTAATAAAAACATTAAAGATGAAAAAGTAAATTCAACCCGGATCGTCGTAATATTAGGGTCACTACTTTTTATCATTTATTCATTTATGGATTTTTTCGTCCTGCCTGAAGAAACCCTATATATAATTTATACAACACGTGCCTTAAATTTTGTAGTCATGTCTTTAATTTTCGCCGCTACTTTCAAGCCTATCTTCACAGAGCACTACAACAAAATAGTCATGTTTGGTTATTTTTGTTCTGGCATTACACTTTCTATCGGCATATACCTCTCTCAGCCTGCTGAATATACTTATGATTTATACTTTGCTGCCTTGATGATCCTTGTTATGACAGCCTTCTCCTGGAGTTATTTACCCATCAAATACTCTATTTTAATGAGTGTTGTTTTTATAGCCCTTTATGTGATTATCAAAGTATTCATCCATCAAGATACTCAGGGTAGTAGAATTTTTACCTTGATATCTCATATTTCCTTTCTGGCCTCTGCTTGTATAATTGCATCAATTGCACAATACATTAGGGATAACCTGATTTATAAAAATCTCAGGCTGCAAGAAAAACTAAAGATTATTGCTACTGAAAAAACCAGAGAAGCAAAAAAACAGGCAACACTTGCTAATATGGATATGCTGACCAGGATTCCAAATCGTAGATTTATTACGGATTGTTTACGTAAAGAACTGTCCGAAGCAAAACAAACCAATACATTATTAACCTTAGTATTTATTGATTTAGACGGCTTCAAGAAAGATAAATGATACGTATGGACATGACTCTGGGGATAAGAGTCCTTGAAATTTCAGCAAAGCGCATGTCACAGATGATCCGAAAGGAAGACTATCTGGCGCGTTTAGGCGGGGATGAATTTCTGATCGGAATCAAATCGACCCGCTTTTCTGCAAAATATATTGATACCTTCTGCGACAAACTGAAAGAAAACAATTCTAGCACCCATTGCATTTAATGGACGTAAACTGCAAATAGGTGCAAGTATCGGCATTGCCAGCTATCCGGCGGACGGAAAAGACTTCGAAGAATTAATTAAAGTTGCAGACAAGCATATGTACATCGACAAACAAGCAAGAAAAAGTAAAGAATCATCCCAATCGAAAAATATATCTGCCTGATGCAGAAACTGATGCTGAATAAGCATAAGATTTATGTCACCCCCCTACTTTTGACTCATTTTATTCGCCCTTCGGGTCAGCTATAAAAAACTCGGCCGCAAACGAACCGAGTTTTAAAACAAACCTAGTTGTATCGACCTATTTTCTTTCTCCTCATATTCGATAAGCTGGTCTCGTACATAGGCTCTAATAACCTCTTCGTTAGCATTACCTATTGTTTCTACAAAGTAACTCTGAGTCCATAACTTACCACCCCCAAAATAGTGTTTCTTAATCTCTGGATAAATCCTAAAAATTTCTCTTGCTGAAATACTCTTAATCACTTGCATCACATCACTTGGCGACATCTTTGGGATTCCTCGAACAACCATATGAATGTGGTCTTCGGGTAATACTAGCTCAACTATATCCATATTGTAGTCATATCCCGCTTTCTCAATTATTCCCTTGAGAACACTGCGATAAGCTTCACAGAATACCTTGTGTCTGTAGTTAGGAACCCAGACAAAATGATACATCAGCCGATACACATGATTAGTATTTCTTTGTAACTCCATAAGCCGAATACCTCACAATGGAAAAACACCCATTGTAAGCTATCCAACTCGGGGGCAAGCCACCCGAGATTTACTCTTTGCGGTTAAATAACAAAGCTGTTGTCTCGCGTTGCCCGGCTCATGGTTTTTATTCATTTGAAAGTAAAACCATGCCCTACGGGCTGTCGTCGCAATAATGCTTGTATGGTAATTCCTGTCCTTATCTACGATCATAGTTAAGGCATCGGGGAAGGGGGAGGTTTG
>CAWEEB010000010.1:0-39663 GCA_963807855.1 uncultured Gammaproteobacteria bacterium | reverse complement strand
GATTTCTTTGGCAGTCGCACTATGTTGTCGACCTCAGTCTGGCAGTGAAGCTGCATTAATTGAAAGTACTAAAGGTGGTAAAGAACCCATCAAGTTAAATAATGGCGAAACCGCACCTTTTTAGAAGATGGCGATAATGTGATTTACGTGGTCGGTGCCAGCGAGAAGACTTAGCAACAATTGTTTTGGTGAAGAATCAGCAACATGATCCTACCCGCAAAGGCATGAAGCAAATACACCCCATGATACTTTATGATTATCCACGTTCATCGGCTGCTTACCGAGTTCGTATCGCGCTTAATCTTAAAGGCCTTGAATACAAATCACAGATAATTAACCTGCTCGATCGTGAAGAATCAAATGATGAATATAAAGCGCTAAATCCACAAGGCCTTGTGCCATGTTTGATAACTTCAGATGGTATCAAAATTAGTCAATCACTCGCTATTTGTGAGATCTTAGAAGAAGTCTATCCAGAATTACCTTTACTACCCTGGATGCTATAGGGACGTTCCGCGAGTGAGGCATTTATCACAGTTAGTTGCACTGTGACATTCATCCTTTAAATAAAATTTCAGTGGTCCTAAATTATCTGAAAGAGGAATTATTGTTTCAGAAGAGCAGAAGCTGAATTGGTATAAACACTCGGTTACTATAGGTTTTCTGCCTTTGAGGCTTTATTAACGCTCCAGAGACTCGAAACTTTTGCCATGGTGATACAGCAAGTTTAGCGGATCTTTGCTTTTGATCCCACCATTATTCAATGCCCATCGTTTTTCAGTCGATCTCACAAACTTTCCTCTCTTTACTAAATATCGCCAAAGACTGTCAGTCTCTTGAAGCGTTTACCGAAGCTGCCCCGGAACAATGATAATTAGTAGAGCACTTATATTAATAAATGGATTGCTGAAGCATGTTCGATAAAATTACAATTATTGGTGTTGGTTTACTCGGCGGCTCGTTTGCGTTAGCCGTAAAAAAACATCATTTAGCGAAAAATATCGTAGGTGTTACCCGATATTTACAGTAGTGCCCAAGAAGCCTGTGATCCAGGAATAATGATGAAGCAAGTCACTCGATTGGTGATGCTGTCTTTGGTGCTGATTTAGTGTTAATTGCTACTCCGGTGATGAGTATAAAACCAGTGTTAGCTGAACTATCGCAACATATATCTAAGCAATGTGTGATTACTGATGTTTGCAGTAAAGAAATTTCTAGTCGATCTAGTAAGAGACGAATTTCCTGAGCTAACACATAGTTTGTGTTTATTCGCCCTATTGCTGGTGGGCGAACTCTCTGGGCACGTCGCCGCCAAATCGGATCTATTCGAAAGGAAACATTTGGTATTAGTTGATACAGAGTCTACAACCCTAACAACGTGGAGCGACTTCGCTATTTATGGGAAATCATTGGCTCCAAGGTTGTTAACATGACTGCAGAAGAGCACGACCGTATTTTTGCTTATACGAGTCATCTACCACACGTTGTAGCATGTGCTTTAATGAATAGTTCGAGTCATCGATCGAGTGAGCAATGCTTTTGATTTAGCCTCTAATGGGTTTTATGACTTTACGCGTATTGCTTCTGCTAATCCCGAATATGGAGGGATACTTTGCTTAACCAATAAAATGAATCGTTGGCAAACATTAAGGTATTTTCCAAACAATTCAGCACATTGAAACAATGATAGAAAACCATCAGACTAACTTGCATGAAATATCTTTATGGAAGCAAAAAAATGCGCGAGATAATCGATTATATCTAGACGAATCATTGGAACGTCTATGATTTGATCGGTTAAAACCAACTCAGATCATTCATAATAACTACCTAAAAGGGTAGCGGATGTCATGACCCCCCTACTTTTATTGAGTTTAAAAGTAACAGTAATGAGTCTTACTTTTACTCATTATCCCTTGCCCAGCTATCGCTCATCTTCTGCCACGTCTAAATGTTAGATGTCCTAGTTATTTTCTTCTATTTTGTCAGAAGATAAAAACTCTCTATCGTGTGACGTCGTCACATACATTCTTTTAATGGAGTGCCTTAATTATATCCCATAGTGAAACAACAATTAGGCTATCAGCCAACCCGCATTAGCTATAACGTTTTATTTGATACTTATTTCTCTATTAAGAGAAGCTTTGATGATGAATGCTTTTTTATCTCATTTGTCTCTTGAAAATATGTCTACTAAGTCAATTAATAAATTTCAAGAAATTCTTAAATAGTGCCTACTAAGTCATAAACTTAGAGTGACGGCATAATGTGAGATTCTCGCCACATAAGGTGAGATTCTTGCGACAATAAAGTGAGATTTATACGGAATACACTAAATCTCTAGAGTTTTGATGCAAAATAAAGTCCAAACAAGCCCTAACTGATTGATTATAGGCTTTTTTACAGGTGAAATTTACGCGGTTTGCACCACAATTCGCTACATTGTTCAGGTATTCATAACGCCTGACTTTGTGGGAAACAAAAGTGCAGCGTATGTTGTTTCCAACAACAATCACTTGTTAGCTCTCTTTATGTTTGGCTTTATTATAACCATATATAACAAAATCAAAGTGATATAACTTGCTGCCACCATTAATATACGTTTTTCTTGCAACAACATTAATGCTGCCGTGCTAGATTCATTAACATAAGAAAAGCCAACCTATATTATTACCTCTGGCCAGATAGTTGCTACCCAAGAGAAAACCTAACATCATTCCAACCTCTAAAAATTGTGAGAGCAATGTGATACCGGAGTTATAATAAACACTTAATGAAAATCCCAAAAAATCAGTGAAGAATAGGTAATGACTGTGATTATATTATTGAATATCTTGTTGCGGTTTATTATTTTCAGTCGGTAAGCATTGTACTAAACCCAACAGCATGGCAGGTGCTGCCCTGCCTCAATTGAAGCTGCAATCCAATGTTGATGGCTTACTAAAATAGTAACCCAAGCTGGAACTCCAATAAGTTAGGCTGACACCATGCAGAAAGTTTAAAATTCTTTCTTGATGACCCTGTCCTGCCTTCTGACAGTGCCAGTAATATCTTATTGGACAGATAAAAAGCACCTCCCCAAATTCGTAAGACTAAATCCATACTATCAATATCTCACTTAGGGTGATGTTGTGCTTCTGGTCGCAGACAGCCAAATAATTGACATACAAGTACACTGCATTACAACAAATAGCCCATAGTGTTTCATTCCTAAAAACAGCGAACTATTTAATCAACGTTTCAATCGCCCTGATTGCGGCTTTATTCTTGTTAAAATGAAACAAAACATAAGAGTTTTGTTGCAAAAGTATCTTACAACGCCAATAAAAGTCGATCTCTTAGTTTGCCATTACCAGGTTTAATTTTAACTTGGTCTGAGGAAACAGCTTATTGTGTTATAAACAAAGTATTAAGAGGTGTTTTAAAAAAAATACTCGTAAACTCGCAAGCTGTTGACTCGATAATATCTTGGTATAATTCCAACGGCCTTATTAATAATCTGTTAGAGAATCCATATGGACCGGCATGCAAACTTTGAGGCTCTTCAAGCCGAACAGCGTGAAGATCAGGATTTCCGTGTCGTACCGCATTGCGAGAGGAAGCAAAATCGCTGTTGTAGCCCCCCATGGTGGGGCAATCGAGCCCGGCACTTCAGAGCTTGCTATTGCAATTTCTCGATCAGATCTGAGTTTTGCTGTTTTCGAGGGAATAAAGGCTAAGAAAACCGCGGATCTACACATCACGCAGCAAAACTTCGACGAGCCTCGTTGTGTAAACGTCGTCGCCCAGGCAATTGCCGCTGTAACAATACACGGTGAAGCCAGCCAAGGAGCAGTTGCTTACATGGTGGCGCCGATAGAGCATCACGAAACACATAAGTAAGTCGTGCTGCCGAGATGCTGGGTTTGATGTTCAAGAGCCACAAGATCCTGCTCTTCAAGGCACATCTCCCGCAAACATCTGTAATCGCGGCACAAGCGGGGGTGGCGTACAGCTAGAACTTTCTCGTGGCCTCCGATCAACGCTCTTTGAATCCCTCGACTCCAAGGGGCGAGATCGTCAAACTCATACATTTTTTGAGTTCGTAGAAGCTTTGCGTCAAGGTTTAGTAAGTGCCGGTCAGCTCTAGCAATACGCTCGTGTGACCACAGCTATGAAAGAAACTTACGGAGAGAGATATTCTTGTACTTTACATATAAACAATTTTATAGCTGCTTCTTTGAATATAGGTGTCTATTAATTTATAAATTAGTAGACACTTTAGAAATAGGGCGCTAACCTGTCTATTAAATCCATATTCCTCACTTAATAGACAAAAAGTCTTTAAATCGATTTAATAGACAATTTTATGCGCCTTTTTGGTTACGCCAGAGTTTCGACAAGTCAACAATCACTTGATCTCCAATTAAAACGTTTAAAAGAAGAGGGCATAAAACCATCTCGGATATTTAGTGATAAAGAGACTGGCAGTAAATTAGATAGAAAAGGTCTTGAATTACTAAGAGTAAAAGTGGAAGAGGGTGATGTAGTAATTGTCACCAAACTTGATCGGCTTGGTAGAGATACAGCTGATATGATTAAACTAATAAAAGACTTTGACAATATGGGAGTAGCGGTAAAATTTTTAAGTGATGGAATTTCTACGGAAGGATCAATGGGCAAGATGATTGTCACTATATTATCTGCTGTTGCTCAAGCAGAAAGAGAGCGCATCTTAGAACGTACAAATGAAGGACGAATAGAGGCTAAAACTAAGGGTATAAAATTTGGTAGAAAGCGTACTATCAATCGAGATAAAGTTAAAGAATATAACGCTAAAGGAATAGGGGCTTCACAAATATCTAAAGAACTTAATATAGGGAGATCGACTGTATATAAAATATTATCTGAGGAAGTATAGATATCAACATAATTACCATATCAATGATATTATATTTTTAGGGGCTGTCCTAGATAACTAGCCCATATTGTCTTTAACCCATTGATTCAATTGTCTTAATTGACCCTTTGGATCACTGTTATTAAAACGCCATTCACATTCCTTTAAAAAGAGATGAAAATGGTCCTTAGGAATTCCATTAAATTTACGTAAATGACGCTTTGCCTGGTTCCAAAAATTCTCGATTCCATTAATGTGGTTCTCTTTATTTGCAAAGAGTTTACTATGATTGATTCGAGAGTGTTTGAACTCTGATACATCTAACGCGTTATAGCCTCTCCAAGTATGTGTATAAACAATGCTATCTGCTTTTACCTGCTGTCGAATAATTGGCAATAAAGTGGCTGTTTTAGCATCAGGTATAATAACTGTAAAAACCTTGCCATTGGGCTTCAGAAGACCAAATACAGGGACTTTTCCCGCTGCTCCACGACCTCGTTTACCCTTGCGTCTACCACCAAAATAACTTTCGTCAGCTTCAATCTCACCTTCGAGTAATTCAAGGTGTTCACTGCTATCATAAATCAACTGACGCTATTATTGAAAATAATAGCTTGCCGTTGTTTTATTTACTCCAACTAATGAAGCGGCTGTTCTGGCAGTTGTACCTGCTACAAATAATTCAATTAGTCGGTTTTGTTTGTATGTGCTTAACCTGCTTTTTCTCATTCAACCATCCTAGATAATTTTAGTTATCTAGGACAGCCCCTAAAATAATTTACACTAAGCCCATGAGCCGAAGCTAACAAAGCATTACATCGGACAAGCCGGTGAATGCGGCGATACCTGTCATTCCTGACTGCAGTCGGAAAAGGCAATACCCGAAGCGGACGATCCTGGCATGGCGTAGGCTCCTGCAAGTCCTTGGCAATACCTGCCGTAATGGCAGGTAATAGTGAACTCACACAAAGTGCCATATATCTTCATTCGCAACTTGCTGATTTTTTAGTACTGATTTAAGAAATACAGCAGAAAATTTCAATAAAGTCATTTTTTATATGACTGTATTTATTTGAAAGGGATTGCTTTAGAGCCAGTTGACGCAGATCACTGCGGTATTTCGTGTAGGTTAAATTCCTAATTATAATGTTATATTGAACAGACTAAACAGAATTAAATGGTTGTTGATAAAATGGGAAAAAGATATCTGGTGGTGAATTTCTTTTGTGAACTATGGATGAAACGGGTGATTCGCGAGGAATCTAAGCAACGCTTAATTAGGAGTAATAATCCAACTACAGATAACAAGTGGGAAATGGCCTGATGGAATTAGATACAGAATATTTCTTCGCGCTGGCCGAGGCCTTGGGGATCGGCCTTCTGATTGGCATCGAGCGCGAGCAGCAAGCACACAGGTCCGGCAAGGAAGCCTCTGCCGGTGTGCGAACCTTCACACTGGCATCGCTTGTCGGTGCGCTCAGCATGATGGCAGGCGGCGTGTCGCTACTGTCGGTTGCCGTAGTGATCGTAGGAGTCTTCCGCGTTGTCTGGATCGTGGTGCGAGGCGACCAGACCGCCGGGCTCGCCACAAGTCTTGCGCTTGTCGCGGTTGTGCTCTTAGGTGCGCTTGCCGTAGAAACGGCGACGATGGCAGCAGGTGTTGCGGTGCTCATCGCTTCGCTTCTGGCCGCGCGCGAAGTGTTGCACAATTTCAGTCGGACGGTGTTGACGGCGGTCGAATTGCGCGACGGGCTGATCCTCGGCGCCTCGGTTCTGGTGATCCTGCCGGTCCTGCCCAACCTCGATCTCGGTCCGGGTGGCGCGCTGAATCCGCGCAATCTGTTCATCATCGCAGTGCTCATCATGTCTATTGGTGCCGCAGGGCACATCGCGACGCGGGTCGTCGGTGCCCGCATGGGTCTGCCACTCAGCGGCTTCCTGTCGGGATTCGTGTCGAGCACGGCCACGATCGCCGCGTTGGGTCGGCGTGCGGGAGACAAGCCAGACGACGCGCGCAGCGCTTCCGCAGGTGCAGCGCTGTCCTCTGTGTCGTCCCTGATCCAGATCGGAATCATCCTGTTCGCATTGAGTCCCGCTATGTTTGCCGCCGGTATGCCGGTCCTGTTCGTGACAGGGTTAGCGGCGGCACTTTACGGCGCGGCGACTTTCTTCCTGTCGCTGCACGGAGAAACAAAGCCTGCGGTGCTGGAATTGCCGTCTCAGGTCTTTTCGGTCAAAGGTGCCATCAAGTTCATGCTGATCGTAGCGTCGGTGATGCTAGTCTCGGCGATTCTCAGTGAACGTTTCGGCAGTGGTGCTGTACTTCCCGCCGTGGCGCTCGCCGGTCTGGTAAGCACCAATTCCGCAGCCGTCGCGCTGGCCTCGCTCGTGGCCGCCGGACAGATGCCTGCAATCGAGGGCACCCTGCCTCTGGCTGCCGCGCTGAGCGCGAACACGGCAGTCCGGCTCTGGATATCTCTGCGCGCCAGCGAGCCCTCCTATCGCTTGGCTGTGTCCGGTAGCCTCGTGGCCCAACTGGCGGCGCTTTGGGCCGCCTGGTGGCTGGGTGGCTCTGTCCTGACATGGTTCGCGACCTGAGTCACGGGGTTGAGACCTCGTCCGCACTTCGGGCTTGAAACTGCCAAGCAACGCGGTAACCCTATAAACCGTAGGTTGATGAAATGGTCTCCTCCCCCTTAATTCGGCATCTAAGTGCCATAATTGGAGATGAAATATTTCCCAATTAAACAGAGAAGGAGACCACCATGAATATTAGCGCCATCGGGCTAGATATTGCAAAACAGATTTTTCACCTTGTAGGCTTAGATGATCAAGGCAATCAAGTACTAAAGAAAACTCTTCGGCGAACAAAGTTATTAGCTTACTTTGCTAACCTTAACCCCTGTGTAATTGGTATGGAAGGTTGTGCAAGTTCACATTATTGGGCACGTGAGCTGAATAAGCTCGGACATCAAGTTAAGCTACTTCCGGCACACTATGTAAAACCTTATGTTCGAGGTAATAAAAATGATTATAACGATGCTTCAGCCATGGCTGAGGTAAGTCGAATTCCTGAAATGCGAGAAGTCAGAACTAAAACTGTTGAAGAGCAAAGCATACAAGCCATGCACCGTTTTCGTCGCGGAGCAGTTGCAGATAGAACAAAGCTTTGTAATCAGGTTCGCGGGTTACTTGCCGAGTTTGGTATTGTTATCAACCAAGGTATCAGCTCTTTGAGAAAGAAGCTCCCAGAAATACTCGAAGATGGAGAAAACCAATTACACTGGATGTTTCGAGATGCATTAGCTCTAAAATACAGACAACTATGCGAACTTGATGAATTGGTGAAAGAGCTAACCATCATGATTGAGAGAGAAGCCAAACAACATCTACAAATCAAACAATTGCAAAGTATTCCAGGGTTTGGAGCAATTGTAGCAAGCACCTTCTTTAGCGTGATTGGTAATGGCAAGACTTTTAGCAAAGGCAGAGATGTATCTGCATCATTGGGATTGGTGCCACGGCAACACAGTAGTGGAGGTAAAAACATCCTGCTGGGTATTAGTAAACGAGGTGATAAATATCTCCGAAGCCTTTTAGTTCATGGAGCTAGATCAGTTGTGAATCACGCCCATAAGAAAGATGATGCACTGAGTCTTTGGGTTACTCGTTTAGTAAAAACACGAGGAAAGAATAAAGCCACAGTTGCTCTTGCGAATAAACTGGCAAGAATTGCATGGGCAGTAACCATTAGCGGTAAGCCATACCAAAGAAATTTTGTGATTTAAAGAAAGTCGTAGAAATAAACACATCAATGATTTGCGAGAGACAACAAGTATCGATGACATTATAGGTAAGACCGACATACTGAAACCTGCCTTATCCGAAGGATAGTGAATCCGATAGGTCGATTAGGACAGTATGTGCAGACTTCATCAAGGCTCGGGATCTAAAACAATCCTATTATGAAGCCGGATATACGGAAGCAAATCTATCCCTGTTAATGTTAGAAGTTGTCTTGCAAAAATGGAGGAGACCATATACGGATAAGGTCACACCATCCGACTTTTGTGATTAACAACGATGGTCATATCATATGGCGCTGCGCTTATACAACCTACGGATTGTGTTTTAATAATTAAAGCCTTTGTATTGTTAATATAGTGTATAGGTTCTGAAAAAGGCCTTAAAAGTAGGGGGGTGTGAATTCAAGTCGTAAGTGCAATTCTGCTTCCTCTGAAGAATACCTCATTTGGCGTCCTTCCCTTTTGGGCAAGTCCTTTACCAATATAAAACCATTCCATTATTAAAGCCCTTTAGCTATTTCCCCTTTAGCTTTAAGTCTTTTTTGATATTTACATGATTCGCGATCATCGATTGTAAATCACATCCTCAAATAAAACTGGGTTATTTGAGGGTACTCCTAAACACTAGGATATAAAAAAAATTATTATGACTAGTAGAAGACGGCATAAAATTTGAAATAAGTTATCGGGAATCCCTATAATAATATTGAGGGACTCAGTCCTTCTTAATGAACTATTAAACTGAAATAGGAGTATATATTTAGTGAGTGAAAGCATCGATAGAGCTGTTTCTTTAATTCGTATAGCAAAAAAGTGGATGTCGTTTATTGTTCTTATTCTGATGACGATAATTGTTGCTATCGCGATAATAGAGCTCGGTATAATTCTTTATTTAGATTTATTTGATCCGACAGATGATGTGCTTTTTCTTGAAATAGATGAAATCTTTAGAATCTTTGGTTTCTTTTTCATAATTCTTATTGGGTTCGAGCTTGTAGAGACCATGGAAATGTATTTCAAAGAAAATGTCATACATGCAGAGGTTGTTTTATTGGTTGCGGTTATAGCTGTTTCTCGGAAGGTTATTTTACTGGATCTAGAAAAATATGATCCATTAGCAATAATAGGCTTAGGCATTATTATTCTATCTTTAGGAGGTTGTTATTGGTTTATTAAGCAGGGTCAAAAAGGAAAAAATGTATAACGAATAAGGTTAGATCGTGATTCGAGATTCTATGTCCACATTCAAGATAAAAAACCTAAACAGGACGAAATTCAGCTTGATCTCTCATCAGTGCAAAAGCCAGTCTAGCAATTTTACGTGAATAACGGAACAGCAGTCGCCGTTGTTGAATGACCTCTTGCTCTCATGGCTAAGTAGTAATCATTCCAGTGTTTCGTTTTTGCTCCAGCTCTAGCTGCATTAAATAATAATCGTCTTATCTCAGGACTGCCTTGTTTGGATAGTTTTCTCCTACCTTTAAAGTATCCAGACTCTCTTACCCTCACATCTAAACCCATAAAAGCAATGAAGGCATCTGACTTAGAAAAAACACCTCGATGAAAGATAGCCACTAATGCAGCGGCATTAATAGGACCCACTCCAGGGATGTTTAAACAACGTCGATAATCATTCTTATAGCCACCTGATGTAATACAATCAAGCATCCGTTTATCAATCACAGCCATTGCATCATCAAAGCGTTTTAATAGCGCTTTGCGTGTTATCGCCAACTCAGCCACACCCGCTAAAGACAACCCCATCGCTGTCTTTAATTGAGTCAATTTAGCACGCGCTTTGAGTAGGCGATTAAGGCGTTTAACCGCTTTAGGTAAGGGTTTGAAGGCTACCAGGTGCTGCCTTTCAGAACGTAAATAACGATGTAAAAGAATCGCATCATTTTCATCGGTTTTAGCCCTTACCCCAACAGCATCGCGGTAACGAGACAGACGATAAGCATCAACCACAAACACCGTGTGTTTAGCGCAATAGCTAACTCCACCATCAACTCATGATAAGTGTTCGTAGACTCAATCGCGATGCTGCAGGGTGTAGAAATTATTTTAAGAAACGCTTTAATAGAACGTTGGTTATTCTCAATCCGAACAACAGTATCTCCATCAAAAATATCCAACCAATTCTAGCGACATCCATTCCAAAATCTTCAACAACAGTAGCCATTGCCATTTTCAGCACTCCCACGTAAAGTTAAAAAAGTATCGGGACTCACGAAAGGCGCAAGCTTGTTGAAATCGGCCATTGAAGGCAAGATTCTTAATAGGCGCTCATTAATGAATGGGGTGGAGGGGTGAAATCTCGCACAGTCAGTACACGAAAGTGGCTGAAGCGCAGCGATGAGCCTCCGCCTCCCCGATGCCCTAACTATGATCGTAGATTAAGGCAGAAACAACCATACAAGCGTTAGCGAGTCAAGCGCAACGTGTTATTGTTGCGCATTTTTAATTGCCTTGTTATGTTTTTGTTAGCTCAATATCCCAGAATTCCATCGACCTTTAGAAATTCTAGATTTAACAAAAGTGGAGTAGGAGCTTGGTGTCAAAACTTTCTTTCTTCTATGCCGTTGTTGATTACAAAATTTAAGCTGCAACAATATTGTTTTGTCTAGACGTTCCTCCTTCACTATGAGAAATCAAATGCTCACCAGTAACATTGAAATGCATCGGCCGATCGTATTGATATTTTATACTTTGATGCGAAGTCAGAAAGGTGATTTTTCCACATAGGTAGTTTGCAATAGTAACAAAGTCCTTTTTGGTTTTTAAAAGCGTTGTTTCTTGGAGTCTTTAGAGATTTTCTTGATTTAGGCATGTTGCCTCCAGTTAGTTTGATTGGTTTCCCGACACTCTGTTACGAGACAAACCGGGAACCAGCAGAGGGACTCTAACTGGCACAACAAGTGACCTTTAAGGCACACCCGAGTCAAATATATAATAAGTTAAAAAAATTGAAAAAAAAAATAAATACCTGACAAACGGCATATCTAGAAGTTACAAATGAACACCCCCGTACTTTTAGGCACTTTTTTGTTTGAGCGTCGCAGACACATAACAGTTTATTAGACGAAAGCTGTATTTCGCGCTAATAGACGGAAGCAGTCTATCACAATTAGCGGATTCCAAATTATTCATGATACCCGCATATTAATAACTCGCGCGCCCTATGGGTTTGATATTAGCAATAAAGAAAACCTCTGTCTTTGATACAAATAAACTATTAGACACCCCCACTTTTATGAGGTTTTTTATTCATATAAGGAAAACCTCACCCTTCGGGCCGTCGTCGCAAAGCTCCTTCGTTGTCTTGCTACGCTGCGGCTAGGGCACTTTTTACGAAAAAGGGCCTAAAAAGGTAGGGGGTGGTCAATTTTAACCAATTACAAGAATATAATCTTCCAAACCCATGAAAATCTAAAGAAACAATGGGCTAGGATGAAGGTTGTCTGAGCAGAGGAACGAGCGAGTTCCCATCATCGCTATTTTCTGCTCCAGTGTTTCCCCTCACACTTCCAGAATTATTACGTTTTAAAAGTAACGGCCTTTTTGATTCGACTACGTCTCACCCTGAAGGGCGTCGTCACTGCGTTCCGACGTTGTCTCACTAACGTTCGGCTGGTTCGGTTTCTTTTTGCTGTTGAGAAAAGATAGTTACTCGCAACTTTAGCTGCGAAAAAGCAAAACCACCCTCACCCCCTCCCCCTCCCTGATGGAGAGGGAGTTGAATAGCACGTCCTTCTGCCTTTCCCTAATTACTGGACACTTTTTGAATATCGAAAAATAATTAGTCGAATATCGACCATCGTACATCGACGATTCCTTACGGAATCTACGATGAACTTTTCTGGCTCTTGGTGAGCGTCGAAAAGCTACTCCCCTACTTTTAGGCGGTTTTTTTATTCATGTAATGAAAACCTCACCCTGCGGGTCGTCGTCATTGCATTCCAACGTTGTCTATGAAGCGCTTCAACTAGGCACTTTTTTGATATTGAAAAATAATTAGTCGTATATCGACCATCGTACGTCGACGATTCCTTGCGGAATCTACGACGGACTTTTCTGGCTCTTGGTGATCCTAGAAAAGCCACTTCACCTCTGCGAGGCACAACGTTGCACTCAACTGTTCAAATTCATTCCAGATGAATTTGTCCGCTGCGCTTCGGCTGGACTCATTTTATTCGCCCTGCGGGTCAGCTTTAAATAACAATGCTGTTGTCGTAGCTACGCTACGGCTAGCGGTTTTTATATGTTATTAATTTTATTATAAAAATAGTCAGAACCTCCCGCCTGTTCCCGCTCCAGCCTTCTATAGGCCTTCTTTTAAATCATTTTATTTAGATCTTTTTGTAAAATAATACTTGACATAGTTGTTGGTTTTTCCTATATTTGTTGCACCGCAGCAATGCTGCACTGCACAAATTATTTTACTTAACTTTAAAAAGGCCATAAACATGAATCAATTAATCGAATTAAACAACAAACTAACTAACGACAGTCTTGCAGTTCTTAAGCAATTCAGTGAGTTAAATGCAAAGACTACTGAAGCTTTCGTAGCACAACAGAAAGATGTAGCAGAGAAACTTGCTGCTACAGCTAAGCAAAACGTTGAGAAGCTTTCTGCTGCTAAAGACCCTAAGAATTTCCTTGAGCTACAAAGCGAAATGCTACAAAACTCAATGACTGTTGCAATGGATTTCTGGAAGACTGCATCAGCTACTGCTGAGTCTAACAGCGAAGCTTACAAGAAGCTTTCTGAGAAGTCTTTAAAGACTGCTCAGAGCGACATGGATGAAGTTGTTAAGACTGTTAAAGAAACTGCTGAGACTGCTACAGCTTCAATTAAAAAAGCGGCTGAAACTGCTACAGCTTCAGTTAAAAAAGCAACTAAAGCTGCTTAAGTAATAGGCTAAAACACCTCACTGCTTACGCAGTGAGATGTAAATAAGGGTCCCTTCATTTATTTCTTATAGAAACAAGTGGAGGGGCCTTTTTAGTATTTATCGCAAAAAAAACGCACAAACAGCACGCTCACGCAGAAAAATCTCAGCCTTCGGGCCGTCGTCATTACATTGCAACGTTGTCTGCGCTTCGGTTGAGCAATTTTTTGATATCTAAGGTCACCCCCTACCTTTTAGGCACTTTTCTTAAAAAGTGCCTAAAAGGTAGGGGGTGTGCTTTTTAACTACCAAATCTATGAAATTCTCAAGAAACAATGGATCAGGATGAAGGTTGTTTGAGCAAGGAACGAGCGAGTTCCCTTCATCGCTATTTTCTGCTCCAGTGTTTCCCCTCACACTTCCCGTTTTAGTACGTTGTAAAATTAACGGCCTTTTTGGTTCGGCTACGCCTCACCCTGCAGGGTCGTCGTCACTGCGTTCCGACGTTGTCTCGGCTATCGCCTCGGCTGCTTACTTTCTTTTGCGCCGCGAAAAGAAAGTAACTCGTAGCTCCGCTACGAAACCTCCCTCTTACCTTTTTGAATATCGAAAAATAGTTAGTCGAATATCGACCATCGTACGTCGACATCCTTGCGGAATCTACGACGAACTTTTCTGGCTCTTGGTGAGCCTCGAAAAGCTACCCTCTCCCTGATGGAGAGGGGGCTTTAGAGCTCGACCTCCTATCTCACCCCTATCGGGGCTACGTGAAAATTTGTTCCTGACAAAGCTCTAGACAAAAAGGTAACTCGTAGCTCCACTAAACCACTTGAATAAAAGGGATTAAATGTTAATCTAGAGATGGTTAAAGCTGGTTATGCGTGGCACTCTAAAAAATATCAGCCTGATCGATAACGCTGAGATAAAAAACACTGAACAACTGTTCCTCATCCAGCCACGTTTTCACACACTTGAACCCGGCCTTTCCAGCCAGTGTTTGAAAATGTTCTACGGTATATTTGTGTGAATACTCAGTGACGATGGATTGGCCTTTTGCAAAGTGAAATACATGTTCATCGATAGTCACCTGTTGATCTTGCAAACTGACCAGGTGCATCTCTATGCGATGTTTATCCTCATTGAAAAATGCATGGTGCTCAAATTGCTCAATATCAAAATTGGCACCCAGTTCACGATTGATACGGATCAACAGATTTTTATTGAACTGTTCGGTATAACCTTTTTTATCATTGTAAGCCGCATTCAGGATCTCGGTGTCTTTCTGTAGGTCGACACCAATCAATAATCCGCCACCGTTGCCCACCATCATACGGATCTCGTCTAACACCATGATGGCTTGTTCAGGTAAAAAATTACCAATGGTTGAACCGGGGAAAAATGCGACCTTGCTGGTAGTTTCAACATCATAGGGCAGCTCCAGCTTACCGGTAAAATCAGCACACACGGCATGTACATTCAACCAGGTAAACTCTGTTGCAAGTTTCTGTGCTTCATCCTGAAGATATCGTCTGGAGATATCAATAGGCAGATAAACAATCGGCCTTAGCGCATCCAGCAGTAGACGAACTTTATAACTGTCACCACTGCCTGGCTCTATTAACAGACAATCTTTACCCAGTGTCTCTACGATGCTGTCAATATTATCGCGGATGATGCCTACTTCTGTGCGTGTCGGGTAATACTCTTGTGTGTTGCATATCTCTTCGAACAGGCGCGAACCGGCTTCATCATAAAAATACTTGGGCAGGATATATGGCTCAGGCGCAGCTAATCCTTTGACAATATCCTCGAAAATCTGCAATTTTCGGGTGCTGGTCAAAAAACTGGTAACGCTGTGATATTGGCTCTGTCATTGACTTGCTGTTTATTAACGGTTGTTATTTGAACTACGATATCGCAGTCATGGTAGCGCTGCAACAAAAGCTGTCATATTGATCTCATATCATAACCGTCAAAACGAAGTCATTTCAGAATAGATTTTGCGATCGGGTAAAAAAACGTGGAAATTTAAATGGCCGTCAATAAAGTGTAAGCTACAGCTGTAGATATTGATAACCCGATTTATAATAATTAAATTTGCTCTAATCCCATATGAACAATTCCAGCACAGTCCCGATTGTTAAGGACCTCGTTCTAGTGGGCGGTGGCCACAGCCATCTTTTCGTTCTGAAATATTTTGCCATGAGCCCAGTACCGGGCTTACGCATCACCCTGATCACCCGAGATTTACATACGCCCTATTCCGGCATGCTGCCCGGTTATATCGCAGGCCATTACGAGTACGATGAGGCACACATCGATTTGCGTCCACTGGCACAGTTTGCCGGTGCACGGATATATCATGCTGAAGTTAACGATCTCGACCTTAAAAACAATAATGTTATCTGCGCGGATCGACCACCGATCCATTTTGATTACGTTTCTATCAATATCGGATCGGCACCGGCTACCCTGCGTATACCCGGTGCCGATGATTTCGCTATGCCTGTTAAACCCATCAACCACTTCTTAACAAGCTGGGAAATCCTGTCAGAAAGACATTCATTCTAAAGATAAGTCTTAATCTTGCTGTCGTCGGCTGCGGTGCTGGCGGTGTTGAAATGGCCCTTGCTACACAGTACCGTTTGACCATCTACTCAAACAACAGAACCGACCTGAAGATAGTTTAAACATCGATCTCTATTGCGATACTGACCACATTCTGCCGACCCATAACAAACGGTACGAAAACGTTTTAACCATATACTCAAACAGCGACATATAAAAACACACACTGGTCACTGCATTGCAGAAGTAACACAAAGCCACTTGTTGAACGATGATGGCAAACGCTACCCGGCCGATGCCGTCATTTGGGTGACCAATTCATCAGCGCCTGCATGGCTAGCTGATACCGGCCTCGAGGTTGATACACAAGGCTTCATAATGGTGGATGACTGCCTGCGCTCTGTGTCACATGAGAATGTTTTTGCTGCCGGTGATATCGCTGCCGTGGTTAATCACCCGCGTGCCAAGTCAGGCGTATTTGCTGTCCGTCAGGGTATGCCATTAGCACGTAACCTCGCCCGCGCAGTGCAAAAGGAAGCATTAAAACCGTTTACTCCACAGAAGAATTTTCTTGGTCTGATCAGTACCGGTGACAAATACGCTATCGCATCGCGCGGTAACTGGTCACTTGAAGGTGCTTGGCTCTGGAAGATCAAGGACTGGATAGACCGCCGCTTCATGGATAATTTTAACCGGCTGCCGGAAATGGATTTGCATACAGGCAATCAACCTCAGCAGCAGATCAACCAGGGCGATGACGGATGAAAACTCGCTACGTGAGATTTCGGCTATCGCCATGCGTTGCGGCGGCTGCGGTGCAAAGGTGGGCAGCACCGTCCTGTCCCGTGTGATAAACCGATTACAGCCCATCACTGGTGGCGATATTATCATCGGGCTGAACGAACCTGGAAAATTGAGAGATCATAAACACTTCCCCTTATTGTTTGATCCGCAGACTTCCGGTGGTCTGCTGGCATCCATACCGGCAGAAAATGCGGAGGTATGTTTAGCCGAGTTACTTCAGTTGGGTTATCCAGCAAGTGTGTTTATCGGCAAGGTGACGGATGATACTGAAAGCCTGGAGAGTGTTAGCCTGATAGCAGGCTAAGAGTTCTGCCGTAATAAAAATAATTACAATCCCATATTCTTCAACAAATCCGCCCAGGCCTGTTTTTCCGCATCACGGGTAAACAGAGCGGCTCTTTTACTACACTGTTCTGCCAATGTCTGCAGGTAATCTGGCTCAGCCTCTGCTTTCAATAATAGCTCGCGTAATTTTTGGGTATCCTGTACCGGGTAATAACCGGCATAATCTTCACCCAGTAAACCCACTGAACCATCTATCTCAGATGCAATCACCGGCAACCCCGCCACGATAGCTTCAGAGATCACATTCGCTCCACCTTCCATGATTGATGGCAGTACCATAAAATGGCATGAACTGTATGCACGTCGTATCTTGCCGTGCGGGACTTCACCAAACCAGTGATAGCGCGGATTGATTTTCATCTCATCTTCCGCATATTTTGCCCATTCTTCATTATACGCCTTGCCATAATGCAAGACTCGTAATCTACTATTTTCTGGAAGATCCCTAACGGCGTAAGCCACTCGCAATGGATCTTTTTCTTCACGCAAATGGCCAACCACACAGACATCAAAATGTCTGACAGAACGTTTTACCGGTTTAGGCAGTGGAATGGCAGACTGGTGAATGACATGTACTTTATGCTGAGCAGATGCTGGCAGTACACTTGTAGCAAGTTGATGCAGTGTCACCAATCGATCGGCATAGTTTATTGATGCCAGCGTAGGCTCTGGATGACTTTTAATAAAGCGGTATAAATCTGTGCCAGTCATCGCAAGCACCAGGGGATGCTCAGGGTACTGCTGTTTAAACGCTGCAATTGAGTCAGCACTTCGCCAGGCATGTAATGCCACCATAAGATCATACGCCGCACCATGCCACTTGACATCAATGCTTACACGGTGGCCGAGCTGGCGTAAAAAATCTGCCCAGCGTAATGCCGTTGCCCGATTTCCGTTTAGTGATCTGGCCGCGGCAGGTGTTATGATTCCTATGTGCATTGATCCATATTAAACCAAATAATACTGTAACCAAACCATGTCAGAGACAAATATCCCAGAAACAATTATCTCAAAGCAGGCAATCAATACCTTGATCGAGGATTTAAAAGATGCCCGTAGACGTACACAGGCTCTGGTAGCAGGACTGGATCAGCAACAGCTGATGGGCCCGCAACTCGATATCGTCAACCCGCTGTTATGGGAGATTGGCCATACCGCTTATTTTCATGAACTCTGGACTTTACGTCACCTCGACGGTGCAGATTCATTACTTGAAAATGCTGACCAACTCTATGACTCGATCAACATCGCTCACGCTGACCGCTGGGACCTGCCACTGTTATCACTGGAAGACACCAAAGCCTATATGCAACAGGTACTCGATGCTGAAATCACTCGTCTTAAGAAACACGGTGTGACAGAGTTAGATGTCTATCTAACCCGTTATGCTGTGTTTCATGAAGACATGCATACCGAAGCTTATACCTATAGCCGGCGTACATTGAGCTACCCTGCGCCCGTCTTCACTGAGAGTGTTTTACAAGATAAAGCTTATGATGCAGGCCCGCTCGATGGTGATGTTGAAATCGAAGGCGGTTGTTTTTTACTCGGTGCAGACAGAAATAGTGATTTCTGTTTCGACAATGAAAAATGGCAGCATCCAGTCGATGTTGAATCTTTCGCTATTGCCAGGGCAGCAACCAGCTATCAACAATATGCCGCTTTTGTCGAAGATGATGGTTATGAGAATCAGCAGTATTGGGATAAAGAAGGCTTGGAGTGGCTACAGAAAAACGAGGTGAAACTACCCGATGGCTGGAAAAAAGAGGCTAACGGGAACTGGCTGATCAAACAGTTTGACCAGTGGCAGCAGATGCGACCGCATGCTGCAGTGGTCCACATCAATTGGTTTGAAGCCAGTGCATGGTGCCGATGGGCAGGACGCCGTTTACCGACTGAAGCCGAGTGGGAACTGGCCGCATCGGGTTCACCTGAAGACATCAACGAAAAACGTACCTATCCCTGGGGTGATGAAAAACCAGCTGAAAAACATGTCAACATGAATTCTCGTGCGATGCGCACTATAGATGTCGGTGCATTACCGGATGGCGATAGTGCCTACGGCTGCCGTCAAATGCTGGGCAATGTCTGGGAATGGACCGCGGATACTTTTGAACCCTATCCCGAGTTTGTCGCCGATATGTATCAGGATTATTCACAGCCACTGTTCGGGCAAACTAAAGTATTACGAGGTGGTGCCTGGACGACTCGGTCACGAATGATCAGAAATACCTGGCGTAATTATTATGGACCGGATAGGAATGATGTGTTTGCAGGTTTCAGGAGCTGTGCTTTATAAATTATGCTGAGAAACTAGCTCCTCGGCTTTAGTTCAGTCTGTTGCTTTGTGTGGCTTGAGTGTAAATATTAATATCCGCAAAAAATGTCTGAGCATTATACGTATCGCCGTCGTTTTAAGGCATCCCGACATACCACAGAACCGGCTGCACACTTTGGGCTTGGTCTGCCAATTTACACACGCGTAACCAGCCCGATCAGACGCTATCTGGATTTAATCGTGCACCAACAGCTCAGGGCGTTTTTAACGCAGTCCTCTTAAAATCCACAATCAGCACAACAACCTCTACTTGGACACGAGGAGCTTGTAGAAAGGATCGGTCTGGCGGATGAAGGATCATTTGCAGCGCGTAAAGCTGAGCGACATTCTAATCAGCATTGGACGATGCTGTACCTTAATCAATATAAAAAGAAGCAAGGCAACAGCAATGATAATAATGAAGGTAATTGGCAAGGAGAAACTGTCGTCGTTATCCAAGATGAGCGTAAGACTACGGTTATTTTGCCAGATCTTGCTTTAGAGCCTAAGTTACAACGTCAGGATAATACTGAATTAGATCAATCGTTAATCGTACAAGTGCAATCTGTGAATATTCCAGAATTACAGGTATTTTTTCGTGTAGTGAATTAAGGGATTGTTGTGTAGTGAATTAAGAAGTCGAGAAAAGTACCCACTAGAGAATTTGGTAAAACATTCAGATAAATATCCAGAGCTTTATGGCTACTTAAGATGCAATAACGCTATCTTTCATACAAATAAACTAATTAACCGATACAAATTACTTTTGATGTTGAAATTATTTCAGTTGATCATCGACCATTGTACATCGACGATTCCTTGTTGAATCTACGACGGACTTTTCTGGCTCCTGGTGAGCTCCATGACTCATATTTTGATGTTTGAATTTATTCAGGAGTAAATCGACCATCGTACGTCGACGATTCCTTGCGGAATCTACGACGGACTTTCTTGGCTCCTGATGAGCCTAAGAAAGCCACCCCCCTACTTTTAGGTGGTTTTGCAAACCTTCCCATCGGGGCCAGCTTTAAAAAAAAGCTGTTGTCTGCGCTCCGGCTAGCTGTTTTTTTATATGTTATTAATTTTATTATAAAAATAGTCAGAACTTCCGCCTGTTCCCGCTCCAGCCCTCTATAGAGCTTCTTTTAAATCATTTTATTTACATCTTTTTGTAAAATAATACTTGACTTAGTTATGGGTTTTTCCTATATTTGTTGCACCGCAGCAATGCTGCACTGCACAAATTAATTTTCCTTAACTATTAAAAGGCTATAAACATGAAAGATTTAATCGAATTAAACAACAAACTAACTAACGACAGTCTTGCAGTACTTAAGCAATTCAGTGAGTTAAATGTAAAGACTACTGAAGCTTTCGTAGCACAACAGAAAGAAGTAGCAGAGAAACTTGCTGCTACAGCTAAGCAAAACGCTGAGAAGCTTTCTGCTGCTAAAGACCCTAAGGTTTTCCTTGAGCTACAAAGCGAAATGCTACAAAACTCAATGACTGCTGCAATGGATTTCTGGAAGACTGCATCATCTACTGCTGAGTCTAACAGCGAAGCTTACAAGAAGCTTTCTGAGAAGTCTTTAAAGACTGCTCAGAGCAACATGGATGAAGTTGTTAAGACTGTTAAAGAGACTGCTGAAACTGCTACAGCTTCAGTTAAAAAAGCGACTAAAGCAGCTTAAGTAACAAGTAAAGTCATCTCACTGCTTACGCAGTGAGATGAAAATAAGGGCCCTTTCATTTATTTCTTATAGAAACAAGTGGAGGGGCCTTTTTAGTATTTATCGCAATAAAAACGCACAAACAGCACGCTCACGCAGAAAAATCTCAGCCTTCTGTGAGTCCGTAAAATTCTTTCTCACTGTTCGGGTCATATTAACTCCTGTTGTGATGCCTTACGCCAACATAAGCAGCTCGAAGTATGTGCGTCCGGCACCATAGGTGCGTACTTAATGTTTTTGTTAGCGGTAATTTCTCATTTTTTCCAATAATGCTTCTTTTTCCCGTCGTCTATCGTTTTTTGGATCCTCCATAGCAACGAAATCAATGGAAGAAACGTATTCATCCGGAAACGAAAGATAACGCGCGCCAAGTAATACCATTTCCTTGTAATTCACCTCTGAGAGGCACAATGTTGTACTCAACTGTTCAAATTCATTCCAGATGAATTTGTCCGCTTCGGCTTGCCACTTTTTTCACCTTGATCAAAACTAACCCAGATTTAAGACACCACCCACTATTCGTAGTATTATACTCAGCCTAATCATCCGGAGGTTTGTATGTATTTTGTATTTGGAAATCTTCCTGACCGAGTTGATGAGACGCAAATCAGGGAGTTTTTGGATAAATTTTCCTCGGTTGAAAGCGTGTCGTTTTTCGAGCCTGGCGATCAATCACATTCTGATTATGAATGTATCGTTGACCTGAAGTTGATGAATCGCATTCAGGGCACTATCTTGCAAAATCGCTTAAACAATTACTGCTGGAATGGTCGTTGCATTCATTTTCATATGTTACTTTTTTGATTACTATTTAGCCTGAGGTGGTTATGGGATGAGCGAAACGTCTATGCGTTTATGGAACCCTTTATACATTTTCTAACACTAAATAACTCAGTACGACATAACGCATTAATTTACCAGCGGTTACCAGTATTAAAAACCAGAGTAAGCGAATACGCAAAACACCGGCAATGACGGTAAGTGGATCTCCAATTATGGGAACCCATGCAAAACAGAGTGAGAATAAGCCGTATTTTGCAAAGCGTTGCTCGGCTCGAAGAAACTCTTTTTCTGACATTTTTAACCACTTTTTTACGACTTCCAGACTTAGCCAATAGCCCAGGGCGTAATTTGTTAGTGACCCGAGTACATTTCCAGTTGTTGCAACCGCAACTAATGCCGATCGGGGAGAAACCGTTTAACAGCAAACCGCTTAGCACTATTTCGGAACTTAAAGGTAATATCGTCGCCGCTAAAAATGCTGAAAGCAAAAGACCGAGATAACCTAGTTGTGTAAAATATTCCATAGTTTTTTAGCTTAATGCTTTATATGAAAGCGCCCTCTGTGCCTCGCTCTGATTTCTCTCTATTAATGTAATTAGTATTGTTTCTTATATAGTTTTTTATATGTCTTCTTTTATACTTACTTATATGGTTTCTTTGTTTTTTCTTTTACGCAAATGATAGCTAGTTTTAATTGTATTAGGAACGAGATATCTTGAATAATAAATGGCACCCCCGTACTTTATGAGGTTTTTTATTCATCTAAGGAAAACCTCACCCTTCGGGCCGTCGTCATTACATTCCAACGTTGTCTATGAAGCGCTTCAGCTAGGCACTTTTTTGATATTGAAAAATAATTAGTCGTATATCGACCATCGTACGTCGACGATTCCTTGCGGAATCTACGACGGACTTTTCTGGCTCTTGGTGATCCTAGAAAAGCCACTTCACCTCTGCGAGGCACAACGTTGCACTCAACTGTTCAAATTCATTCCAGATGAATTTGTCCGCTGCGCTTCGACTGGGCATTTTTTTAAAACCATTCAATATAAGACAAATCTCAAGAAACAATGGGCTAGGATGAAGGTTTTTTGAGTGAGAGGAACGAGCGAGTTCCCTTCAGCGCTATTATCTTCCTACTGTTTCCCCTCACACTTGCCGAAATAGTACGTTGTAAAATTAATGGCATTTTTAACGATCTAGCGATGTTTTGTAACCCATTCAAACATGCGAGCCACGCAGAAAATTGACGAAGAAGGTTTTAGCTGTTTGAGCGAGATCTTAAATAATTTTCCCGGATCAAATTAACGCGTAGCCCGAAGGGTCAGGCACATGGACGTGCCTGACTAAAACCGCGTCGATTTTCGTGTAGTGAGGCGAGCCCAATTCAGCCAGAATAGTTTTGAGCTACGATCAACTAGCTTGTGCTTTCTTCAGCGCGTCTGCAGTGTATTCTGCGAGAGCTTCCAATTCTGCACCGCAGTCTCCTTTAAAGCATGAGCCGTGCATCACTGCCAGGCACTCAGGGTTTAGGGATTTAAGTGCGCGTATGGTCGGTGCCGTTGTGGGTGTAAGTGCCGTCGCATGAAACCCTTCTTCGGCAAGGATTGCGCTTGATACGATGCTCTCGGTAGTAACCGCCGGTCCGTTACCTAACTGGGTAAATAAATCACCAGTGAATAGTGTTTTTGTGGTTTCCTCAAACACAAGCCCGGATTCCCACGCATGTGGAACATGTGGTGTATCAATATATCTCACGCGCTTGTCACCCAAATCCAGGATTTCGTTGTTTTTCAACGCGCGCGGAGGGCGATCAGCAAGATCATTCAGCGAGACCATGCACGCAATTGCCCCATGTACCACCTGTGCTTTCGGAGCAGCTGCTAACCATTGATTCATGGAGCCGCATTCGTCGGATTCGACATGTCCAAACGAAATCCATCGAATCTTTTCGAGAGGCACAATATTCGCAGCGGCTTTTGAAACCGACTGAAAAAGATTGCGCCCGCCGCAATGAAATAGAAATGGCTCGTCGGCATTGATCAGATATTGATTGAAAGTGAATCCGACTGGTGGCATCTCTGGCATGAATGTCGAAAGTCGAAAAATATTCGGCGCGATTTCATCAACTTGAGTTTCCATTAGTATAATTCCTTAGTTTCGGCGGTAGCGGCGTCACGGATCATGATTTGGGGTTCGAGTTTCCATCTAACAGTGTATTAAGGGAGCTCTGCTTTTGCTTGAGGTAGTATCAAAAATGCCTCATAAGCATTTTTATTTATAGCATAATAAGTGGGTTTCATCAGGTTTTCATCTCTATCTATCAAGGCTTAAACATGCCTTTTGTTTATTATTTTGTGAGATTGATTTAAAAAAACACACCTTCGGCAAAGCCCCAACGGCACGTCCATGTAACTCTCCCTACTTTGAAGCTGTTTTTTAATTGTTGAAGGTAATTCTGTTTTATTCAGCACAGACTAAAGGGCACCTCTCGGATCAATTCCTGATCTGTAGAGACGAAACCTTTTTAAACACCCATGATTTATGTCACAAGCTACTTTCCGTGACTATGCTAGAGTGAATCTGGCAAGACAAAACAATCTATCTACTGGAAAAAAGCTGGAGAAAAACCATGGGGACTTTGCAAGCAATCATAAAAAGTAAAATCAACTCAATAGCGCCGCAATCATCGCGGGGTGTGCCATTCTGCTCAGTGTTGCTAGCGTTAACGCGCTGGATAAAAAAGCTCAACTTAAGCTGGGCGAAATGGAATATCTGAATAACTGCGCCGCCTGCCATGGAAGAAATGCCAAGGGCGATGGTCCGGTCGCAGCCGCACTCTCCACCAAGCCATACGATTTGACGATGATCTCGAAAAAGTACAAAGGCACGTTCCCTGAAGGCTTGATCTACAAGGTTATCGTCGGCCATGAAATTATCACCTCACATGGCGAAACAGATATGGCGGTGTGGGGTGACCGCTATACATCTACGCCACCTGAAGTTGATTATAGCATTGAGTTCCCCCCTCACGAGCAGGATACTCAGGCGATTATTTTGGGTCGTATTACATCCCTGATAGGGTATTTGAAATCGATTCAGGCTAAGTGATTTATTAGTAGCTAGCGCGAGGCATTTTGGTGCACTCAACTGTTTAAATTCATTCCAGATGAATTTGTCTGCTGCGCTTTGGCTGTGCTGTTTTTATTCGGCGCTATAACACTCCCACTATTACTAGTGTTTATCTCCAGTCTTGAGGGAATCCTATAAGATGGTTATCTATATACAATCTATAACTAGCAATTTTTAAAAGGCATTTATATGGCTAAACAACTGGTATTAAGTCTATTTTTATTAATATTTACAGGTGCAGCAATGGCAATTGAAGAACCAAAATATAGAGTAATAGAATCCTCAGATGCGTTTGAGTTGCGTGTTTATAATCCTAAGATCATTGCGGAGGTTGAAGTTTCTGGCACTTTAAAACAAGCTTCGAATAAAGGCTTTAAACTGATTGCTGATTATATTTTTGGCAACAATACTTCACGCGGTACTATTGATAAAATTGATAACAGTGAGAAAATCAGTATGACAGCGCCGGTCACTATGCAAGCCAAGTCAGAAAAGATCAGCATGACTGCTCCTGTTACCATGGAGCAAAGCGGTAAAAAATGGAATATGCATTTTGTTATGCCGAGTAAATACACCTTAGCTACCCTTCCCAAACCGAATAACCCTGCGGTTAAAATACGCCAGGTTGAAGGCGCAAAATATGCAGTGATTCGTTTTTCTGGTTTTGCGGGTAAAACTAAAGCGGATAACAAGACGGCTGAATTAAAAAAGTGGATGAATGATAGAAACATCAATGCTACAGGAAAACCAGAACTCGCTAGATATAATCCGCCTTGGACATTGCCGTTTATGCGTCGTAACGAGGTGATGATAAGGTATTAAAAATCGACAAGCCGAGTGTTTTTGCGACAAATTCTTTCCAGATGAATTTGTGCGCTACGCTTCGGCTGGTTCGGTTTATTTTGGCTGAGAAAAATAAATGAACTCGTATCTTTAGCTACGAAACCATTAACTAAGGATTACTTTGTTATTCGGCACGTCCATGTGCCTCCCCCTGTAGGGGCTAGGTGAAGATTTGTTCCTGACAAATTTTTGATGCTGTAGACAAAAAGATATCTCGCAGCTGCGCTCCGGAAAACTTATCAATACTCTTTACAAAATATTTACAGTTTTTTTAAGCTCCTAAGTTACAGCTAAGTTTCAAACTTTATTCTTGTTTCAACGCTATATCAAAAAGCGTTTTTATTTTTTAACAATGAATGGAGATTCAAAATGAAACATCTAAATAAAGTACTTGCTGCAACCCTCATCAGTGGTGGTCTAATCGGTTCGGCTTTTGTTGCCCATGCCAGTAGCAATGATAAAGACTCAAAAGAAGTGGTTGCGATGAGTGAAGCTTCGATAACCATGGATAAGGCATTAGAAATTGCACTCGCTATTAAACCCGGTACGGCTAAAGCGGTTGAATTTGACATTGAAGATGGAAGATCAATCTGGGAAGTTGAAGTAGTCGATGCGAATAAACGGGTTTATGATTTAGAAATTGATGCGACTTCTGGTGAGGTGCTTAAACAGAAACTTGATGATGACGATGATAATCATAGAAAAGACAAGAAACATCAGGATAAGGACTAAGCATTAAGGCTTTGCTTATTGACTAATAAATAGCCCAACATTAGTCCGTTTATATTAATAGAAGACAACAGTCACCTGGTTTAGCTGGGTGGCTGTTTACAAGGAATATACTATGCAAACTCAAACATTTAATGAACAAGTATCAACACAAAAGCCTACCTTTATCGACCATGATTTTAGTCTCGGCTGTGGGTAGTTTACTGCTTTTTAGTGGTTTTATGATTAGCCTGTTTCTTTTGGCTGTATCGGCTATCATCTTTCCTTTTGCGGCATTTAAAATCTGGCGCTTGCAACGCCAGTATCAGAAAAACGCAGCACCATTACAAACCGCAAACTCAGATCAAGGTGTGGTAATCGAAGCAGAATACATTGTCGTTAATGAAGATAATAACGACGATAAGGATAAGTAGATATTTTTGTACCAAAGACATGACAACTAGACTATGCGAATTTTACTGGTAGAAGATGATGAATTAATCGGCAAGGCGATCAAACAGGCTCTTAATGATGCAACTTTCGCGGTTGATTGGGTACAGGATGGCATTACCGCACTTTCTAGTTTAACCACCGAGGACTATTCTCTGGTGTTGTTAGATTTGGGCTTGCCTGGTAAAAATGGTTTGGATGTCTTGCGCGAACTGCGTAAAACTAAAAACCTGCCTGTTATTATTATTACCGCAAGAGATGCCGTTGAAGATCGCATTAAAGGTCTTGATTTAGGTGCAGATGATTATCTGGTTAAACCCTTCTCTATTGATGAATTGCATGCCCGCATGCGTGCCGTGGTGCGCCGCAATCACGGCGTTGCCAACCCTATCATCAGTAATTCTGTATTAGATCTTGATCCTGCTACCCGTGAAGTTAGCAGAGACGGAGTATCTTACACACTGTCGGCGCGCGAATATGCGTTGTTACAAACGCTGATGCTGAGGCCCGGCACTATTTTCTCGCGGGATAATCTGGAAGAAAGTATTTACGGCTGGAATGAAGAAGTCGCGAGTAATGCGATTGAATTTATTATTCACGCCTTACGCAAAAAACTGGGCAAGGATGCGATTAAAAATGTCAGGGGCATGGGCTGGATGGTGAGCAAATGAAACGTCAAAGATCACTGCAACGAGAGTTATATCGCTGGATTATTATCAGTGCGCTTATTTTAGTGATATTAGGTGGGTCAATTGCCGGGATTTTGGCATTCCGACAAGCCAAAGAACTTCAAGATAACACCTTGAGAGAAATCTCTTTATTGGTGCGGAATGGGCAATTAGATTTCTCTGAGTTCAATGAAGACGATGACGATGAGTATAAGAACAAGAATAAAGTCATCGAAAAGATACATGATCTCAATGAGGAATATCGGGATAAACATGATATCGAAGAAGAAGCGACAATCATCATCCACGAATTGGGTAAAAGTAAAAATTTAAAGGGTATCTCGCCTAATATTCGTGATGGCTTAAAAACAATCACATTAGACCATGACAAATGGCGAGTTCTGGCGATTACCCAACGTGCAAGTCAACGTCGATTTATTATCGCGCAATCTACCGAGTTACGTAACAAAATTGCATGGAGCAGTAGCTTCAGCACATTTTTACCGATTCTTTTATTGGTAACAATTATGTTGTTAGTGATCCACATCATTATTCGTCGACAGTTTAAATCGTTAAATCTATTGGCGAAAAGCATTGATCAGCAGGATGGAACCCAGTTAAAAGAACTATCAAAGAAAAATATTCCCCTCGAAATAATTCCCTTTGTAGCATCGATAAACGCCTTAATCATTCGAGTACGACAGGTGATGCAAAAGCAGCAACGATTTATAGCGGATGCTGCCCATGAATTACGCACACCAATTACCGCGCTTTCGTTACAGGCAGAAAACCTGAAGCAGGCGCACAGCGAATCTGAACGTAATAATCGACAGCAACAACTTGAACACGGCTTTGATCGCTTGGGTAATCTGGTTGCGCAGTTACTCGACCTGGCACGTTTGCAAAGTAATGCCGCTGAGTCCAACAATGCCAGTAATGAAAATGCAGAGACACAAACCGTCTCATTCAACGAGATCGTAAAAAATACCATTGCAGATTTACATCCCCTGGCTGAATCCGCTGAAATTGATCTCGGACTTTTACACCAGGATGATGCAATAAAGGTAAAAGATGAAAATGGTCGATTAGCCCAACTGATTCAAAATGCGATTGGAAATGCGATTCTCTACACGCCAGCTAATGGCAAGGTTGATGTCAGCCTGTTTAAACAAGGTAACAAAGCGGTCTTTCTGGTAGAAGATACAGGCATAGGAATCCCCGAAGATGAGTTGCAGCAGGTGATGCAGCCGTTTTACCGGGTTTTAGAAAGCGGAAAGCCGGGTAATGGTCTGGGACTGGCGATTAGTCATGAAATAGCGGAACACTTAAACGGTAAAATCCAGTTATCCAATAGAGCGGGCGGGGGTTTATGTTTTCGCTATGAGCAGGCACTAGTGGAGTGAAAATTTGACTTGTCATTCTTGGCTCCTGGTGAGCCTAAGAAAGTCACCGAGCGCCTTCTCGTACTGCGGTTGACTCAGCAGAAAGCCACCGTTATGGTCACCACGGATTTCAACAAATTGCTTCGGTTCGCTGGCGGCCATGAATACTTTTTGTCCAATCCGCAACGGAATGATCTCGTCGTCGGCACTGTGAATGACCATCACCGGGCTCTGAACTTGCCGCAGCCGGGTTGCAGTATCAAACGTGTATCTGGGATAAATGACCCAGTGTAAAACCGGGTAAAGCACTGCTGCCATGTCACCAGCTGAACTAAAAGTCGATTCCAGAATGAGGCCGGCAGGCTTAATCTCGGCAGCAAGTGCCGTTGCTACGGCACCACCCAGTGAACGTCCAAACAGGATAATATCCTGCTGTTGTATTTTCCTGTCCACCGTCAGATAGCGCCAGGCTGAGCGCGCATCATTATATAAGCCCTGTTCATCAGGTGTGCCCTCGCTGGCACCATAGCCGCGATAACTGATAATAAAAACATTCAGATTGAGTCGATGAAAAATTTCGATGGACTCACGCCGGTGGGAAATATTCCCGGCATTGCCGTGGAAAAAGAGTAAGGTTTGGCGGGCACCCTGACGGGGAATATACCAGCCGTGCAGGCGTACACCATCCACGCTGTTAATCCATACGTCTTCATAATCGAGCTTCCAGTCGGCCGGGGTCTGCTGTAGTTCACGCAGTGGGAAAAAGATCATCGACGCTTGCTGGAAAAACAGGAAAAGATTCAACAGGATTACGCCGAATAACAGCGGCAGAATGAAGCTTATCAGGCGTTCTATCATGACTTTTTCTCGCCAGCCGCTGCCGCCTTACCCCGTTGTTCATTCACTCGAAGTAGCAGAATCAAGCCGATGATGAAGTAGACTAATGGAATCAGAATTGCCAGACGATGATTACCACCACTCAGGTATGTAATTAATCCATAACTCATAGGGCCTATTATAGCTGACAGCTGGATTACCATGGTCCACAAGCCGAAAAACTCGGCTGTGCGCTCAGCGGGTGCAAACTGGCCGATTAATGCCCGCCCGCCTGCCTGACAAGCACCCATGGCTAAGCCGATCAAATTGCCTGCTATCCAGATGTCAGTACGGGTATCGGCCATTGCTGTGAGTATAATTGCACTGCACCAGATCAATAGCGTGATGCTCAATGTGCGCACCGAACCCAGGCGGTCCTGTAGCTGTCCGAAGATTAAAGCTCCGATGGCGGCAGTCACATTGACCACCATAATCAGAATGATTAACGACTGTGTATCGAACCCCATCACTTCTCGTGCATAGACTGCGCTCAACACGACTACTGTAGTAATACCAGACTGATATACTGCCAGAGCAATAAGAAAGCGAAACAAATCAGGCAAGCGAGCTGCTTCTGACAAGGTATGGCGTACCCGCTGGATACCTGTATTGACATAAGACATTCCGCCAAGAGCTGGCTTTGGTGTGGCGCGTTCACGCAGCCAGAGAAACGTCGGCGTCGCTGCCAGTATAAAAACACCTGCTGTTATCAACAGGGTTACAGGTACAAACTGAGTTTCGCTATGACCCTGGATTTTAGCCCAAGAGATATAGGCCAGACAAAGACCTAGCGTTAGCAAACCGCCAAAATAACCCAGGCCCCAGCCATAGCCAGACATACGTCCCATCTGGCTAGCGGGTACGATTTCAGGCAAAAAGGAGGCAATAAGGCTTTCGCCACTGGCAAACATGATGGTGGCAATGCTCACCAGCACCATGGCAAGCACAACATTACCCGAACCTACCAGAGACAGTAGTGCCGTAGCGGTCGCGCAACCAATCGTGGTTATGATTAAAAAGCGCTTCTTTGTTGCACGGTGATCAGCGATGGCGCCGACTATTGGGGCAGCTACTAATACCGTTAGATTGGCGCTGGCTAACGCCAGTGTCCAGAGCAGCGTTGCGGTACCCGATGAGAATCCCCCCGGGCCGCCGGCCACCAGACCGACAAAGTAGGCACTGAAGATAGTCGTTAGCACCACAGTGGTGTAGCCGGAGTTGGCAAAATCGTACAACGCCCAGGCGAGACGCTCCTTTCGGCTGGCAGGTGGGAGGCTTAGATCATCCATCCATTCGCCTCAGGAGACCGCGGTTTAAGTGAAAATACCAATGGTTTGATCAGGTAATACCTTCCAAAGAAAAGCAGCTTTGATGATAGCACTTCTGGAAGAATAAAAAGGATCATGGATAAATTAAACAATAGACCCAGAAAAGCCCTTAACGGCAGAACACCGAGATGAGGTATTCCCCTCTGAAAGCGAATTGCACTGACGGTTGAATTCACACCCCCCTACTTTTAGGCACTTTTTTCTATAAATGAAAAACCGAGTTTCAAACAACTTTATCTTAGATCTACCATTGTACGTCGACGATTCCTTGCGGAATCTACGACGGACTTTCTTGGCTCCTGGTGAGCCTATGAATGTGTATTATCAGCCATCTGCTGAGAATGCCTCATGAAACGTTAACACCCCGTGTGGCACATGCCCGTCGAACGATAGCGCGAAGAACACCTCCTGTGGGAATCCTTCGCAGACGAGATCCGAGACATTGTTAAAGCCGAATTTTCTGTAATATTCTGGATGACCTACGAGACAACAGCCTCGCGCATTCATTTCTTTAAGCCGTGACAAGCCTTCCTCTATCAGAGCTTTGCCAATGCCTTGCCGCTGCAACTCTGGCATTACCGAAACAGGCCCTAGGCCATACCAATTTTGTGTGCCATCTGAAATTGTTAGAGGCGAGAACGCGATATGTCCAATCACCCGCCCTTCACTTTCTGCTACCAGCGATAGTGAGAGTGCTTTGGCGGCACGTAGCGCTTCTATAACAAACTGCTCTGTTTGGTCGCTTACCTCTAAGGTTTTAAATGCAGCGACCGTCACTTCAGTTATTGCCGTGACATCGGCATCAGTTTCGTCCCTTATACTGTATTTCAGATTCATGAGTTTGATATTAGCATTAAAGAAATCCTGCCTCTTTGATACAAATTAACTTATTAACCGATACAAATTACTTTAGATGTTGAAATTATTTCCGTTGATAATCGACCATTGTACATCGACGATTCCTTACGGAATCTACGATGAACTTTTCTGGCTCTTGGTGAGCCTCGAAAAGCTACCCCCCTACTTTTATGAGGATTTTTTATTCATGTTATGAAAACCTCACCCTTCGGGCCGTCGTCATTGCATTCCAGCGTTGTCTACGCTGCGCTTCGGCTGGGCACTTTTTTCTGCGCTTAAATCTTATCGACTTGATCAGAGTCTCCCCTAAGGAGTCTCTGATCAAGTCCAACAATTATAGAAATAAGATTCTCAATCGAATTAGTCTAATGACTTGGCATTATTTATTGTTATTGTATAAATTCTCGATTGCAGTATCAGCCCTGCTTGATAATTATCGTTAGCTCGAGTATTAGTTAGTTTATGATCATCGAATATTCATGTTTACTGAGTGTTTAGGGAAAAATGCGAATCGTAATCACTTTACTTTCACTGTTGATGGGAATCATTGTTTCCAGTGCTGCGCAATGCAATCCGCTTAACAATACTGTTATTCAACCAGTAGCGAAACGCCAGCCTGTAACCAGCAAACATCATGGCATCTCTATTAGCGATGACTACGCCTGGCTTAAAGCACATAACTGGCAGGAATCACTTGGGAACCCGCAACGGCTACCGGATGATATCAAGGATTACCTGAACGCGGAAAATGCCTATTTTACTGCTCAAATGGCTGCAACCATACCTTTGCAAAAAAAACTCTATCAGGAACTCGTCGGTCGCATCGTCGAAGATGATAGTAGCGTGCCTGCGTTGGATAATGACTATGCCTACTTGTGGCGTTACATACCGGGTAAAAACTACCGCGTGTTATACCGGCGTCCAGCCAGTGCTTTCAATGATACATCTGCTTTGTATTCACTCGAACCCAGCGAACATGATGAAGTGGTTCTGGATAGAAACCTGCTCGCCAAAGGAAAATCAAGCTTTAGCCTGGGTGCGGCTAAACATACACAAAACCACCAGCTACTGGCCTATTCGGTGGATTTAGAGGGCGCAGAGCACTATCAGATTTTTGTGCGCGATCTGAAAACGGGTAATAATCTTCCCGATCAGCTGCTAGATACCGACGGTAATATTACCTGGCTAGTCGATGGCAGCGGTTTTTTTTATATCCGGCTGGATGAAAACAGCCGCGCACGCAGCGTATGGCATCACCGGCTGGGTACGTCCCAGGACGCTGATGTGCTGGTGTTTGAAACACCTGCAGCAAGCGGCTTTTCAACCTCGGTATGGATCACACACAACCGCCAATTCTATGGTATCGGTGTGGGTGATTATCACACCGGTGAGGTGTATCTTATTGATGTAAAAAAACCGTTCAGCGAGCCGCAATTGATCACCAGGCATGAGCCCGACCTGCAATATTCAATCAGCCAGCATACTGACAAACTTTTTATCCGTACCAATGCCGATGACGCGGATGATTTCAAGATCATGACGGCGCCTTTGCATTCACCGCAACGCAAATACTGGAAAGATCTGGTACCACACAAACCCGGCAGGTTTATCGTATCTATGGGTGTTTTTGCCAACTATCTGGTGCGTAAGGAACGTGTAGACGGCATCGAACGATTGGTAATACGCAGACTCTCTGATGGCAAGGAACATACCGTCACTTTTAAGGAGCAAGCCTATAGCCTGGGTTTTTCCAGCGGCTATACCTTTGATACAGATATCCTGCGGATTCATTACTCATCGCTAGCTACGCCAGCACGCGTTTATGATTACGATATGCAAACACGCAAGTTCATCATGCGTAAACAACAAGGTATACCCAGCGGGCATAATAGTGACGATTTTGTTACCCGTCGTATCAACGCAGTTGCGGATGATGGAGCAGAGATTCCGGTGACTTTGCTTTATCACAAGGACACTCCACTGGATGGCACGGCGCCTCTATTTATGCAGGCTTACGGCGCCTATGGCGTATCCCAGCATGCCTATTTCAGGGAAAATGCTTTAAGCCTGGTGAATCGCGGATTTATCCTGGCGCTAGCGCATGTACGCGGCGGCATGGACAAGGGCTACAGCTGGTATACCAGTGGCCGACTAGATAAAAAAATCAATACCTTCAGTGATTTCATTGCGGTCGCACAACACCTGATCAGAAAAAAGTATAGTAGCGCCAATCGCATCATTGCCTACGGCTCCAGTGCCGGGGGCATGATTATGGGCTACAGCGCGAATCAAGCCGCTGAGCTGTTTTGTGCGATGGTCATGGATGTACCCTTTGTAGATGTGCTAAATACCATGCTCGACGAGTCTTTACCCCTGACGCCCGGCGAATGGCCGGAATGGGGCAACCCGCTGAAGCATACCGCTGATTTCAAAAATATACAGTCGTATTCACCATATGAGAATGTCAGCGCCAGGGATTATCCGCATATGTTGGTACTGGGTAATGTATCCGATAGCCGCGTGACATACTGGGAGCCCGCCAAATGGGTCGCCAAACTACGCTCCATGCGCACCAATAACAAGGTAATAATGTTTCGCACCGACATGAGTTCAGGGCACACAGGTATCAGAGGCCGCTACAGCGGTTTACAAGGTGTTGCGATGATTTATGCCTTTGCTATCAAGGCCACCAGCGGAAATCTTTGCCGGGCAAAATAAACGGGGTTGCTGGCTAACATCACAATTTAGCAACGACATTAATAAACGCTGCATCCTCAGCAAATAGCTACGGCAAGAAATTTATATTTAATTAGATTGTTAGACTCATTATTTAGATTTACTTTGACGATATCTAACGTAGCCATGCAAAAACCAGCCAATGACGAAGCCAATAGCAATTAGAATAAACATCAGCAATGAACGCGGCATTTGAGTAGCCCAGAACAGGAACTGTACCTCAACGACGGCTACATTTTGAATGATAAAAAGAACAGCAAGTCCGGAAAGGATGAAAATAAGTATCATTTTGTAATTCATTGAGTCGTCCCATAGACAATTGAATAAATATAAATTGTATCGAATAGTGTATTTATAAGATCTGCGACATTTAACATTTTAACAGGTCTTCTAACTGTATTTTGTTTGTTTTTTAAGTGGAATTTCGTGGGTAGTTATTTATAAAAAAAACACCTTCGGTAACTGCTGCTGCGTTCTCTAATCAGACACGCCCATGTGCCTTCCCTTACTTTTGGGCGTTTTGCAAACCTTCCCTGCGGCTAGTCGTCGCTTTGCTCTAATATCCTCTCGCCTAGGCTTATTTGGTTGTTTTATTCACCCTACGGGGCAGTTTTAAAAAACAAAAGTGGAATTTATCCTGCGCGGGCTTACTGTCATCTTCACGATATTATTTCACTAAAAGGTTCATATTTTTTCGAAAATAAACCTTCAATTCTACAATTAAAAAACTTGACTATTTTTTTCCTTTAACTTGTCCACAAAATCTGTGGATAAGTCTGTGTATATCACTGTGAATCAAGTCTAAAATCCCCGCTATATTTAGTTCCCTTATAAATTGGTCAATTTTTGACCAGTAGCATTTATCATTTATTTATCAGTACCTTATAGCCTATCATTAATAGACTAAAGTAGAAAACATGCGGATATGACACTTTTATGACTAATTTAACGCTTGCTTTTAAAATTGTGGATAAACAAAAAAATACTAATTTAGACCCACGATATTGCTAAGTTGTTGTTAAGCTTAGATTAAGGTTCTTTAATAGATAAAATAATGAAATAAACACCGACTCCTCATAAGTAATACTCATCTATAGATCAGTAATATTTACAGCCTATACAAGACAGATTTTACATGAACAAGTATAGCTCCCCCCACCTTTTGAATGACAACTATGCGGCTAGGCACTTTTTTGATATTTAAGTCACCCCCCCACTTTTAAGTGGTTTTTATTCATTGATAATGAAAACCACGCCCTATAGGCCGTCGTCATTGCATTCCAAGGTTATCTCTTGAAAAACACTCGGCTTGGCACTTTTTACATTCTAGCGAGGTTTTTCAATCCCCATTGAACAAGCCGAACCACGCTGAAAATAAAAGATGAAGGTTTTAGCTATTTGAGTGACGTTAGGAGCGAGTTTAATTAAATTGTCTGGAGCAATTTAACGCGTAGCCCGAAGGGTCAGACACATGGACGTGCCTGATAAAACCGCGTCAATTTTCGAGTAGTGAGCTGCGCAAAATTAATGAACTCGTGGCTGCGCTACGAAACCTATGCTTTAGCTGTAAAATAAGAAAAAACCAGTTTTCCTTGTTTTACCCAACACTGTTTTCGAAATGAAAAGCTAATTAGAACGAGTTAATAATATATGATGTTGAATATCCTATATTTACTTCAGAGGAGAAGAGACATGTCAAAATATCTGCCATTACATACAAATGATATTGTTAGCGGTATTCCAGCGAGTAAAATTCTCGAACTTGAAAAGCGATTCGGTAACGGCGATTTAAGCCGGGCTATTGAATACGCACGGCTGGCTGGCCCATTCAAGGTAACTTCACCATGGGAGCTTGAAGACCCTGATGGTGTATCCCGCATCAATGCCAGTGGTTATGCAGCTATTCCATTCGGCGAACGTTATCCGCCGCTGGTTGATTTTATACACCAATATCTCGACCAAAGCCCGGTGATGGGTCTACCTCAACAATCTCTCGGCGAATGGCGTGCAGCACTGGAACACAATCTTATTAAATTACTTGCCTCGGTAGCACCATCTCATACGGACAGCCAGGTATTCTTTTCCAATAGTGGCGCCGAGGCCGTTGAAGGCGCTATCAAGTTCGCCAAAGCCTGGCGACCCGATGGCAAATATTTCATCAATTTCAATCGTGCCTATCACGGCAAGACACTTGGCGCGATGAGCCTGACACCGAACGAAGAGATTCAGGGTTTATTCCATCCTCTGGCTCTGGATACGCTGACGTTGCCTTTTGGCGATTTGGCGGCATTTGAAGAGGCCATAAACCACAAAGGATCAGATAACATTACCGCTGTGATACTCGAAGCCATTCAGGGTGAAGCTGGCGTTATCATTCCACCTAAGGATTTTCTACCAGGACTAGACCGTATCTGCAAACACTTTGGTATCCCGGTAATCGTTGATGAAATTCAGGCGGGACTTGGACGCAGTGGCTACTGGTTTCCCAGTATCGAGTGGGGTGGTATGGATCCGGACATCATTACGCTGGCTAAACCCCTCGGTGGCGGCATGGTGCCAGTCGGAGTAACTATCGCCCGTAAAGATATCTATAAAAACATGTTGGGCGGTCTGGACTGCAAACGTCACTCAAACACCTTTGGAGGAAATTCTCTGGCTATGGCGATTGCTGTAAAATCACTGGAAATCCTCCATGAAGAAAATCTTGTGGAACGATCCAGGACGCTTGGACAGAAGGGTCTGCTTCGATTGCAGGCACTAGCAGAGAAATACCCTGGTCTTATTTCTGAGGTGCGTGGTTTTGGTCTTTGGTATGCAATAGAGTTCCAACCCGTGATACCTCCCGGTGTGTCATTTGGGCAGGAAGATCTTGTAGGTGAATTTACCAGTATGCTGGGGCTGATGACCCTGCACGCAGCGGGTGTCCAGGCAAATTTGTCAATGAATTGTCATCGCACAATTCGACTCACACCGCCTTTGAACATTCCGGAGAAGCTGTTCGATGAAATGTTTGACCGTGTTGAAGCTGCTGCGAAACGCCTCCACAAGGCTAGTGTTATGTTGATCAAAACACCTCCGAAATCCCTTCTGGATCTGACAAGATTTGCCTTTGATCTGTGAGCCTGTTGCTTTTATTTAGGCCAACACGATATCTGTATAATGGTATATTCAAGATCATAAAAGGAAGACAGATTATCGCTGCACGCGGTGAATAAAAATAATTATTTAATGGCACCTCCCGACTTATAGGCTGTTTTTTGAAAAAGTACCTATAAGTGGGGGGGGGTGACATTTTTAACACTGCTGTCCCGTTAACTTTCATATCAGCCCCATTTGATTGATATTGATTTTTTTATCTATTGGGGGATCACCTCTAAGTAATGCCATGAGGTCTCGTTTTTCAAAAAGGTTAAGCTGTAACAATCGTAAAATCTGTTGCATACTTTTTCTTAATTTAGATTGAAACTTAAGAAAGGCAATCAGTAAATACATGCACAGTGCAACCCAGATTTGAGTCATCACCGCGTTTTTACTTGTACCGATAAATGATTTAATTTTGAGGTTCTGCTTGATCCACTTAAAGAACAATTCAACCTGCCAGCGTGACTTATAAATGTCGGCAATAGTCTTTGCCGTTAGCTCAAAGTTATTCGTTAAGAAAGAATAATGCTTCCCTGTCTTAGGATCACGATAGCCGACTCGACGTAAAGGTATCGGACATTTATAAGGCTTATCTTTACTCACAAACTGTATCGTTTGATCGGAGGTTACACCGGTTGTTTTATTGATAGGATGACGCTTAAGGACTCGGTATTTTGCAGACACTTTGAGCCGAGTCACAAAGAATATTTCGTTTTTTGTCAGTCGCTTATACCAAAGATGATCAACATAACCACGATCTATTACAACAATACTTTTCTTTGGGAATTCAAGGGTTCTGCCTATGGTGATATCAGCCACATTACCCTCGGTAATAGTCACAAACTCGGGTAGATAACCTTGATGATTTAATCCCACATGCAATTTAACCGCGCCTTTAGTCGACCTGAACTTAGCCCACGGGAACATACTCAAGCAAAGATCAATGGTTGAAGCATCCAGTGAATACAATTTGTTTTTAAAGGTAAATTGATGCTCTGGAACATGGCTTTGACAGCGTTTTAATAACTGACCGAATAATGCTTCATAAAGTTCATAGGGCTTATCTTCATTGATTCTCGATAAGTTAGAGCGAGAGAGTTTAGCGCTTCCCAAATGGTAAAGACGGTGTGCCTGAGCAGAGACGTTTTCAACCATATCTCTTAGACTATTGCGTCCTGTGAGTTGTGCCATCGAGAGACAGACAAACTGTGACCATCTTGAGGCTGTTCTGAATGATCGTCCTTGATGATGCGTTTTAGCGAGCGACTCAAATTCATGTCTCGGAACGAGTTTTAGGATTTGTGAGAACACTGTATTATGATGTGCCATGCCTGATTCCTTTTTGATTCAATCACTTGTGGTAAAGCAATTTTATCAAAATTTGGAATCAGGCACTTTCTATTTCTAGTTAGCGGGA
>CAWEEB010000009.1:0-4750 GCA_963807855.1 uncultured Gammaproteobacteria bacterium | reverse complement strand
TCTGCTTTTTTAAGGATTTGATCACGCAGAATTTTTTCTGAACGTAACTCATCACGGCGATGAACCAATATAACTTCGCTGGCGATATTTGATAGATATAAAGCCTCTTCAACAGCAGTATTGCCACCACCAATTACGGCAACTTTTTGATTGCGGTAAAAGAAACCATCACATGTGGCGCAGGCAGAAACGCCGCGACCTTTAAATTTCTCTTCAGATTCCAGTCCAAGGTACATCGCAGATGCGCCAGTACAAATGATAAGGGAATCACAGGTATATTCATTACTACCACCTTTTAATTTTAGTGGTCTTGAGCTGAAATCTACCGAGGCGATGTAATCAATGATTAATTTTGTATCGAAGCGTCCGCATGTTTTTTCATTCGCTCCATTAGTTCGGGGCCTTGTACTCCTTCATTGTCACCTGGCCAGTTATCTACATCGGTAGTAGTCATCAATTGGCCACCTTGTTCCATACCGGTAATAATAACTGGGTGAAGATTAGCACGCGCTCGCATAAAACGGCACTGCGGAATAACCTGCTGGGCCCGATCCTAAAATGATGAGAGGGTGGTGAATCGCGTCGCTCATGTGTGATGCTCCTGAATATTCTGGTTAAGTTTTAATTAGTTAAGTTATAAGTGGTTAATTATTCCAATTTAACAATTGTCGCTATGCTATGTAATGTTCGCTTTAAGGTAAAGCAATACTTAAATAATCAAGGGTTCATTAGTTCATGTTTTAATCTGTGTATTTATACATGAGCTAGTTGAAAATTACTTGATACTAAGGTTGGAATAAGTTTGAGCCAAAGATCTAAAATTTAAAGCGCTAGTTTCTACGGAGAAAGCTTCAATTTGGATGTGATGTATGGTAATCTATCGCCAACATATAAGGGCTTATATGTTAAGCAATTCAGTGTTTTATCGTGTACTGTTTATGCATAATTATAAAATAAAACGTAAAGTTATTACTTTAACAACAAAAAAGGAATATGGCTTTTAATCTACCTTTTATCTATGAAGGTAGCGTATATATAGCTTTCCTAAAGGAAATGGGGATTTTCAATTGGCCACTAAAAAAGCGCCGTCTAAGCGAAATACTAGACAAAATACTAAATCATCGACTCAATCAAAAGAGACATCTAGGACAAACGCAGCTATAGAGAAGGTTGCCTTAACAACTAAGAAGAAGGGCAGCTTAAAACAGACCAGCATCTTTATTTTATCCGGGATCACGGCTGTTATTCTACTGGCGTTGTTTAGTTACCACCCAGCAGACCCGGGGTTGTTTGTCCATGATAGTAATGCCGTGATACAGAATAAGGCTGGTTCAGCGGGTGCTTATTTAGCAGACGTATTGTTTGGATTCTTTGGTTACTTATCTTATCTGGTGCCGATTGCTTTTCTAGTATCTGCTTTCTTGCTTTTTAGATCATCCAAAGAAAGAAATAATGGAATCAATTTAGGCATTTCTGTATTTGGTGTGTTTCTTGCGTTAATTGCTGGTTGTGGTTTAGCTATATTGCTTTGGCCTGCAAGTAATCTTGCCTATGGTGCGGGTGGTTTATTGGGTCAGGGCATCGCACGTATATTTATGAAAACACTGGGTGATATTGGCGCAACCATGATTTTGTTTTCAGGCTTTATCGCTGGTGTTACTTTATTTGCAGATATTCAATGGTTGAAATTGATTGATAAAATTGGTGATACTATCCTTAGCACTATAGAGCTCTTTACAAGTAGTAGCCCAAATAAAGAATCTTTTGAGACTGGCACAATCCCTATGTCATTCGAAGCTAATGACATTAATAATGAAACAGAACAACGAACAAAAAACAATAATGAAGAATCAGCAAGCATTGCCGGTGCAATAGGAGCAGGTATTTCCGGTTTGTTTTTATGGAAAAAATCTTCCTCGGATAATAATTCAGGAGTAGGTTTTAATCATCCTCGTTTCGATCCGTTAGATGATATGACAACAGAAGAAGTAGAGTCTGAAAATTCAAAGAAGCCTAAAAAGAAGCTTTTAGAGAAGGCGCTGGGTAAAAGCAAAAAACAAAGACAAGAGCCTGTGTTGGGTGTGCCTGACTACATGACAAATGAAGATGACTATCTCGAGCAAGACTTAGCAGTAGCTGGATTAGATGATGTCATCACTGCTAAAAAGGTAGCTCCAGCCAGAAATAAAGTGGTAAAGCCTGAAAAAGGAAAGCAGGAAAAAGTAGCTGCAGCAAAACTTTCAACTTCTATATCTTTAGACAAGGCAATAACCTTACCACCTATTAGTTTATTAAACCCACCACCACAAGGGCAGGGGCATTTTTCTAAAGAACAAATTGAAATTCATGCTAGAAACATCGTGGAAACACTCGAACACTTTGGCGTTCGTGGTGTACAGATTGATAGCTATTATCCTGGACCAATTATCACTCGTTTTGAGCTGTTATTACCCCCAGGAACCAAAGTAAGTAAAATCAGCGGTCTTGCTCAGGATATGGCTCGAAGCATGTGCGTATCCAGTATTCGTATCGTTGAAGTGATTAAGGGTAAAACCACAATAGGCCTAGAAGTTCCAAATGATACAAGAGATCTAGTCGCTATCAGCGAAATTCTTGATTCTAAATTATTCAAAGAAGCTAAATCACCTTTGACCATGGTCCTGGGTAAAACAATAGCAGGTAAGCCCGCTATCGCAGATTTGGCGCGCATGCCTCACTTACTCATTGCTGGTACAACCGGTTCTGGTAAATCTGTTGGTGTAAATGCAATGTTGATGAGTTTGCTGTATAAATCAACTCCAGAAGAAGTTAAACTGATTATGATTGATCCCAAGATGCTTGAATTAAGTATCTACGAGGGAATACCACATCTTCTCACTCCTGTTGTCACGGATATGAAAGACGCAGCCAATAGCCTGCGTTGGGCTGTAGGTGAAATGGAGCGTCGTTACGCTTTAATGTCTCTCCTTAAGGTCAGAAATGTTGCAGGCTATAATAGCAAGATAAAAGAAGCAATGGCTAAAGGTGAGCCACTCACGGATATGACCTTTGATCCAACTTCACATGTCGATGTATACCCAAGCATTCTAGAGCCACTTTCATCCATTGTTATCGTAATCGATGAATTCGCCGATATGATGATGGTTGTGGGTAAAAAAGTAGAAGAGTTGATCGCACGTCTTGCACAAAAGGCCCGTGCTGCAGGCATTCACTTAATCCTTGCAACACAGCGTCCCTCTGTTGATGTTATAACCGGTTTGATTAAAGCCAATATCCCAACGCGTATTGCTTTTCAGGTTTCCACACGAATTGATTCACGTACCATTCTTGATCAAGGCGGTGCAGAATCATTGCTTGGTCACGGTGACATGCTTTACCTACCACCAGGGACTGGATTACCGCAACGTGTTCACGGCGCTTTCGTTGATGATAGTGAAGTTGAAGATGTTGTTGCTTATTGGAAGCTTCAAGGGGAACCTCAGTACCTGGAAGATGTCATACATGAAACGGGGTCACCAGATGCGATTCCTGGATTGGAGCCTTTGGCTGAATCAGAAACAGACGCGCTTTATGATCAAGCCGTTACGATTGTTACTGAGTCACGCAGGGCGTCAATCTCATATGTGCAACGTCGCCTTAAAGTTGGTTATAATCGCGCCGCATCGATGATTGAAGACATGGAAGCAGCGGGCGTAGTAAGTGCAGTTCAATCAAATGGAACGCGTGAAGTACTTGCTCCTGAACCTCCGAAAGATTAGCCCACGAGCTAATAACTGAGATAATAGTTTATGATTAAGGCTTTATTTGTATATAAAAAGATAAATAGAAAATCAATAGTAACGTTTGCTGCAACAATGCTTACAGCAACAGCTATAATTACAAGCATAGCCAGCGCGGCAACCAGTGATGCACGGACGCGTTTGAATAACTTTTTTACCAGTGTCTCTAGCTTGCAGGGTAGCTTTACCCAGCAGGTTTACAGTAAAAAAGGCAAAGTTATTCAAAACTCTACAGGGCTTATTTCGATGAGTCGTCCTGGTAAATTTCGCTGGGTTTATAAAACACCAGATCCACAAGTGATTGTAGGTGATGGCAAAAATATCTGGATTTACGATGAAGATTTGGAACAAGTCACCATCAAACCTATGACTCAGGCTATGTCCAGTGCGCCTATCGCAATCCTCACGCGTAAGCAAAGCCCCGATGCACAATTCGTGGTCCAGCCTATAAAAGGTAGCGGTGGTTTAGACTGGTTTCAACTTACACCTAGAAAGCAGAGTAAAGATTTTCGTTACATTGAAATAGGCTTAGACAAGAATGGTGGCATGCGTCAAATGGTTATGCACGATCAGCTAGGGCAGAAGACAGTTGTGCAGCTAAATGCAAAAACCAATGTGCCAATTAGTGGAAGTACTTTCTACTTCAAGATTCCGCAAGGTGTAGATGTTATTGGCAAAGCAATATAGCAGTTTAAAGATTGTTTTCGAAAATTTATCTTTTTATCGAATAGATATCTTTATGTAGAGAAAATGCTTTAGTGATATTTGAATAACTAGATGTGCCCCAGACGGAGTGTTTTCGTGGCTTTATTGATCAATCATAGTGCATCTATTACGTGAACGCAGTAATGTGCGAATCATGATCGTATTGCAGGTACATTTATGATTAGCGTGGGTATCTGGCTGATTACCACTTAAGTTAGGCTCTTTTAAAAAAGTGCCCAGCCGAGTGAAACGAGAAAATGTTTGAG
>CAWEEB010000008.1:0-14201 GCA_963807855.1 uncultured Gammaproteobacteria bacterium | reverse complement strand
TAAAACAATCACTCTTGGGTCTGCTGCATTTTTAATGGCTTTAGCCACAATGGCTTTGGCACTAATGCCACCGTTAGCCGATGCAATGAAGCGTGTTAAGAGTCGCGCTGCGTAGTCTACCGCTTCGTCAAAACAGCTATCAAAGTGGCTATCTTCTTGCCATGTTGGGTTAAACATTGAAATGGTTTGGCTCAAACTAATACCTTGAGCAACGCCTTCAACGTGACCACAATCAATGGCATCGATAGTAGACACTAAACTAGAATCGACCGCATTAGCAACGTCTTGATCGTCTGGGCAGGGGCTAAGCCATATTTTTGCCAAATTAAACCAAATGAAGAATAAGGAATGCCGTTCTCACGTTCGCCTGCCCCACCACGTTGGTGATGATCAAAGCGGCCAGTATCAGCGTTATATTCCCCACCTACATCAATCACAATGTCAGCCTTATTAATCACCTCTAAATCGCGGGTACGTATCAATTTAAAACAAGGTAAATACTACTTAAGTGCAGCGATACTAAAAACATCGTCTGCATGAAAATTACCGTCGTGAGTTACTATCGTTTTATCAGTCATTTGTATTGTGTCATTTTTGAAAGGGATATTTATGGTGCCGCTAGTTAAACGTTAATGTTGTCGCGGAATTTTGATGAAGTAGTCTATACGAAGGCAGCTAACAAAAGTAGCTGATTAAGATAACAAACATCTCCCCCCACCTTTTTGGCACTTTTTTCAAAAGCCAATTATCAAAAAAACCATCAAAAAGGTGGGGGGTGTCTTTTCCAAAGCTATTCTTTAGCTTTTTCACCCAAATATTTATGCAGAAAAGCAACCGTGAGTTGTAATGAATCCTTGGTCGCCAGATCATCAGCGAATGTACGAACATTAGGAGATCTAAAATAAAAGCCACGGCCAACGCCAGGATAGATCATTCGCTGGGGCTTTCTTCCTTTTTCCGAAGTGTTTTTACACCCTCCATAATCGGGCGCAATCGTTGGTACTGTTCGTGCTCACCAAAAAATATCAACACCGGCACTTCCAGGTCATTAATCTCAGGAGCATATTGATAAACCTGCATGGGTTCCGGTAAATTTGGGTCCTGCCAATGTGGATAAAACGAAACATAACAGGCGACTTTTTCCTGTTGTTTTTTATGCGTAACTAACGCCTTAAGCGTCATATAGCCTCCCCGGGTATGGGACACAGCACACACTTTATCACCCAATATATTTGGCTGTTCCAAGAGTGTATCAATGCCTTTTGCAACATCGCTATCGTATACATTGTCATGTTGCATAGGATAAGGCCCTACGAACCTGCCGTTAAAAATATCGGGAGCAAGCACGATAAAACCGCGTGCCGCTAGACGTTTGGGGGCTAGTATGGTTAATTCATCTAGACCTCGCCTGCCATGCTGAAATAAAACTGCTGGATACTTCCCTGGTTTTTTGGGTCGAAAAATATAAGCGGGGATATCTGTGTCACCACTGGTGTAGGAAATATCTTCCGTAACCACATCATAGTTGTCGACTTGTGGAAGTTTTCCGTTTTCCCACCAGTCATCGTCCCACCAAAGTTTATCCTTGTCTTGTGGAAACTCGGTTTTTGTCCAGGGCTCATGGTCCGCGACTATTTGAAACTGAATAATGATTACAATAAATAAAGAAAATACTTTAATCATGGTTTCTCCATTTGGGTTTTTTTAACGACCAAACTCAAGGGCGCTGAATAATTGAAAATGTAGTTTGACATGTTTTAATAATAGAGTCAGAGTAGTTAGGGCTAGAGTAAAACTATTGAATATCATTTAAAAGACACCCACACTTTTACGTGGTTTTTTATGCGGCTGCACCTTCCCTGCGGATCAACTAAAAAATAGTTGTCTCCGTTTCGCTTCGGCTGACTGCTTTCATTCTTTGGTTGAAGCCAAGCTAGTACTCGCACAAATGGGTGAACATACCCTTATCACTATTATCAGTGGCAATGAATCAGTCGGAACAGTAATGCGTAAACGATTATTACCATTAACCACACCTCTAGGAAAAAAGAGTGGGTTTATTTTTGGGTTAACCTTTCCAAAACAGGCTTTAAAGTCTCTGTATAGGGCTCTAAAACTTTCGGTGTTTTAAGGACATTACCCACTTCTCTAAGTGGTTCAGCAAGATCGTCTTTACGATAATCAGTATATTCCTTAGTGTAACGCTTCACTAAGTCATCTCGTCCAAGCTTAATGCTGGCGCAAGCGCAAGTGCTATACCTCTTGTATCACCGCGTGAAAGGATTATCTGAGCCTGTTGTAAAGACTCTTGAAAGTCTTCTCGTCTAAAAGCATCAACAGCGAGCGGTATATGATACCACCCTGGTGCTTGATAGCTCATTGAAATACCTTCACGTATTTCTTTAATACCGTTTTCCCAATCTCCTTCATTAACTTTCCTCCAACCAATTAAAACGTGAATATCAGGCTTAGAAGGATTGAGCTCTTTGGCTTTTTCATATGCGACCATAGCTTCATCAAAGCGATCATACAGCATAAGATAACTACCGTAATATTCGTATGCCTGTGCATTATTTGGATCGATCCTTATCGCATTTTCGAATGATTTTAACGATTGTTCAAGAAGACTATCATCAGATTTATCATTGTGCTTACTCCAATCGAGTAGCAGCATGAAGCCGTGTGTTGCCCACAAGGTGCTGTTTTCTACTCTACTCCCTTACTGGTATATTCTGCCAAACATTCACGCGCCTTACGTTCTGTTTGTGGATTTTTTGTATTGTCAAAATCATAAAACAGAAGCACACATTCGTAACTCGACGTGGCACCACCTTCATGTTGATCCAGGCGGTCACGAAGATTTTTCATCGCAATCGTTTGCATGACACTGCTAGGACCTATGATTTTAGACATTATGCCATTAATACCCTCAAAAATGAGTTCATTAAAACCATCATCAGTTGCAGCTACATTTATTTTTTGTGACCATAAAACTTCGCTTGATTCAGCATCCTCTAAAAAGATTGTCATTTGCAAACTTTTATCAGATGATATTAACCCACCTTTAATTCTGTATTGGGCGCTCCTTGCATTATCCACTGGTTTAAACACAGCAGGAACATCACGCACACGAACCGTTTTAAATTGTGATAACTCGGTCAGAAGTTGGTAACGTATCCCCCTAGTAAGCATAGGACCACGGGGGATAGTACTGAGATCTTCAAATGGCATTACATCAATCAAAGGAATAGGATTCAAAGTGGTATTATGATGATGATGAAAATCATCAATATCATGATGGAAAATAGTATAGACAATACTAAGGACTGCAAATATGAGAGCAGTGAAAGCTACGTAGCGCCACTTTGATTTTTTGGGTTTAATATTATCTTCAGCAGCGAGAGGTGCGGCTGTTTTTCGTTCTTCAAAGTTTATTGAATACTGTCCTTTTGCCATTTTAATGACTAAAGAGTCGTTTACACCTTCATTTTCGTAGTACTTTTCTAAGCGCTCGCGGACACGCCCAGCCATAATCCGAACAGCAGGGTTGGTATCTGAATCAAAATCATCTGCAAAATCTAGCGCTTCGACTGCAATCGTATATTGCTTTAAATGTGTACCTTTGCCTTCAAGTGCCTTTTCAACAACAAAGGTAAGAAACTTCCTCATTTTTTTAGCTGATTTAAAATGGGGACTATTTACAATTTTTGATAGCTGGTTTTCTATACGTGCAACTTTATCGTCAGTCATTGTGAGACATTGATAATTGATTTGCCTGCATTTCCATAGATGTAAAAGTTCCCTATATCATTAACAGTAACACCACAGTAACACCACAGTAACACCACAGTAACACCACAGTAACACCACAGTATAAAGGATGATTATATCCTTTTTAAAATAAATATCATTTTTTTAAGTTGTAACTGGGTGAGTTTACATTTAAGCAACGTTAAACTAGTTGCTGTTGTTATTGGAACCGCGCCTGTTGCCTCTATCCTGAGCTCAATGTTAATCATTTTTATTGGATTAACCTATCGTGTAGAAAAAGAAACAGCATTTAAATTAAAAAATAACAAAAGGGGTCAGCTTAGACTCAACTTGCATGTGCAACACCCGTAAGGTAAATAAGTCCAATGAATTCCTCTCGCTTTTTAGCCCAGAAGAACGAGTATTCATCATGTTATTGCTCAAAGACAGTACGTCGATCAGAGGAACCGCCAAAGAGATTGATCGAGTGTCTGAAGAGAATTTAAGCGCAATGAAAAAAGTGCAAACCTGATCGACCAGCAATCGACACTTCCTGACGAAATCTACGATAGTCTTTTTTGGCACATGGACGTGCCAGACAAAAACGCAATGCAGAACAAGAAGTATATTGGTGTTCAGTAAGCAAAAACCCGAGAAGAAACAATAGCCCCAATGCAACGAATCCAAGATCGAATCTATATTAATTAACTAAAAAACCCCTCAGATTATTCAGTAGTGCCCCAATAAGTTATCTACGGTTAATATGATTCTAAATAAAATATACAAGGATCAGTATGAGGATTAAACACTCTTTATTTGTGTGTCTAATGCTATTTGTCTATTCTAGTTTGTGAAGCGACAAAACCACCAATAGTGGAAATAATAATGCTTCTAAAATGGCACAGGAAGCAGAAAATGCTGCTGAAATGCAGGCAGACAAAGTAGCACGTCAAGCTACACAGGCGAAAGATTCTACCGCTAATGCAGTTGGTGCTGCGGGTTTGGCAAATGCCAAAGAAGATGTAAAAAAAAAGCGGCTATCGGTGCCAGGCAAGCAACAGTTGAAGCAATTACAAATATTGCTGAGAGCATCTCTAAAGAGGCTCGCCATCAACAGCAAGAAGCTAAATCAGAGCTTAAAGATCAAACATTCATAATAACGCTAACAGGAGATAACATGGGAGTTGAAGTAGGTGGTTTATTAGGATTAATTGTACTGGCTTTTGACGTATGGGCGATCTTAAAAATTTTTCAAAGTAGCGCCAGTACAGGTTCTAAAGTGATTTGGACAGTGATAATACTGGTGCTGCCTATTGTAGGTCTGCTCCTGTGGTTTTTAGCAGGACCAAAATAACACAATTTAAATGAGCTTATTGATACATGGAGCAGAAATTAATAATCATTAACATTCCAATAAAGGAGTAAATAGAATGGAATCACGTAACGCTTATATTGATAAAATGAAGGCTAAACTAGATCTTCTAGATGCCAGGATTGACGAATGGAAGGCAAAAAGCAACGAAGCAACCGCCGATGCAAAAATTAAATATCAGGCAAAAGTTGATGAGCTAAAGAAAGAAAAGCAAGAGGCACAAGAATGGCTTGAGAAGGTATCGGATGCTTCAGAAGATGCCTGGGACTCACTCAAGGATGGGTTTAGTGAAGCTTACAAAAAAATGAAAAGTGCATTATCGTAAACTACTAAACATTTTGACTAGATAGATATGAAGGCAGGGATAAGTTTTATCCCTGCTTTTTTATTTCTGCTGTTTGCAAGATCAAAAAGGTCAGACTCGATTGATTGGGTTTAAATAAAATAATGTTTGTCAGAGAAAAATTATTACTCAATTAATACAGTTTAAAAAGACACCACCCACCTTTTGGGCACTTTTCAAAAAAACCAAAATTAGAAAAACAGCTTAAAAGGTAGGGGGTGTCTTTTCAAATTTACTCTGAATTGGCAATCAATTGAACATTACCGCCAGCCGCAGTGGTATTAATACACAAGTGACGTTCCTGAACATAGAGATAAGGCGATACCGCTTCATTAATAAAACGTACGATTGCGCCATCACGGTTTGCTAGTGCAACCCGGAATTCACGCGCTTTAACCAGCTGAGCATCATTACTTGCCGTATACGCAAAATTAACCAGGCCTGGTATTCCAGTCAGTTGAGCAGCGCTGATAGCTTTGTCGCTAAGTACTACATTGGGGTGTTGCAGCAGCCAATTTTGCTGTATTTCGTTAAATTGCGCATTGCAAACCAATAAAGGGTTGCCACAATACAAAGCCTGAATAGCCTGTTGTAAAGCAATATCTGCATCTGGCGTTGCAATCAAGGTTAAGCCGCGAGGATTCAAGCTTAATAGATTATCTTCACCGGTTGGCCCCGGAAGTTGGCGATTTTCAGGAAGGTCGTGCCGGCAATGATTAATTAAGCTAGCATGCTCTTTTGACATCTCAGTGTCTAACGGAAATAGCTGGCCAAATTCTTCAGTAACACTTGCCAGTAATGTTTTAACACAGTTATCCAGAAAATTATCTTTCATGAGTTCGTTTGATTCTGCTCCCTTTGTAGCAGTAATCTGTGATTCAGTATTTTGCACCAAACGCTGCAGATAGTATGGCCCGCCCGCTTTCGGTCCAGTACCCGATAAGCCTTCTCCACCAAATGGCTGCGAGCCAACGATGGCACCAATCTGATTGCGATTGACGTACATATTGCCAACTTTAAGACCATCGACAATATTTTGTACGCGCGAGTCTATGCGCGTGTGTAAGCCGAAAGTTAGGCCGAAGCCAGCGTTGTTAATGGCAGTAAGCACCTCATCTATTTTTTTAGCTTTATAGGTAGCTACATGCAATACAGGGCCAAAAATTTCGCGCGACAAATCTTGAATGCCGTCTATTTTGATCACAGTGGGTGGAATAAAGAAGCCTGTTGATTGAACATCTTTGGAAATGTTTTTCAGGGGTGTCTGTTTTATTATGGCACTTTGATTTTCTGCAATGTAATCATTAATCCCTTTTGCGGCAACCGCATCAATAACAGGTCCCACATCCGTTGAGAAATCCCATGGATTACCTAACTTGAGTAAATCCATCGAGCCGTAGAGCATTTCCAGAGTGTGCTCTGCTATGTCTTCTTGTAAATAGAGGACACGCAATGCCGAACAACGCTGACCTGCCGATTGAAATGCCGATGCAACGATATCGGTTACCGCTTGCTCAGCCAATGCAGACGAATCAACAATCATGGCATTTAAACCACCTGTTTCCGCAATCAGTGGTGCGTTGATATCACCAGATTGACTCATACTCCGTTCGATGTGCTTAGCCGTAGCGGTCGAGCCGGTAAATATCATGCCATTGATCATGGGATGACTACTTAAACCTGCACCGATCACGCTTCCCTGCCCCGGCAAATACTGAAGAATCGCTTCAGGCACACCCGCTTCGTGGAATAGTTGAACGGCTTTAAATGCGATCAATGACGTCGATTCCGCTGGCTTGACTAAAACAGCATTGCCCACCGCCAACGCCGCGCTTAGCTGGCCTGAAAATATCGCCAGTGGGAAATTCCAGGGTGAGATGCAAGCCATAACACCACATGCCTGTTTATTAGGGGCAATGTGTTCAGCCTGTGCGCCGTAATAACGTAAAAAATCTACCGCTTCGCGCAATTCCCCAATGCAATCTACAATCGTCTTGCCTGCTTCACGTGAAAGTAATGCAAAGAATTCTCCCGCATTCTGTTCGTATAAATCGGCGGCTTTATTTAGAATACGTCCGCGTTCACTAATATCCAATTGTTGCCAGTCTGCTTGTGCCTTATGCGCACTTTCAATTGCCGCATCTAGTTGTTCGGCAGTTGCATCCGTAACCCAACCAACCACTTCACCGGTTGCGGGGTTATGGACTTCATTTTTTTCGTTATTATTGGTAGCCGACGCAACAGTGCCAGCAGAAATTAATGGCATCGCTGTCCATTGTGTCGATTTAAATGGCGCTCGCAAGTTTTCCATTTTTTCAATATCCGCAACATCCAGCCAATCGAACCCTTTTGAATTAGCACGTTCAGGCAAAAATAAATCATCGGGTTTCGCAACTCCTGGAACAGCTTGACTCAACCATGCTTGTGCTTTATTGACAGGATCAGCCGTAACTTCACTCGGTGGGATTTGATTGTCTAGCACCTGGCTCACAAATGATGCATTCGCTCCATTTTCTAACAAACGTCTCACAAGATAGGCCAACAAGTCTTGATGAACCCCGACAGGGGCGTAAATTCTGCACATGAAGTTATGCTTCTTGCGAACTAACTCATGCAAAGACTCACCCATGCCATGCAAACGCTGGAACTCAAACGTGCTGGACGCGTTTTCTTCACCTTCCGTTAATTTAATAATTGAGGCGATAGTATGTGCGTTATGTGTCGCGAACTGCGGAAAGATTCTGTCTCGTTGACCGAGTAATTTCTTCGCACAATACCAGTAAGAGAGATCACTATTATTCTTACGCGTATACACGGGATAGCCTGGCAAACCGAGTTCTTGTGAACGTTTAATCTCTCTATCCCAATAGGCGCCTTTGACCAAACGCACCATCAGTTTTGCATCGTATTTTTTCGCCAGAGCGTATAACCAGTCCAGCACATGCGGTGCGCGGTAACTATAAGCTTGCACAACGATGCCCAAACCATCCCAAGCTTCGAGACTGCCATCTTTGAGCAATGCTTCGATAATATCTAAGGAGATATCTAAACGCTCTGCTTCTTCCGCATCGATATTTAGACCAATACCCGCTTTCTTCGCCAATAAGCACAAAGACCTGAGCGATGGATAGAGTGACTTCATCACATCATCTTTGTGTAAGGTTTCATAACGTGGGTAAAGCGCAGAGAGTTTTACCGAAATACCAGGGTTAGTGCGAACATCTTTGCCATTACAATGCGCGACCATTTCTGTAATTGCATCGGCGTAAGCGAGGTAATATCTATCCGCATCTTTTTGTGTATGTGCGGCTTCACCCAGCATATCGAATGAATAGCGATAACCTTTTTTTGTGAAATTTTTGCCGTTCTCTATGGCTGAATTAATATCTTCGCCCAATACGAATTGGCCACCCATCATTTTCATCATGCGCTTTACAGCTACACGAATAATGGGTTCGCCCGCACGCTTTACCACTTTTTGCAGCGAGGATAATAAACCACGTTGGTCCGAATCTGACAGCACACTGCCCGTTAGCATTAAGCCCCACGTCGAGGCATTAACCATCAGCGAGCTAGAATGACCTAAATGATCACCAAAATTTTGTGGCGCAATTTTATCTTCGATAAGATCATCTAAGGTTTCATTATCTGGCACACGCAAATAGGCCTCTGCCATACACATGAGAGCTACACCTTCTTGTGTAGACAAACCATATTCAGCAAGAAAGCTTTCCATCAAGCCCGGATCGCCCGAAGCACGCATTTCACGCACCCACGAAGCCGCCATATCAACCGTGGATTGACGCAAGTCAGCATCAATACCTAAGTTGTCTAGCATGTATTTAATAACAACGGCTTCATCGCCCAATGTTGACGCGCGCAATGTTTTTCGGATGTCTTTTAACGTACTCTTGGCAGTTAATGTGCTCATAATAAATTCTTGCTCAAAATAAAAGTGTATTCCTGCACTTTACTATAGTTTAAAAACATGATTAGACTTATATAATCACAACATTTAGACTATAAAATTATATATAAGCTTAATTAAGATTATTTAAACCATGAAACATAACCCAAGTAGCCTAATAGACCCCTACGATAAGAAAATACTAGCCATTATGGCAATCGACGGAAGAATCAGCGTTGCTAAATTAGCCAACCGTATAGGGCTAAGCAAAACTCCTACACTGAAACGCCTAAGAAAACTTGAGCAAAGAGGTTACATCACTGGTTATCAGGCGCAGCTAGATTTCGATTTGCTGAATGAAGCGCACGTAGCATTTATAAATGTAACACTCAGCGACACCACGGCAGCCTCTCTTAAAGAATTCAACACCGCCGTCAAAAAGCTCGTCGCTGTAGAACAATGCAATATGATTGCGGGTAATTTTGATTATTTACTAAAAGTGCGGACCACGGACATTCAAGAATATCGCCATCTCCTGGGCGAAAAAATAGCCGCGTTACCCTACGTATCTCACACCTCCACCTTTGTCTCGATGGAAACAGTCTGCGACAGGCAAAAGGTAAGTCTTTAAAATTCATAGAAGACACCTTCCACCTTTTAAGTGTTTTTTAAGCAGCTAGCCTTTCCTGCGGATCAACTTTAATAAAAAAGTTGTTGTCTCGCGAATACTCGACTCTCGCCCTTTGAGCCAAGGTTTAAAAAACAAACGTTGTTGTACCGGCTTCGCTTCAGCTGGCACTTTTTCAATATTAACGCTTTTTCAGCTCACATCAGAAACGCTGAGTATCGCAAGAATTTATAAATATCAGCTAGTTAGAGCAAGGTTAATTGAGCAAACCCGCGGAACAAACTATGCTTAAAGTCCAACTAGAAAATAACGGCGTAGTATTATGCAAATATCAGCTGTTAAATACCTCAGTTGTAAATTACAAGTCATTATCAAAGTAGGGGTTAATTTAAATGAAACGATTATCTCTATTCTTGATAATACTCTTATTCACAATAGGTTGTAGTAATGTGAAACCCAGCGATATTCTCAATTCTTTAACTCCTTCAAATGGCTATGAACTAACAGAGTATGCATACGGGAATGATGAGCGCCAAAAGCTTGATGTTTATATTCCCAAAAAAAGGAATAACAAACCACCGATTGTGTTTGTGTATGGTGGAGCATGGAAAAAGGGCGATAAGAAGGACTTTAAATTTGTTGCTCAAGCACTAACCGGGATTGGCTACACTGTTATTGTTCCGAATTATCGACTCTACCCTGCTGTGCGCTTTCCTGCATTTGTGGATGATGTCGCTGATGCGATCCAGTATACCAATCAGCACGCAGCAAAATTGCTTGGCCGCCCCTTGACTGCATATATTTTGATGGGCCATTCAGCTGGGGCGCATACTGCAGCCCTTTTGGCGACTGACCTTGGTTATTTACAGAAGCGTAAGGTGAATGCATCGCTAGCTGCGGTGATTGCACTCTCTGGCCCTTACGACTTAAATCTGGAAGACCCTGAAGTTGTGCCTATTTTTGCCGGTAGTAACGCACTCCAGGCTAAACCACTAGCCAATGTGCATTCTGGTATGGCACCGATGTTATTAATGCATGGCGAAGATGATGAGCGTGTTCTCCCTTTTCATACCAGACGATTTGCAAAAGCTGTTGCAGATGCAGGTAACTCGGTGGAAACCCGCCTCTACAAAGAAGTAGAGCATATAAAAATTATTGCTAGCCTTGCTGCACCGCTGCGTATACTGAATAACAGTTATAAAGATATAAAGGATTTCCTGGAACGAATTTGAGTAGAGCTGTGGATAATCAGGATCAGAGAAATAGCATTTTCCATTCAAATTACTGTTTAAAGACACCCCTGCTTTTACTCCGATTTTTAATAAAACTTCGCCCTAATGGACCATCTAAAGCTGATGTCTCCGCTTCGCTTCGGCGGGCACTTTTTCCTATGCCTATTTTTACTTAACTTTGTGCGATGGTATATTTTAAAATCTTAACCACTTGTTCAGGTGTTGTTGCCCATGCCATGGCCGATGCATCCACTTCTTTCAATGGGTGAATAATATCTTCATCGTGCAAGGTAATATAAGGTGTGCCCAAAGCTGAACAGTAACCAGCATCAAAAGCCGCATTCCACTGTTTGTATTTATCCCCGAAACGCACTATGGCAAGGTCGCAGCTTTCCAATAAGGTTTTAATTCTTATCGCGTTCACTTTTGCCGACTTATGGTCACGCCAAAAATTGTTTTCATCTTTGCCCAATACATCACCGGCAGCATCACTCGCTTCGTGATTTGTGACCGCTGATGAGAAGTTAATCGCTAAATCATGCGCTTCACAGCCTGCGATAATTTTCTCTCGCCAATCTGTATGAATTTCACCCGATAGGTAAACATTCCATTCCATGTGTTACTCCTTAAATATTATGCCAATAGTCAAATTACCCGATTACAAATGACAAATAGTGGCAACCCGCCATTCTACCACCTTTCCCAGCTGCTATTTTGAGTAACTACTATATAATAAGTACACACCCCCCACTTTTAAGAGGTAAAAATGGGGGGTGTTTTTACACCAGTAAAAAGGTGAATCAGATCCTGCCTTCAAGCACTTAAGTCAGTTAAGCTGCGTTCCACGCACCAACTAATTATAAGTTAGTCTCAGAAGTTTAACTTCACAACCATTCCCGAGTAACGTTTACCAACTCCAATTCTGTATATTCGAGCACCAACGTTTCTACCAAACTGTATTGCTTGTCCAGAAAGGCATTATCATTACTGATCATACACACACCTATCACCGCTTGTTGCCAGTTATCCAACGCATCAACTTCGGCTATTGATGCATTGAAGCGGTTACCTAGCCGATCTTTTAAGCTTTTTATCTGACGTCGTTTATCCTTTAGCGAATGTGCATTAGGTATTTGTAGGTTGAGTTTAATCAGTAATACATGCATTTTAAATACCAGCTGTTTTCATTGCAGATTTGAAATAATCAGTGCCAGCGTAAAAACAGTATTACTTTGATAATATTGTTTTAAACACTTTTAAATCTCAACAAATTGATCTTCTACCTGTAGTTAAAAACATCCAGTATTACCCGCGTGGCTTCTATTAACCTAACCACTCTGCCTTCAACAGTAATTGAAACAACACCATGACGATCTAATGGAATAATGATTTCTGCTTGTCTATAGGTATTGATATCCAGCACTTCCCCTCTTGCTATTTTCTTTTGCCAACCGTGGGGAAGTGATTGCCCCCTATCCAATTTTTTTTGTAAACCAGGAGGTAAATGCTTATGTTTCTTTTTCTTCGCAAAAGCCGGGCTTGCTATAAAAGCCAACAAGGCGATAGATACAACAAAGAGTTTTGTATGCATTTTAAAAATACTCCTAAGCTTACTCAAACCATAATATAGCATCTACATCAATAATAATTAGTGCTCAATATGAGGTAATGAAAAATGCCATAAAAGTGGGGGGGGGGGGTGTCTTTTAAACCACTGCTGTCCCGTTAAGAATAAATAGTAAGTGCCTGATTCCAAATTTTGATAAAATTGCTTTACCACAAGTGATTGAATCAAAAAGGAATCAGGCATGGCACATAATAATACAATCTTCTCACAAATCCTAAAACTCGTTCCGAGACATGAATTTGAAACGCTGGCAAAAGCGCATCATCAAGGGAGATCCTTTAGAACAGCGTCAAGATGGTCACAGTTTGTTTGCCTGTCTATGGCTCAACTCACTGGACGCAATAGCCTCAGAGATATGGTTGAAAATATCTCTGCCCAAGCACACCGCCTTTATCATCTGGGAAGTACCAAACTCTCTCGCTCTAACTTATCCAGGATCAATGAAGACAAACCTTATGCGCTCTATGAAGCACTTTTTGGCCAGTTATTAAAACGCTGTCAGAGCCATGTTCCAAAGCATCAATTCACCTTCAAGAACAAGCTGTATTCACTGGATGCCTCAACGGTTGATCTTTGTTTAAGCATGTTTCCATGGGCTAAGTTTAAGTCAACTAAGGGAGCCGTTAAATTACATGTAGGCTTAAATCATCAAGGTTATTTACCTGAGTTTGTGACCATTACCGAGGGTAATGTGGCTGATATAACCATCGGCAGAACGCTTGAGTTTCCGAAGGAAAGTATTGTTGTGATAGATCGTGGTTATGTCGATCATCTTTGGTATAAGCGACTGACACAAAGAGGAATATTCTTTGTGACACGACTCAAAGTCTCCGCAAAATACCGTGTGCTTGAGCGACATGCTGTGGATAAATCAAGCGGCGTAACCTCCGATCAGACGATACAGTTTGTGAGTAAAGATAAACCTTATAAATGCCCAATACCCTTACGTCGTATTGGCTATCGTGATCCTAAGACAGGGAAGCATTATTCTTTCTTAACGAATAATTTTGAGCTATCGGCAAAGACCATTGCCGATATTTACAAATCACGTTGGCAGGTTGAATTATTCTTTAAATGGATTAAGCAAAATCTCAAAATCAAATCATTTATTGGTACGAGTAAGAATGCAGTGATGACGCAGATATGGATAGCACTGTGTATGTATTTACTCCTCGCTTTTCTTAAATTCCAATCGAAGCTAAGAAAAAGCATGCAGCAAATATTACGATTGTTGCAGCTTAACCTGTTTGAAAAACGAGACCTGATGGCATTACTTAGAGGCGATCCCCCAATAATAAAAAATACGAACATCAATCAGATGGGGCTAATATGAAAGTTAACG
>CAWEEB010000007.1:0-12721 GCA_963807855.1 uncultured Gammaproteobacteria bacterium | reverse complement strand
CTTTCATATCTTGTTTGTGATGTCGTGGATGGCAGGAATATTTTATCTGCCGCGTATTTTTGTGCATTTTGTCGAAGGCAAAGAAGCAGGGCAGGATGTCGATAGACTCGCGATTATGGCGCGTAAGCTTTACGGCTTTATGACAATAATGATGGTGATCACTTTAGTACGGGTACATGGTTATGGCTGGCTTATGGTTTTGCGGGTGGCTGGTTACATGTGAAGTTGCTGTTTGTCGGTTTAATGATGGTATACCATTTTTGGTGTCGCCTACGAATGAAAGAAATGCAAAACGGGCATCTGGATCACGGTGGTGTGTTTTATCGCTGGATGAATGAGTTGCCGCTCATTTTGACTATTGTTATCCTGATTATGGTGGTGGTTAAACCATTCTGATTATGGAGACTTATTATCGTCAGTTATCTTCCCAAAATGATTCGCAAATTGCTGATTTGAAGTCATATTATCTTAGTTTTAAAGCCCAGGCAGAAACCGGACACATACACTTTTATGGCGGGCGTTTTGAGAATATCTATATCAAAGCTAAACATATTCCTGGGCTGAATGAATTGATGCATGAAGCACTTGATATGGCCGCAGAGATTCTGGGTACAGATTCTGAGTTACAAATAAGTTTCTGGTTTAACGAGATGCAGCATGGGCATTCTACAACCAAACATACGCACGAAGAAGCTAACGAATTGTTATCGGGTGTTTACTACATCAATGTTCCAGAGAATTCAGGTGATCTGGTTTTGAGTAATACTGAAACTGGTGATGAAGAGAGGTTAACTCCAAAAGCCGGAGAGTTTATTTTCTTCAAGCCAAATATATCGCATAGGGTAGCGATGAATCATTCTGAAGAAATGCGTCTATCGATTTGGATGAATATTTGGCCAAAGCATTAGAAAATAGAAAAGTGCCCAAAAGTAGGGGGGTGACTTAATTATTTTCACTTGGACTTAAGCAGACTAGTTTAACTTTCAGGGAGCCACTCAAGACTTCCCTGAAAGTCTTCGGGGTTAAACTACTTCTTAATACCAGATATACAGCAACTGCTCGGGGTTTTTGCGGGTATCCGGTTTTTTAACCAGCAACGCGGTTTAGGACCCTGAACCGTGTTAGGTTTAACATAGGTCCAAGCCTTGCAGCGGCCATCCCTGGCACAGGCGTTACGACAAAGGTTAGGATTGGCTTTTGCTAGGTTAAAGTTTCTGAAATCCGCTCCTCTTCTGTCAATATTCCACTCCAGGTTTCCCATCTTTGCTGGTGGCGGTGTTACAGCCACACGTTTTACACCAGAAACACAGCAATTATTCTTACGTGGTTTAGGCACTGTATGTTTTAACCAGCACCGTGGATTGGGCCCCTGTGTGGTGTTAGGTTTGACATAGGTCCACGCTTTACACTTGGCTTCTTTAGCACAGGCATTGCGACACAGTGCGGCGTTTCGCTTGGGCAGATTGAAATTCTTATAATCAAAACCGGGACGATCTATATTCAATTCTGCTCCGACGAAAGTAGCGGGTACGCGCTTTTTCTTTACCCCGGAAACACAGCAATTGTTTTTACGTGGCTTGGGAACGGCATGTTTTAACCAGCACCGTGGGTTGGGCCCCTGTGTGGTGTTAGGTTTGACGTAGGTCCAAGACTTGCATTTGGCCTCTTTGGTACAGGCATTGCGACACAGTGCGGCATTCGGTTGGGGAAGATTGAAATTCTTATAATCAGATCCGGGACGGTCAATATTCCATTCAGCTAGCCCGGGTGCTACCGGTTTGTTTGTCTTTACCCCGGAGATACAACATTTATTAGGACGTTTCGATGGCACAGTGTGTTTGATCCAACATTGTGGTCGTGGACCCTGGATGGTATTGGGTTTGACATAAGTCCATGCCTTACATCTTGAATTATTCTCACAACGCGTTTTACATAGATGTGGATTCGCTGTGGGAAGTGTTAATCGACCGATGTCTTTACCAGGTCGGTCGATATTCCATTCCATCGTGTTCGCCATGCTCTGCGATGACAAGACGAAAAAGCTAAGCCAAAGGATGAATTTAATTTGCTTCATTGAAGCCCCCATACGAAATCGTTGAAAGATGACTATGGGTTTATTAATATCACAATTCATGTTTGGTTGAGTGACAATTGTCAATTTTGATATGGAAAGTAAAATATTTTGTGGTGTTGTAAGGTTTGAATGATTGATTTGCTTGGGCTTGACAGAGCAAGTGGTCTTTTTTATTTAATAAAGTGCCCGCCACTATTTTGTTTTTTTAAGAAAAAACACCTTAAAAGTAGGGGGGTAACCAGAAAAGCCGCCCCCACTAATAAGCAGTTTTTCAATTACTTCCAGCCTGCTTTATCCATCACCTTAACAGCATCGGCATTGAGTTCGCCTAGTTTTGATAAATTTAATGAGTCAGCTTTAAATTTGCCCCATGACGTAAGTGTTTCACTCCAATCAGCATTAGTAAGCACAGGATATTCATAGTTCACTTCGGCGTACCACTTCTGCGAATCTTTGGTGGTTAAAAACTCCATGAGCTTCTGTGCATTGGCTGGATTTTTAGCGGCCTTTGTCATCGCAATTCCACTGACATTTACATGTGCGCCGCGATCAGTCTGGTTTGGCCAGAAAACTGCAACAGCATCTGCAGCTTTCTGTTGTTTTTTATCTTTGCCATGAATCATAGAACCGTAATAGTAGGTATTCGCTATTGCTATATCACATTCTCCGGCTGCAGCTGCTTTGATTTGATCGCGATCACCGCCTTTTGGTTTACGGCCCAGATTCGCCACTAGTTTGTTTGCCCAGGCTTGGGTTTTTTCTTCACCGATATTGGCAATCATCGAAGCGACTAGCGATTGATTGTAGATATTGTCAGAGCTTCTGATACAGATGCGATCTTTCCATTTATCATCAGCCAACGCTTCGTAGGTAGAAAGTTCTTCCGGTTTTACTTTGCTTTTAACATAGAAAATAGGGCGTGCGCGCAAAGATAAACCGTACCAGAAACCTTCAGGGTCACGATACTCCGCGGGAATTGCTTTATTAAGTTCATCAGAAGTGGTTGCTTGTAAAACCCCTGCTTCTTTTGCTTTGTGAAGACGACCCGCATCTGTTGTGATGAAAAGATCAGCAGGGCTATTTGGCCCTTCTGTTTCCAGACGTTTTAATAATGGACCGGCCTTTGCCGTTACCAGATTGACTTTGATTCCCGTTTGTTTGGTGAAAGTATCCAGTAAGGGTTTTATGAGTTTTTCTTTTCTTGCGGAATAGAGATTCACTTCATCAGCCGCGAAGCTGATTGAAGGTACTGCCAAAGTGCAGGTAAGAAGTGAAATTGTTCCTAACAGGCTAAAAGTACTAGCGATTTTTTTCATGAGGATGCTCCAAAAACATATCTGTAAATGATTATGGAACGGATGTTATTGCAAATAAGAATGATTTGCAATAGCGATTGCGGTATTAATGAGAATTATTCTTATTGGATGCTTTTAGTCAGTAAATTGTGCGCAGCGAAGTCTGCTTTATTCTGGCTCTGCGTATAAAATCAATGAGTGATCGAGAAGCTTATAGCCATGCTTTTTAGCGATTTCAATTTGGCGTTGTTCGATAATTTCATCATGAAATTCGATGATTTTTCCGTTCTTCATATCGACGATATGGTCGTGGTGTTCTCCTTGATCAAGCTCAAATACAGCTTGTCCGCCTTCAAAATTATGGCGCATGACTAAACCAGCCGCTTCGAATTGAGTAAGAACCCGGTAGATAGTAGCTAAACCAATTTTAGAATCTTCATCACGAAGTAGTTGATATAAATCTTCGGCACTAAAATGCTTTTCTTTAGAGTTTTCCAGAATTTTCAGAATCTGTACGCGCGGCTGAGTAATTTTCAAGCCTGCTTCTTTGATATCAATTTTATTCATAATTAAGGTATACGGTTTGAGTGGTTCTCTGTCATCTGATAGATCACTAAGATGTCATCTAGTTTAGATCATTTTAGGGAAGACTAATAGTCGATCCCATTGAAAGTCAAAATAGCAACTATGCAGACTAAATACCCAGCTTATTCGAACTCCATTTGCCTAAAAATCCTGCCTGCATTTTGTAAGGCCAATTCATTAAAGGTATCGAGGTGCGAAAATCGGGACTGATCAATGTCGTAAGCGTCCTGTTCTGTACCATCCTCATCCAGAATTTTAGCGACTTCGTTACGCATATAAACCAGATAGTCCTTGGTGTATTTAGTCACTTCCGTAATATTTGTAGGAGAGCCATGTCCGGGAATAATGATATCAGCGTTTAACGCTTCGATTTTATCCCAGGTTTCAATCCAGCCAGCAGTATCGGTATGTTCGAAGATCGGCATAAGGCGTTGATGAAAAGCCATATCGCCAGAGATTAATACTTTCTGATCTGGAATCCATAAAGATATATCGCCGGGGCTATGTCCAGGACCAAGGTGCAGAATCTCGAAGGTTTCTCCGCCTAATTCGATAACCAGCTTATCTTCGAAGGTTTTGTCGGGAAGGGTGAAAACAGTCCATTGGGCTTTGTCTCGTCGACCAGTCTGCATACGTTCGATTACAGCCTGTCCGTGGTTTTTCATTTCTTCCAGAGCATCAACATGTGCAATGATTTCTGCGCCTTGCTGTTTCCAGTAATTGCTTCCCAGCATCGCGTGGCCTTGAGCGTTTTCCAGAATGACGTATTTAATGGGCTTATCTGTCAGTTTTTGTATTTCATGGTGTAAGGCTTTCGCTAAAAGGTAGTTATCGCCTGCGTTAAATACAATAACGCCCTCACTGGTGATAATAAAAGAGAGGTTATTATTATGACCTGAGTTGGCGTAAGTACCGGGTGCTGTCGCACCAATCGCAGAATAGATATTATCAGTGACTTTTTCAGGTAGACTGAAAAGTAGTGACTCAGGCGCTTTGTCTGTTGGTTTGATTGGCTTACCCAACTCTTTCCACTTGTTGTAGCCATCAGCGTAATTTTTCACATTGGTATAGCCCATTGCCATAAGCGTTTTTGCCGCTAACGGACTACGTTGATTAGTGCCGCAATACACCACGATAGGAGTGTCTTTGGTTTTAACGTGCGAGCCTATATCAAACTCTAACCAGCCGCGGGTGATATTCACAGATTCATCGGCATCGATATAACCACCGATAAAGTCAATTTCATTGGCTGAGCGCACATCCAGCATTTCTATTTTTGGATTTTCTTTTAACAGCTTTTCTAAGGTTTTGGTGTCTATATTAGTGATGCTTTTATTGGCCTCTATGATCGCTAATTGCCCAGGGTTTTCTGAGTCTGCAGCGAATGTTGGGAGCATAAAGAACAAACTAACAATTAGGTTAAATAAGAATATTTTTAAGGGATATACTGTTTTAAGTTTGTTTTTTATTAATTTGGTATTCCTCATTATCTCCACCTCTATCGTTTCTGTCTGTTTTTAGATTGCCTGTAATTTCTAGTAAGGTTTTTGCAAGTTGATCTGCCTGAATTGTAACCTTGGCCACAGTCTCAGACTGGGGTTCTGCTATTTTATTATTCTGCCAAATAAAGTAATCGGATTCTTCATCTTGATAATCTAGTTGCTGATATATTTCTGGCATACTTGGTACGTGGTCACCATAAAAGCATAATGCATGAGGCTTTTCAAATTCTGAATACGCCTGAGTTAATTGTGCAATCATGTTGTCTGCATTTTGTAGATGCCTGAGATAAACAGTCAGATCATTAGCCGCTGTTAACGGTTTTTTCTCAAAATAGCTTTGCTGTTCCACTTCGGTGGTTTTTTCCAAATGTAGCGGGCCATGATTTTCCATGGTTATCGCAAAAATAAACAATGGCTGATTATTAATGCTATCCGTGTTGTGCTGTTCGGTGATTTCCAGGATTTTATCAGTAACGGCCTGATCTGAAATATAAGGGCCAAAGGTTTTTTTTGTATCAAATGCTCTAATATCAATAAATTCATCAAATCCCATCTGCGGGAAAATTCTGTCTCGTCCAAAAAATGAATCAGGATGCGGATGAATACAAACACAGCGATACCCTTGAGCACTTAAATAAGAGGCAATCGAGCTAATCGTCATCTTATGCAGATATTGATAAGGGTAATATCGGTAGAGTCCTAAGTCTTGATATTTTAAACCACTCAAGAATGCAAACTCGGTCCGCATGGTATTTGCGCCCCAGGCTGGGACATTGAGTTTTCCGTATTGTGTTGAGTGTTGATTGCAAAGGTCGAAATTCTTTAGGACGTCTGGTTTGATTGAATCATGTAATCGGCGTGCGTCAAAAAAGGATTCGCTTTGGATCACAGTGATATTAGCTAGCTGATCATTTCTGTCGTCATCAATCGTTTTATACGAAAATATGCCCTGAAAGTGGGGGGGTGACTTTGTATTATTTGTACTGCTTATCGGTGAGCTAAAAGGAGATTGTTTTAAGGTAGTTTGAATCGCTTGTTGGTGTTCAGGCGTACGTGCCTGAATTGCATAAATAAAAATGCAATTGAGTAAACCAAGAGTGCCAATATCCTCCTCTGGTTGTTGTGTCAATTTGAAGCTCAAGGCAATTTTACGAGCAACAAAAAGAAACAGCGCTAAGAGTAGAATACTGAATAAAATCCTTGGTGCGGTAAATGCCATTGCAGGTTCCAGGCTGAGTACCGTTATGATCAAGGTAATGATAATTATGGGTGCTGCAATCACAGGTATAAGACCTAGAAAAGGGAAGTACAAGCGAGGGTGTTTAAACGCCTGAGAAAACATCGCGATATCAGAAAAAACTAGAGGTTCACGTAATGCTTTTAATTTGGCGTTACTGACACCGCTGAGGATTATCAAAAATATAGAAACAGCCAGGGCGGAAAAAATGGGACGCTGCACAATGAGCGTAACCGCTAAAAATAGCACCGATACCAATAACGCCTGTAGCAAGATTTGCATGAAACCAATTTTGGGTTTTTTTTGTTTTAACCAGCGTTCTGGTATGAATGAAAAAGCTATAGTGATTAGAAGTGCCAATGCTAGAGAAGGAAAGTACCCGGGAAGTAAATCCAGCATTAACGTTTTCCAGCGCCAAACAATAGATTCATGAACCGGTCAGAAATTGGTGCAGGCATCACGCTTAAAAACCAGGTTCCAAAGTTGAGTGGAAAAGGGAAGGTTATGCTGGCTTTATTCTTCTCGATACCTTTAACAATAATGTCCGCCGCTTTTTCTGGTGTCAGCATAAACGGTCTGTCTGCAAGAAATTGATCGCTCAAAGCTGATTTTACAAAACCGGGATAGACCATCGAAACTTTTATACCATCATGCTTTAACCAGCCACGTATAGATTCGCCATATCCTTTTAAGGCTGCTTTGCTGGCGCAATAACTGGGAGTGATCGGCATCCCATAGAATGCTGCTAATGAACTAATTATTGCGATATGACCTTTTTTGCGCGTTTGCATTCTTGATATTAGTGGATTGAGGCTTGCCAGAACACCGTTGAGATTTGTATCGATAACTTGGGTAATTTCTTCCCAGGTTTCAGCTTCCCCTTTTTTACCCACACAATTTGTAACACCCGCATTGCAAATAATTAGATCGATTTGATGTTCTGTGTCAATTTCTGCAATTAGCTCCTGGAGCTTTTGGTACTCGGTAACATCAATGGAATGCGTAATCACTTCCGCAGACTTTTGTGAGCAGAGTAATTCTACTTCTTTCAGCTTTTGCTGATTTCGGGCGAGTAAAATGAGTCTGTTTTCAGGACTAGCCAAACGCAATGCAATGGCTGAGCCAATGCCGCTACTTGCTCCTGTGATTATGATGTTTTTCTTATTATCCATCTGATTAGCCGGAGTTTCTTGCCAGTTGATCGGAGTCCATTTTAGAGTCTGGCGTAGAGGAATGTTCAGCAGCAGCAATTTCTTTATCTAAGTTTGCGGTATTTTCAGCCAATCTTTTTATTGTTGCATCGACCGCCATCTTAATACCTTTTTGATTGTAGAAGCTGCCATTGATTTGGGTGTGTTCAATATAGGTTTGTTTAAAGGCATGGAACAATTCACCATTAGGTTGTTCGGTGGTTGACCAAAAATCATCCAATTTACCCTGAAACGTTAATCCTGGTATATCGTAAATGGCTGATCCCAAAGCAATAACGGGACAACCTACTGATAATGCCGATGTGCCAACCGTACTGTTGACCAGGATAGTACCCTGGGCGTTTTCAAGTAAGGTCATTAGGTCACCGGCTTCGAGATAAATAACTCGCTCAGAATCAAGCTGATATTGAGTACAAAGCTTTTTGATGATTTCAGGATAGCTGATAAACCAGGGATCTAATGGGTGTAATTTGATGACCAGTTTTGCATTATCAGCAGCGTTCGAGGCAAAGGATTCAATCGTTGTTTGAATCACGTGTTCCAGACTCGTAAAATCAGAATGTTGCCTTATTTGTGAGTCAGCTTCTAGTTGTAACGGTAAAAGATAAAAAGGCGCCTTACTCGCGATTAACGCATCAATCATACGTTTTGATTGGTGTTTATAGTAAAAAGAAACTGCTGGCATTCGTCTTATAAAACCCCAGTATTCTTGCAATGGGCTATCAGGTCGGTGCGTTGTATATTGCGGAAACATCGGCTTAAGCAGAGTTTTGGCGATATGATAACGAATATCATGCCATGCTCGTATGGTTAAGCCTCCGCCAGTATCTTCGCTGTGATCCTTCCATTCTGGATTGGTTTCTACGTGTTGATGAAACCAGTCTGGTTCGTTATCTGAATAATGAAAAACTTTTGAATAGGCATTTACACCACCACCATCCAGCGTTACCCAGTTTGGTCTGAAATAACCTTCTTCGAATACATGAACTTTGATATTGTGTTGTTTTGCTAGTTCTATTGCCGGAACATGAACTGGACGGGTATCACCAAATAAGGCGATATCAGTAATATTATGTTCTTTGAATACGGCTTGATAGAAATCAGGTAATTCATCTAATGATTGTTGGAAATTGATGTGCTTGAGTGCAGTTGAAAAAAAACGGCCCGAAAGTAAGTCGCCTCCACAGAAATTAATCTTGAGTGCTCGATGACCTGCTTTGATTAAAGCCTTTTCAAGTTCTGCAAAAAAAGGACTCGCCACTCCTTGCAGGAGCAGAAATGAGTTTTGCTGAGCTTGGAGCTGACAATAGGGATGACTCTTGTGATGACATTTGGATGAGCAGGCTAAAAGAACTTATTCACGTTCTATTCGCGTCCTATTAACTCGATTTGGTATCCATCAGGATCTTCCAGAAATGCAATTATGGTATCGCCCGCATTCATTGGGCCAGCATCGCGGATCACTTTTCCACCTGATTGTTTCATTTTTTCGCAGGCTTCATATACATCATTAACACCAATGGCAATATGACCATAGGCAGTGCCTAAATCATAGCTTTCCACACCCCAGTTATGGGTGAGTTCTAAAACGGTATTGCTGGCTTCGTCGCCATAGCCCATAAAGGCTAAGGTAAATTCACCGTCAGGATAGTCTTTACGACGCAATTCCTGCATGCCTAATACATCTCGGTAAAATGCGATGGATTTATCTAAATCTCCTACGCGTAGCATTGTGTGTAGCATTCTCATGATTATTTTCCTTTCTTTCACTTTTAAACTCACTATTTAACAGCTTAGCAAGTTTAGATTTTGTTTTAGATTGTTGGCATTATCGCACGGAGAATGTGAGCATATAATGATATGTGATCATTCGAGTACGATAATAACATCAAGCTAGAACAAAATATGAATTTGCTACGTTGTTAAACGCCTGTTTTGTCGCCCCACAACCATGTGTGAAGTTGCGGCAATACTTTAACATTATTCCAGCCTAAAGATTGTACGGCTTCTATCAGCCAAAGCATTTGTTTTTTTTGTTTATCTTGTTGATTGATTTGCTCAGTAATCGCTTCACTTTTTGATACTTCACTGGTATGGCTTCGATTATCAATATTGATATCCGCCTCTATATTACAAGGTTGTACATAGCAGGGTAGCTGAGGATATTGCTCGGCGATTTGTTTTGCCCAAATCAGATCATTCTGATCAGCCACGACAAATTTAAGTGAAATATCAGTGTGAGTTTGATCTTCGCGGATACATGCATCAAGGCAACGCTCTAATCCACGTTTTTTAAATTTCATTGCAGAAGAGGGTGGTTTCGGACTTAAAGTGAGTTGATCTAATAATGCAAACCAGGAGCTTGGAAATGCTGCCTTGTGTTTCCATGGAAAATTTATAGCCTTTGGCTTGCCCGAGTTTGATAAGTCCTTCCAGATCCTGCATTGCAGGGTTACCACCAGATAGAGTAATCCACATAGGTTGCTGCATACTGAGTGTTTCAATTTCCTTGAAAATCGATTCGGCACTCATGCTTTGCCAATCGTTTTGATAGTCAGGCAAGACGGCATATCCGGTATCACACCAGCTACAGCGATAATCACACCCCGCCGTTCTAACAAAAATGGTTTGAGTGCCAATCAGTGCGCCTTCACCTTGAATCGTCGGGCCAAAGATTTCTGAAACACTGATTAAGCCAGCATTGTTTTCCAAATGTATTGGGATGGCTCCTGTGGCTTGTTGATAATGTCGGTGCGTTCATGGTCGAAACTCTGCCCAGGTTTTGGGGGTTTCGCTCACTCGTACCGCACTCACTTCAGGCCATTGTTGTTTTGACCAGTCGAACAGGAATCGAGCCATGCTTTCTGCAGTTACATCATCGTGTCCAAAAACTTCGTTTAGATGACGATGATCGAGTGTTTCATCGATATATTTTTTTAATGTATCTAACTCATTGTAATCTATTACAAACCCATAACTATTCAGTGTCTCGGATTGCAATACAACTTCAACAATGTAGTTGTGACCATGTAGCCGGTGACAAGGATGAGTTTCAGGCAGATTCAATAACTGGTGTGAGGCGCTGAAGGTGAATTGTTTGCTTATGGTATACATCTTAGGCCACCGTTTTCCAGTATTCAGAATCTTCGTATTCTGTGGGGTCTTCAATGCCAGCCAAATGGAAGGCTTCAATGCGTTCTACACAAGTTCCGCAGCGACCACACTGCAATTCGTTGCCTTTGTAGCATGACCAGGTATTTTCTACAGGCACATTATATTGGGCAGATTGTCGGGCAATTTCAGCTTTATCTATATTCAGAAAAGGTGTGTAGAGCGATATTTCGGCCACATCTTCTAGTGCTTCTTTTTGCATTTTAGCAAAAGACTTCGATAAACCCAGGACGACAATCCGGGTAAATAAAGTGATCACCACCATGAACTGCCATGGCTACTGTATCTGCTTGCTGAGATGCAGCAAGGCCAAAAGCAATCGTCATCATAATCGCATTGCGGTTTGGCACCACGGTAACTTTCATACTTTCTTCTGCGTAATGGCCATCTGGGATTTCAATATCGTCGGTCAAGGCAGAACCTGTTAGCTGTGCGCCAACCTGACTAAGATCGATAATGGTGTGTTTGACATTTAACTGGTCTGCGCATTTGGCTGCAAAATCCAGTTCTTTACGATGGCGTTGTCCATAATCAAATGACAACAGTGATGATAGCGACCCTTCATTCGCTACTTTGTAAGCCAAAGTAACCGAATCCAAACCGCCCGAACAAACTACTAGGGCTTTCATACTACCTTCTGTGGGAGATAATTCTCCCCGTGTTTTTTACCTGGTGCGTCGACAGGAGTAAATCGGTTGATTTACCAGTGCGTGGATTATAATCGAAGGAATCTCAAAATGCGACGTTTGAATATTTGTAAAATGCATCGCCATTAACATGAAAAAGTCACTAAAAGTGTGAGTGGAGGGGGGGGGGGTGACTTAATATATAAAATATAACGAACATGCCTTAAGAAAAAATGAAAAAAGTATGTTTTTAAAATATCTAAAAGCAATATTGTTGATTCTTATACCCAGAATGATTGTAGCCTGGTTAACTTATGATTTTTATCATACGATAATCGATAGTGTTACTTATAAGCTTAGAGTAAATGGTACTTTAGATTTCAGGCAATACCCGTTTATTTTCCTTTTTACAGTTATTCTGAAATTCGCATTTTTTGTATTCATGCTTACTTTTAATCGTGTTGGTTTCCGTATGCTACTTAGTAATGCTCCAAAAAAATAGCACCTAATGTGTAAAAACCACTCTATTACACAACACAAGAAACACTCATTTTAGTTGGATTTAGACATTATTTAAGAAATGCCTAGAAAATATTAAGTGTTAAATTGATTAATCATTGATTTATAGAGATAAAAAAGAAAAATTATCTGAATTAAAAGTACAAACAACCTGTCCAGCTTTTCACATAGTTCTGGTTACAAATCGACAGTAAAGAAAGTTTATAATAGCGTTTAGTCTAATTTATTATTCTGAAGACATATAAGAGCAAAAAACTCCGCAAAATCTACCGTAAAAAAAGTGAATCAACAATTTTGTAAAGAATACGAAAATAATTAGTTGTATCTTGTTTTTTATTTTACTTTATACAGGATGATTTAAGGTTCAGCTCTTCAATGTGTTCATATGTAGATTTTGATTAAAGTCATAACAAAAAAGGGAGTTACAGTAATAACTGTAACTCCCTTTGGAATTGATCTAAAACCAGTTTAAGCGATTTGTTTTTCTTTGATTTCTTCAGT
>CAWEEB010000006.1:0-26844 GCA_963807855.1 uncultured Gammaproteobacteria bacterium | reverse complement strand
CGTTATATCATTTACCGTCGAATTGTACAGATGGGAATACTCTTACTATTTTTTGGCTCAGCACATGGGGCTCAACATCTTTGATAAGCCTATTATTCGCGGAAACCTAAGTTCCTCAAAATTTTTAGGGATCATACCGATGGCTGATCCTTTCGCAGCCTTGCAAATTTTCCTCACAGGCCATGTGTTACAAACTGATGTCATTATTGGCGCACTGATTGTTTTCAGCGCTTATTTAATTCTGGGAGGGCGCGTCTGGTGCTCATGGGTTTGTCCAGTCAATATGGTTACAGACCTCGCAGGTTGGCTGAGAAAACGCTTAAAGATAAAAGATACTTTTCAGGTTAGGCGAGGCCTACGTTACATCTTATTGGGAATGACGCTACTACTTTCATTATTAATGGGAGTTGCAGCATTTGAATGGGTTAGCCCGATCATTATCTTTCATCGAGAGTTGATTTTCGGTATCGGTGCTGGGTGGGGTTTTATTCTCGCCATATTCCTATTCGATTTATTTGTACTTAAACATGGCTGGTGTGGTCACTTATGTCCACTAGGTGCGTTCTACGCGCTACTAGGCAAAGCTGCGCCTTTGCGTCTTAGTTTTGACACCCCTACCTGTACGCATTGTGTTGAATGTGTTCGAGTTGCCCTGAACCTCAAGTGCTGGATTTCAAACGCGCAGGTGAACTTGGCATGATCAGCTCGGGAGAATGCACTAACTGTGCCCGTTGTATAACTATATGCCCAGAAGATACCTTGAAGTTCGATCTTCGCCACAGAATTAGCCCTGAGAAAATTGAAACTATAGCTATAGATCAAAAGAAAAAAAACGTACAAACAATGAACACTTAAATCGTAAAACCTACTTTAAAAAGGAGAACAATATGAACATGAGAATATTTGCAGGGATAGTATTTTGCCTATTTGGCGGTTCCCTTTTCGCTAATGCTATAGACCAGATGAATATGGGAATAGGTGAAGACAATGTTTTTTCAGATGCCACTCCAGAAGCCTTTGCATATTCAGATGTTAAAGCAGGGAAAAGCGAAATGATTCCTCTGGCTTACTCAACCGTACCGCCTCTCATTTCACATGCTATTACAGAATATTTGCCGATTACAGCAGAAAAAAATGATTGTACTGAGTGCCACGATAGACAAGATAAGATTGGCAAGACCGAACACAGAACTGGTAAAAAAATACCTATGCCAGAAAGTCACTACGGCGGATTTCAGGGCAAGGGTGATAAAGAAGAGGTGTCGGGTTCTCGCTATACCTGCACCCAGTGTCATGTTCCACAGTCAGGCGCAAAACCTTTAATTGAGAACACACAGTAATATGTAACAAAGTGATTGATCATCAAAACTCACTGTTTTTCAAATTTGCGTAAGAACAGCAGAAAGATCTTATTTAAAACCGAAGAATGGAACATCGAAAATTTAGTTTAAAAAGTACCTGGCTCTGCATAAATTCTATTTACGTTTTAAAAAACAAAAACGAGCCGAACGTTAGTGAGACAACAGCATTGTTGTTTAATGCTGACCCGCAGGGAAGGTGAAGCCGTATAAAAGTCACTTAAAAGTAGGGGGGTGGCTAACCCTCCTACCACTATATACAGCTTTTTAAAAAGTCGTTAATTAAAAAGACGATTCATTGTTTTTCTTGCGCTCATCTTCAGCTTCGCGAATCCACAATTCGTAATCCATCCCCGTAGAAAATAAACATAATAGAATGCCCATGCCGTCATTCGGTGTGCTGCCATCTTTGGTAATGATGCCGATGGGGATAAGGTTAATGACTGCACCAGCGAGCGCGGCAAAAGCGAAGCTCTGTAAAGCAACTCTCATGTAGTCATTGCTGATGCTAAAGAAACCATCAGCGCCACCTAAGTACGTAAAAATCACAAAGAAAAACAATAGTTCAATGCCCGGTCCTGCAAAATAAATTAAGGCGTGTTTAAAGCGCGCCAGATGCGTCGTTTTTGGCGCGATCTGCACAAAGCCTTCTAAAGGAATAGTGCGGATTTCCATTGGTGCTCCAAGCAAACGAGTGCTGGCGAGTACTTTACCAAACCCGATTACTGTTCTCTCGATTCGCCAACCGAGTATTTTCGCCATAATCGCGTGGCCAAATTCATGGATGAATAACAATGGAATCCAGAAAACCACAAATAGTAATGCACCCAGCTTTTTAGGCTCGTAGTTACTAAGTATCTCCATGCTCATCATGAATAGGAAAGCGAAACTTAGAAGAACTATAAAATATTTCTCCGCTTTGGATGCGGGTTCTTTATCTCTGTTTCTTTCATCAATAAGCATATCATTTGTTTTAGTCGCTATAATAAGTAACATTATATCAGTGGATTACATCATGCTCGAAACACCTTTCAAACTACCCGAGATTAACGAAGAAGTTTCATTGCCAAGAATTAAGGAAATTTGCCAGCATTTTGGTTTGCATGATTTATGGAAAAAGATTCAGAATGATCCGCCGGCACTCACTTTTGCCAGTGATGGTTGCACCATGTGGCCGAACATTACAGGCGGTAAAAGCATTTATCAGGCATGTTTTCTGCACGATTTGAAATACTGGGCAGGCTATCCCGGTGAAGATGTAGAACGCCTAGTGGCTGATGCTGAGCTGATGATTGATGTTGCGCGTTTAAGAAACTCAACCAAAATGGCAGAAACGATGTTTCATGGGGTGAGGGTAGGTGGAATGGGTGAACTAAATCTCGCGTTTTCCTGGGGGTTTGGACGGGTGATCTGACGGTTCCAATAGTTGTTAGATTTTAAACGACTAAATTAATCTTGCAGGTTTCCGCTGCAGTTTCCATTACAACCATGGTTTTTGATTCACGAACATCAGGCAGCGTGTGTAAGATATCGCCGAGCAGTTGCCGATAAATCGCAATATTTTCGATGCGAATTTTCAATAAATAATCAAAGTCGCCAGAAACCAGATGGCATTCCTGAATTTGAGGCCATTTCGCTACGGCTTGTTTGAATTCAGCGAAAACATCGGCTTTGCGGTAGGTCAGATTGATTTCAACAAATACCAATAAGCCTGCGCCCAGTAAATCCGGATTGAGATTGGCGCTGTAGCTTTGAATATATCCTTTTTTTTCCAATCTTCTAACACGTTCCAGGCATGGCGAAGTGCTTAAGCCAACGATTTTCCCTAGATCTACATATGAAATTCTACCGTTGTTTTGCATTTCGCGAAGTATGCGTCGATCGATTCTATCAAGCGTCTTAACTTCTTCTGTATTGCTAGCCATAATATATTCTGCATATAAGTATTCAATAAGAACATCGTATGTGATTAATCGAAGTACAGCAAAACTTTTTCCGGATAAAGGATGATGTTTCCCAGAATAATTTAGTCCAGCGCAATATTCGCATTGGCAAGGATTCGTGTTTGATGCTTATTCTTTAAACAATCGTCAGACCTTGTTCGAAGAAAACCAGTAAATTTGAGATAACCTTCTAAGGCTAGGTATAAGCTAAAAGTCACCCCCGTACTTTTAGGCTGTTTTTTTACAGGCTTTTATTACGGACTAAATGTTATTTATTCTTTATCAAAACTATCCACAATAATTGCCCCCATAGAGGCTGGCATAGTGATTACAATGAGACGCTTAAATGCGATCGCTGGTTCTGTTAACAACGGAAATTTGTTTAACGATAACAACACAAGCCCAACAACAAAGGCTGCTATCAGGTAGGCAATAATTATTCGTCCTACAAATACAGGAATTCTATATTTGATATTTCCTTGAAACACACTTTCATAAGCGAAAAAACTTAAAAAAGTCACTGACAAAACAAAAACTAAAAAAAGATTTGTTAAAGGCAGTGTTTCACCGATCCTCCAGGCTTCTTCTGAAAAAGAAATGGGAACAGCCAGGGCAAAAGATCCAATCGCTACCTGACTTGCATCTTCTAAGTTAAAGCTTAGATTCATAGTGGTTCCTGTGGATTTTAATATTTACATAATAGTTAATTATGGTTGTGCTAATTACATTTTTTATGAGCTTATGCTTCGACTAATAGGTCATTTGATAATTGTAAATGAAAACGGGTATTTAAAATCCCCATCTTTGTATACATTGAATGCCGCCATTGCGGCGAAGATGATTCCACCAATGCCGGTCATAAAGGCGATAGCGAGTAGTGGTTTTATGATTGCCGATAATAATGCAAAAATGAAAACTATTAGTAGTATAGTTAACTGAAAATTAATGGCATTTTTGCCTTGTTCGTTGAGGTATTGACTATCCCCTTTTTTTAGGAACCACACAAGCAATGGGCCGAGTACTAAACCTGGGGCCAATAATAGACCAATTAAAGCTGCCGCGTGCATGGTGCTCGCCCATTTTCGCTCTTCAGGGGTATGCGGTAGTAGATCTTTACTCATTTTAATTCCTTAAGTTGGCAATAGATTCGGAAAAGGTGTGTCATAGTTTTTGAAGTCTTCTTAAACATCTTTATAACGATAATATTGGCTAATGTCGCGGTTATCGGAAATTACCTAGTTCCACTTTGTATTTTGTTATAATCAAGTCAAATTCATGTTTTTCAAGGTAAAACAGATGAAAACCTTAACACATTGGCTACTTATTCTTTCATGCGCTTTCACTGCTTCTGCGATGGCAGAAGGTTTTTATAAGTGGAAAGACGCACGCGGTAACATTCAGTATGGTGATAGGCCGCCTGCAAATGTAAAAGCTCAGCCAATGAAAATGCCAAAGCTCACGGTCATAGAAAACTATGGGGATCAGTGGAAACCGGTGACTTTTCCTAGAGAGTCAGATCCATATCAGCAACAGGAAACCTCAAAGACAACAGGGGTAACCTACACTTCTTTGTCGTTTGTTGCACCGAAGGCTAATCAGTCTATTCGTGCAAATGACGGTGATGTGTCAGCAATAATCAGTCTTAAACCACCACTCAAAGCGGGTCATGTGATTACGTTTTCAATTGATGGTAAAGAAGTAGCAAAGGGAAGTTCCCGCACGAATAATTTTTCTAATTTACCACGCGGCGAGCATTCTGTTAGCGTAAAAGTTATGGATGATAAAGGCAAATTGTTAAAGAGTGAGTCAGTAAGATTTACGGTTCTACGTCATTCTAAGTTGATCAATAAAAAACCAGTAATTAAACCAACCAACAAAGTTATCGTTAATTCAAATCCCAATCAATAAAATTTAAATAACCTGCTAGCTTTGCATAAATTCTATTTACGTTTTCAAACAACAAAAACGTAATATAATTCAAAAGTAGGGGGGTGCCTTTAATTGTCGCCCTTTTCTGATTAAACTTTTATTATAGGATTTCAAATACAATTTGTCTGATTTTGCTGTGCTAGAATAAACCTCCAGCAAGAAGTATACAGAGAAGTTTGCAATTTCACTTCGGGTCGTTATTCTGTGGTTAAATTTCTTTGAGGTTAATTGACTGATGAAGTACTGCAATCAATGTGGCGAAAAAGTAAATCAAGGCATTCCGGAAAATGACAACCGGTTGCGGTTTATCTGCACTGTCTGTGAAATTATTCACTATCAAAATCCCAACATCGTTGCCGGAACTTTGCCATTAATCATGGGAGATGATGGCAGAGAAAAAGTGTTGCTTTGCAAACGCGCTATCGAACCGCGTTATGGCCTATGGACTCTACCCGCTGGTTTTATGGAAAATGGTGAGTCGGTTGAAGAAGCCGCGTTACGCGAATCCCATGAAGAGGCAAATGTAAAACTCGATAATTTAGCGCTTTATTCAGTGATGAGCATGCCGCATATCAATCAGGTTTATATGATTTTTAAAGGTGATATCGTCGGCGATAACTTTTCTCCAGGCATCGAAAGTCTTGAAACAGAGTTGTTTGATGAAGAAGATATTCCATGGTCTGAGATGGCTTTTAATGTGATCACTCAAACCTTAAGATGCTATTTTGATGATCGTAAAAAAGAACATCGAAGTAAATTAACCGATTACCGAGTGCACAATTTAGTTTATCAACCGCCAAAATAATAATATTCAGTTATACCCATTGTAGAGTAAATTCAAGCACGTCCGGGCCGTTCAAAATTAATCAATGACATTGTTAGAATGACTAAAAATAACCATGCAAAAATAGATTTCTCATTGAATTGGGTAAGTGCCAGCGCTGAACATTGTGATGTCTATCATGCGCAGCGATATAGATTTAACACAGGATGTCTTTCCTCAAGGAGTTTGCTGAAAAACTATCTGAATTAGCTAAAGGTCAAAGCCACACGGAAACGTTTCCTGCGAATACATTACTGGGCGTGGGATTTGATCCAGCCAAGGTTAAAACTTTTGCTGCAAAAGATTTCGATAAAGGCTTCAGAGGTCAGAAAATTGTTCCAATGCTATACCGCTATTTCCCAAGCGCTGTTGCCAGCAAAGGCCTAAATGTAGATCCGCGAGATTTTAAACCGTTTCGCATAATGTCTATGGAAGGCGCTAATATGACGGGTGATTGCAATCATCCGCTGGCAAAATATTTTCTTACTCTATCCGCAACCATCGTTGAGTGGCTAGAGCCTAGAGATGAAGCAGATCTGAAAGAAATAAAGAAAAAGCATATCGGTCAAATGATTAGTAGCAGAGGGCCAGGTATGCAAGTGCCGTTTGAATTCGGCGAATCTTCGTATTTTTCCGAATACCCTTTTAAACGCGAAGATGAAACGGATGATGACGCGTTTTATAAAGAGCCGCGTATGGTTCATCACCTGGATGCTACTGCGAGCGCTGAAATTACCAATCTGTACACTGACTTATTAGATAAAAAATCCAAAGTACTCGATTTAATGAGTAGTTGGAATTCGCATCTTAGCGATGATCTTTCATTGAGCCATATCACTGGCTTAGGCATGAATAAAACTGAACTTGAGTCAAATAAGCAGCTTAATGATTTTACCGTTCAAGATTTAAACCTCTACCAGATACTTCCTTATAAGGATGACCAATTCGATGCAGTGGTTTGTACCGCATCGATCGAATATTTAACCTATCCCCTAAAAATAATGACCGAAGTTGCACGTGTGATTAAACCGGGTGGAAAGTTTGTGGTGACCTTTTCTGAACGCTGGTTTCCTACCAAAGCGATTACCCTCTGGTCGCAACTCCATCCTTTTGAGAGAATGCAACTAGTGCTGGAATACTTTAGAGATTCCGGATTATTTGTCGATTTAAATACCTATTCAAAACGAGGTCTGCCAAGGCCTGTTGACGATCCGTATTTTGAAGAAATCAAAACATCAGATCCAGTCTATGCGATCTGGGGTACGGTTAATGCACCTGAGTAAACTCAAGAGTATAAAAATCTCCTGAGCTCTGCATAAATTCTATTTACGTTTTTAAACAACAAAAATGAGCCGAACGTTAGTGAGACAACAGCATTGTTGTTTAGTGTTGACCCGCAGGGTAGGCATAGCCGTATAAATATCATTCCGCAAAGCATAAGTTCCTTTGGTCATTTCAAACAACAAAATGAAAAGTCACTTAAAAGTAGGGGGGTGGCTTTTCTAGGCTCACCAAGAGCCAGAAAAGTCCATCGTAAATTCCGTAAGGAATCTGCAGATGTACAATGTTAGATCTAGGGTAGAGGTATTTATAAATACTTAACTGTATTGGAGTGTAATTCGTTGTAATTTTGTGTAAAAAGCAGGGTTAAACCGCCATCCTATGGCAAAATAGGGATTCCTTATAAATTAGATAATAGCTATGGCTGATATATTACTTGTAGATGACGACACCGAACTAACTGGAATGCTTAGTGAATATCTTGAGTCGGAAACTTTTAACGTAGATCAGGCAAATGATGGTTTAGCAGGTCTGAAACAGGCGCGTAGTAAAAATTACGATGCGATTGTTCTGGATGTCATGATGCCAGAAATGGACGGCTTTTCAGTGTTACGTGAATTACGCCAAAGTCAATCAACGCCCGTGATTATGCTCACTGCAAAGGGTGAAGATGTAGATAGAATTGTGGGACTTGAAATGGGTGCAGATGATTATTTACCCAAGCCATGCAATCCAAGAGAACTTGTTGCTAGACTGAAAGCTGTTTTGCGCAGAACCCAGTTTGCTCCGACGGTACGAGAAGAAATAAAAACGGGGCTACTCGAAGTTCAACCAAAATCACGAAAAGCTTTCTTCAAATCAGTACCTCTACCGTTAACCAGTAGCGAATATAACCTGTTAGAAGCACTTGCTCGACAAGTGGGTCAAGTCGTCGATAAGGAAACACTCTCAGAGCAGGCATTGGGCAAAAAACTCACTGCTTATGATCGCAGTATCGATATGCACATGAGTAAATTACGCCAAAAGCTCGGTGATGAAGATCAGGATTTAATCCAGACGGTACGTGGAATTGGTTATCAATTAACGGTTCAATCTTAAACCTTCCATGGGCCGCTTATTCTGGAAAATTTTTCTCTGGTTTTGGCTGACGCTTATATTGATAGCTATTGGTGTTTCGTGGGGCACTGCAATCTATATTCAAAATTCAGATGCTTCACAGCAACTTGATTATCGTTCTCGCTATATTGATAACCGTGTTGAATCTTTACGTCAACTGCTTTATTACGGTGGTGAAGAAGCAGCGATTGAGTTTCTCGAAAATAAGAAACTCTCATCGCGTCGCCTTAACTTCTTTGTTGTCGATGGCTTGGGTAATGATGTTTTAGGCCGTCCTTTTTCAGTGGATGCACCAGTGATTTAAATGAATTTGAATCAGTTGAGTCCATTGATGGTGTTACTTATAGAATATTCACAGCCAAACCAGAAATTGCTGACAAGAGAAGTACAGTTTCAAGAATGATGAGACCCTTTAATGGTTCTCAAGGGGTTTTCCTCTTATGGTTTGGTATTGCCATGTTACTCAGTAGCGTAGTTTGTTTTTGGCTAGCCTGGTATTTAACTAAACCGATAAAGAAACTGCAATCTGCCGCCAAAGAATTCTCGCAGGGCAAGCTAGATACCCGTGTTGCAAAAGAAATGGGTGGTAGACGCGATGAAATTGCCGATCTTGGAAGAGACTTTGATCAAATGGCTGCGCGGCTCCAGGGTTTGATTAATAACCAAAAACAATTACTCAGTGATATCTCGCATGAATTACGCTCACCATTGGCACGAATACAAGTAGCACTAGGCCTGGCACAAAAGAAAACAGGTCCCGAAGTAGTCCAGCGAAATACAAAGAATCGAATACGAAACTGATCGTTTAAATGAACTGGTGGGTCAATCATTAACGCTGTCTCGATTAGATGCGGGTGCACAATATCCAAAAGATGATTTTATCGATATTGCCGAACTTTTAGAGTCAATTATCAAAGATTGTGATTTTGAGGCTAACGGTAAAAACAAAAAAGTAGTTTTACAGCATTCAAAATCCTGGACATCTGAATGCTAACGTTGAGCTATTGCGTCGAGCTTTAGAAAATATTATTCGAAATGCGATTCGCTATACCAAAGAAGGCACTGAAGTTTTAGTTTCGATTGAGACAAAGGATAAGTCGCATATTAAAATTTCTATTTGTGATCAAGGCCCTGGTGTTCCAGAAGACAAATTAGAACGTCTATTCGAACCCTTTGTAAGACTCTCGGAAGCCAGAGATAGAGATAGCGGTGGTTATGGTCTCGGTTTGGCGATAGCACAGCGTTCAATTACATTTCATCAGGGAGAAATTATTGCGAGTAATCGAGAACAAGGTGGGTTGTGTGTTGATGTAATACTACCTGTAGAAGACTAAGGCCGTTCAAAACTACGAAGTGTTTAAATATATAAAATGAGTAAACTAAAATTACATAAATTTACATAGCGTAAACCCACATTTACATCATTTAGCCCCATAATTTATCCAACGAAGCGATGAAAGCTGACAAGTACTTTAAAAATTAAGTCCTAATAAGTTCAGCGTAATAAAATGGAGATACACATGAAAAACAAAATGACAAAAAGAGTATTTTTAAGCTCAATTGTTGCAGGTGCACTAGCGGTGGGCACAATGGCACACGCTGGACCGATGTGTAAGCAAGGTGGAAAACATGGTGGTAAGGGCGGCATGGACAAGTCAGAGTTTATGCAGAAGCGTTTAGATCGCATGTCGACCAAACTTGGTTTATCGGATGAGCAAAAAACCCAAGTTCAAGAGCTTATGCAAAATCAAAGAAATGCGATGAAGCCTTTGAGAGATGAAAAGCGCGCTCTAGATAATGAGATGAGAAATCTTGATGTAGCAGCATCAGACTATGATGCTAAAGTAGAAGATATTGCGAACCGTAAATCAGCAGTAGTTCGTCAAATGACAATTGCTCGCGCTAATAAACGTAAGCAAATGGCAGGTATACTCACACCCGAGCAGCAAGCTGCGAAGAAAGCTATGCATGAAAATCGCAAGTCGAGACGCGGTCATGGTCATAAAAGAAAGTATGCAGAATAAGTTGCAGGTCTTGTAAGACTAAAGGCGGATCATTTGATCCGCCTTTTTTATTATTTTTATACGATCTTGAAAAAGTCCCAAGCCGAGGCACAGCCGAGACAATGTTGGAGCGTAGCGACGACTACTCGTAAAGTGAGGTTTTGCAAAAACCTCAAAAGTAAGGGGGTGACTTTAGGGACTTAATCAGAGATCCCTTTAGTTTTGTTATGAAGCAACCTTGACTTCGTCTTCTACTAAATGCTCAGCGATTAGTTCGGTTAGTCCTACAACTTCAATGTCCATTTCATTTGCCTCCAGGCCATCTTCAAGAACTGTACGACAGTTTGAACAAGCAGTAACCATAGTCTCTACATTTATTTCATCAAGTTGTGATTTCTTTTTGTTGAAAACCTGAATTCTGATGTCTTCGGTGCGCTCAATAGCACTTACGCCACCGCCACCGCCACAACACCAGTTCATTCGGCCATGATCTGTCATTTCAACTACATTAGAGGCGACAGAGCCCAATAGCTCTCTTGGTTGTGCGTCTACACCCCCACGTCGCACTAGCTGACAAGGATCATGGAAAGTCATCTTTGTGGAATCCATGCCTGAGGTCTTGATGCGTCCGCTACGGTATAGATCATCGAGTAATTCAAGAATATGCACCACACCAAAGCTATAGCTTTTACCCAGATAGTTAGGCCCGTTCCATCGTATTGCTGAATAAGCATGTCCACATTCAGGGCTGACTACATTTTTGACTTTTAGCTTTTCTGCGGCAGCGGCAATTCTTCCGACTAACTCTGTGGCGATACTGCTATTACCCATTTGCAAACCAGAATTGGTCGCCTCAAAAGCCTCTGATGAAATTGTCCAGCTTACGCCTGCATGATGGAAAATACGAGTTATGGCCGCGATGTATTCTGGGAAAGTGACCACCTCATTTGCCGATATGGTTGCCATATAATCAGCGCCTTCAACATCGATAGGAACCGTTAGACCAGTATCCGCTTCAATGTGTTTGATATGCGCTTTTAGTGCAGGAAGGATATTACCCATTGGGCTTCCAAATTCGATGGTTCTATTGGCAGCTGCAACCAAGTCATCTGGAGAGTATCCGGCGGCAGCCAGAGCCTTGTTTTACTCTGGCTATAATGTCAGCAACGTCAATACCCATTGGGCAAACCATGCTGCAACGTCCGCACATTGAACAACCGTCATATACTAATTCTTCCCAATCCGCTAAATCAGCTTCGGTGAGAGTTTTTGAAAATCCTAATTTACTCGAGAATTTCCCCCAGAAAGAATACTCCTGTTTCCAAAGCTTTCGTAACGGCTCTGTTTTATAAATAGGTGTATAACGTGGGTCTTTGGTTTCTGTATAAAACAGGCAAGACTCAGCACAAATTCCACAATTCACACAACTGGAAAAGAAGGATTCAACTTTAGAATCCATTTGTCCGCGAAGTGCTGCTAATCCTTTTTCAAGTCTTTCGCTCATAATGATCTCTTATAATTTTAGATTAGGATTTAATTCCACGACGTCCAAACCATGCGCCAGTAAAGGCTCGACTTGGGATGAAGGTAAATGCATGCATCAAGCTGCTAAATGGGAAATAAATCAAAAATAATTCAACACTAAATCGGTGCAGTAATCGTAGTGAGCTAAAAGACTCAAGTAGTGCCAAACAGCCAGTTAACAGTACGACAAAAGTAAGTATTGAGGAGATATGATCCCCAGTATTTGAAATTAAACGACTCACAGGGTTCAGCATGCGCTGTAACCACAACAAGATTAAACCAAGAAAGGCTAATTGAGCAGCCAGGATAAAGCCCCAATACGGTAGCGCTGTCCATGAAAAGCCAAGAAAGTGTTCATCTAAAAATTTGATATGCGGAGCTGCAAAAAATATTAACGCAAACAATCCCAGGTGGAATATATACCCTGCAATTACCTGTAATTTGATATGAGGATACATGCCCTTATCTGGCACAAAACGGCTAAATATTGTTTTAAGTGCCCCCGGTGTCTCTGAACCTCTGGCAACTGATAAATCAACTTTGCGTTTGCTGAATATGATGCTGGCTAATCTTAAGATAACTCCTGCAAAGAAAACGAATAATGAAAAGTACCATAAAGGACCATCAATTAAATAGGCAATCATGAATATGCTCCTTCTTCTTTTTTACCCGATGTATTTTCACTTGGCGAGGCAGATTCAGGTTCTTCTGTTTCAGTTGAATTTGTTGCCTGTTTATACCAGCGTGAATGATGTGACTTAGCCCAGTTTTCATCGACTTCGCCAGTATTCATCGCGTCTAAAGTTCCTTCAACCGTGTACACCATCCATATATGACCGAATACCATGGCAATTAGTGCAAGAGCAGCAAAAGCATGAATTAATAGGGCTAATTGGGTTCGTTCAATAGTCGGTTCGTAATAGGGGAAAAGTAGCAATAGACCAGAAATTGATAGCAACACACAAAGAATGATGGTTGACCAAAATAATATCTTTTCGCCAGCATTAAAATAGCCAACTTCTAAATGTTTTTTGCTAAATAACCCCCCAAGTGTAAATAACCATTTAAGATCTCCTTTAGCAGGCCAGTTGTGGCGTAAGTAGTAAATAAGCATCATTAGCAAAGAGACCACTAATAATGGACCCATGAGGTTATGTCCTTCTTTGCTTGCCGAAGCAATTGGAGAAAAGGCACTTGCGCCCATCAACGGAATTATCACGGAACGTCCAAAGAGTAATAGTAATCCAGTGATGGACATAAAACCAACGATGACAACTAAAAACCAGTGAGTGACCATTTGCATGGTAGACATGCGGGTAATGGTTTTGCCGCTTCTGCCGTTTGGTATCTTTTGTCTTCTGATCAATATAAGTAAAAGTGCAACTACACCAAGTGCACCCAAGATGAAATATCCACCGTAAGGCAATAATATTTCTCTTCTAAACTTTCGCCATTCGTTACCCTTAGTATCAATGAGCGTGCCTGTTTTAATTCCTTTTACTTGAGATAGTCCTGAAATTGTTGCGTCTCTTTGTCGCACATCGCGCCACAAATCACTACCAGGGCTTTTAACTCCCGCTTGTGGCAGAGAAACGGGATTAACGATCCCAGAATTAGAATCTTGTTTATTTTCAGCTGCAGATACTGAGTAACTATTAAAACTCAATAGCGCCAGCATAATGCCCAGAATCCAGAAATGTTTTAGCTTTGTCATAATAAAACGCTCAAAAGTTATTTTCACACCTATTTAGTATAGTACTAAAAATATAGTACTAAATTTAATATTAGTGGGGTTACTCTAACAGTAAATAATGACATTTATCATTAAATGGTAAGAGATATTAGGATTGTATTCGTTTTGTAAGGCTTTTTGGAGTTATTAGACTGCTGTAATCGGGATTATTATTCGCCCTCGCGAATTGGATAGGTACAGCCCCTATTTGCATCGATACTGATTAGTTTCACAGGAACAAAAACCAGTTTTGGGTCGATACCTTCTATTTGTGTTTCTTCTTTTAGGTAGCCCTTAATTTTCACAAAAACATCTTCTTTTGGCTTAACTTTAAGCTTGTTATATGAGTCTTGTAATTTTGTAGATATCCCTGCTTTTGCTACATAGAATTTCTTCTTTTTATTACAGTCGAAGAATTCCCCAATACCAGAATAAAACCGGTAATCACCGGAAAATTCACTAATGGTTTGGCCTGAGTGTTCTCCACAAGATGTGAGGAACATCGTAGTTACAAAAGCAAGGATAAGCTTAGATTTCATTTAACTTTTCCATGAATTGCATCATTAGGTTTGCCCGCAGATATATCTAGCTCTACTGGAGCATGACCCATTTTCTTTTCTGGTGATGCGTTCATTGTTTGTGCCGCCTTAATTGCCTCTTGTTTAGCAACAATGTACTCATTTATTTTGGCAACCTGTTTTAGCTCTGGGTCTAAAGCTAGCGCGTGATCAGCCATAGCTTTCGCCATGTCGAATTTAGATTGGTGTAAGTATGCAATGCTAATTGCGGCAAATAGTTTCGGATTCTCAACATCATGTGTGATCGCGTCCTGATAGGCATCAATCGCTTTAGCAGTTTTATTATTGGTTAAATATAAACCTGCTAGATAAGCATAGTTTTTCTTGTTTTCTGGTTCTGCAGTAATGGCTTGTTGATACTTTTTTTCAAGTTTAGCCTGTTTCGTTTGTTCATTAGACCAGAAAGGTTCGGGAGCTTTTGTACCAGCTTCTTTAACGTTAGCCATTTTATGGGCATGGTTTAAAACTTCCACACTATTGTCCATGCTAGTACTTGTATTGACAACTTCTTGAGCACTTAATGATAGAGGTGAGATTAGTGTGATAATTAAAACGAGTAGTTTCTTATTCATAATATTTCACAGTTGATTAATACGGTTGGTTAATTAGTCGGTGAGAAACCCTCGACCAAGAATGGTCAAGGGTTTAGCAAAGAGTTAAGAATAATTACTTAGAGTATTTCTTCTTAAATTCTTCGGTTGCTGCTTTACGAATTGCTTTCTGCTTATCCGTCATCTTATCCAGATACCACATGTGGTCTGTAGAATTTAGGACTTCATCAATCTTAGCGCGTAAGGCTTTAGCAGCGTCTGTCTTTTTAGCATCTTTAGAAGCTTCGCCTTTCTGTACTAACTTCTCCATTTCTGGAATGAATTTAGTATAGAAATGCTTAGCAAGATCGTATGTACCATGCCAGTGAGTGTAATCTGGCGCCATCATAGATGCAGCCATTCGTGCACGACGACCTTCGTGATGCCATAACTCAAACCAGATCCAGTCAAGTTTATTGCTAAACTTTGCAGGCTTCAGTAGAGGTTTTGCTGTTGCCATTAGTGCCAGACCAGGCTTAGCAAACTTCTTACCGTATAACTCGATCATGCCATCGTATTGAACATAGAAGTTCTCGATATAGTTCTCGGTATGACAGGCTGAACAAACATCTTTCATATTGTCACGACGCTCTTCCCATCCAATAGAAGCGGTTGGTGATCCCATCTTCTTATCTGTGATTTCAGGTCTCACAGATACGGGTGGGCGATTATTCCAGGAAATACGTAATCCAACATTATGATTAACATCCTGTTTACGAGTAGCACTCATGTGACAAGTCGCACACGTTGGACCTGTATAATAATCTTCTCCTGGTATCCATTTAGGATTATCAAGATTCATCTTGCCTGCATGGTTTGCTGCTTTAAATTGGATTCCATGCTTTGATTCCTCATAAATTTCTTTTTGAGGATGGTCCGGACCTAAATGACATTTTCCACAAGTATCTGGCTCGCGAGCTTGAGCAACGGAGAACATATGGCGTGCATGACAAGCCGAACAAGCACCTTCGGAACCATCGGGGTTGATTCGCCCAATACCGGTATTAGGCCATGTGGCTGGATCTAATTGCCCATTTTCATTCACTTTTACCTGAGAGCCGTGACACTGCCAGCAACCATTTACTGCTGCTGCAGAATTGCCTTGAGGGAAGCCTTCAGTAATCAAATCACTGTTTCCTTCAACCACTTCAGCAAGTAAATTATCGAGCGATCCAAGGATACGCCCCGCTTTAACGTGATGTGATTCACTGTTTTGTTTTACTTCCTTTTCGTGACAGTTGGCACAGTCTTTGGGTGAAACAATGATCGAAATCAGTTTCTTAACTTTTTTCTCATCATGCATATATGCATCTACATCACCTTCATCGGCCTGATGACATTCATAACAACCAACATTGGCTCTATAGTGTTTACTAGCGCCCCATTGCTGGGTAATTCCGGGGTTGTTTTTCTTGTGACAGCTTACACATTGCTTGGTTTCTTCTGACATTTCAGGAGGGGGGGATTTCACAGCTCCATAGCTGCTAGCTGAAATCATCAGAATTAATGTAGCAAGGATAATCTTCCATAATTGACTTAGTGTCATGGTACTAATCTCCTCATTTTTTTAATATAAATCTCCCTAGCGGTGGGAGGAGTTAATGCCCATAGTTTTTTATATTTGATTCCTATGAGATTCGCAGGAGCTTAACTTAGCTATTTATTGTTTCTTCTTAACCTAGGTTAAAAGTATAAAAATAAAGATCGATTCCTTGAGGTCGATCAAAGAAATTAGGTTTATCTGAAAATTATCCATGTTCTGACTGATCTAGGTTAATTATTATTTTTTAAATAGGTTTAGAATCAGAGGGAAGTTGCCTAATTTATGAGCTCATTATGAATTTTAATACCATTGAAAAAGTTCAATTTTCTATGACGAAATGTAGTGAATGCGAAGTTAGGCACACGTCGTTGTTTAAGAAATTATCTGATTGTTCATTAGAAGAAGCTGAAGACTTTCGTAAAGAGCAATTGATTATTCCTGCGAGGACACGATTTTTTCAAGAAGGTGAAAAACATGATTATGTTTACACAGTCTTCAGTGGCTGGGGATTAATCTATAAAACTGTTAGCAATTCGGGTAAACGCCAGATTCTACAGTTCTTACTGCCTGGTGATCTGATTGGATTTCAAACCAATGCCAGCGGAGTGATGCCACATTCTGCAGGTTCAGTTACAGAGTTAGTACTTTGCGCTTATCCTCGTAAAGATATTAAGCCGATGATTCAAGAAAATCCGGATATTGCTATGCGAATGGTAGATATGCGTTCTCGTGATGTAACCCTCTGCCAAAACCACCTTATGGCAGCAGGTCGAAAAACAGCTAAAGAGAGTATTGCGTTTATTATTCTGGAATTGTTTTATCGCGTGAAACACCAGGTTCCAGCCAACTCTAATAACACCAGTGATTCTATGGATTTTCCAATTACACAAGAAGATATTGGAGATGCAATTGGACTAACCAATGTCCATGTGAATAGAGTGATTAAAGAATTAATGGCTGAAGGATTAATTCATTGTAATAAAAAGCGTCTTAAAATTCTGGATGAAGAAAAGCTTAGCGAAATCGCTGAATTTAACCCTGACATGGTTATTGCTCATCCTTTTGCTTAGTTAGATACATGTCACTTAATACACATAAGCTTAAAAGTTAACTTATGTTAGTTTAATTTTCGCAATTTCCACTTATAGTGGCTTAGCTAAAAAAACTCACCCCGTGTTTTTTTTCACAAAAATTGCATTTTCTTTAATAGTTCTTAGGTTTAGAAAGCTCAATAAACTAAAAAGAAACAGGGTGAGAGCATGTCAATAAAACAGGAGTTTAAAATGAAGAGATTCCCCTTGAGAATCATTGCTACTGCCAGTTTAGCAATGCTTCTATCTCAAACTGCAATCGCAGCAGATAAAAAAGAACCACCGAAGACAATAGCAGGAGCTGATGCAACGATGCTCTCGAATACTTGTGCCGGTTGTCATGGAACATATGGCGCTAGTAATGGACCGTCAATTCCTACTCTAGCAGGTATGTCTTCAGCTTATCTTGTCGAAACAATGCAAGGTTATAAGAGCGGTGATATCCCATCCACGATTATGGGTCGTATAGCGAAAGGCTATACAGACGATGAATTTAATTTGATGGGTGAATATTTCTCCAAACAAAAATTTGTCGCTGCAAAAGGACAAAAAGTAGATGCCGATAAGGCCTCAAAAGGTGGCGAGATTCACGAGAAATATTGTGAAAAATGTCATAGCGAAAGTGGAACAGTTGCAGATGATGATTCTGGGTATCTTAAAGGTCAATGGAAATCATATCTAGCTGCGCAAATGATGGACTATCAAAATAAAGACCGTAAAGCCACCAAGAAAATGGCAAAACAGATGGCCAAAATGCATAAAAAACTTGGACCGGCAGGTGTGGAAGCGCTAATCGAATACTACAGTAGTGGCGAATAATAGACATCAAGGAGAAATTAAAAATGAATACAAATAAAAGTCGTAGAAGATTTGTGCAAGGCCTTGGTGCAGCTACAGCGGTAGGAGTCGTTGGTGTTCCATCAATCGCATTTGGTGCCGCTAAAAAAGTCGTTGTTGTTGGTGGTGGAACTTCTGGAGCTACAGCAGCTAGATACTTAAAAATGGCTGACCCTAGCGTCGAAGTCACTATCATTGAAGCAAATAAGGATTACCATACTTGTTATTTAAGTAACGAGGTTTTAAGTGGAAGCCGTACACTGGATTCACTAAAACATGGTTATTCTGGTCTTGAAAAAGAAGGTATCAAAGTCGTTCATGACTATGTGACGGGTATTGATGCAAAAGCCAAAAAGGTTACTGTTAAAGGTGGTTCAAGTTTTGATTATGATCGTTGTATCGTAGCTCCAGGTATCAGCTTCAAATATGATGCTATTGAAGGTTACGATGAATCAATGATAGATAAAATTCCGCATGCATGGAAAGCGGGAGAGCAAACAGCAATACTACGTAAGCAGTTAACCGACATGAAAGATGGGGGTACAGTGGTTATTGCTGCACCACCAAATCCTTTCCGTTGTCCTCCTGGCCCACCAGAGCGTGTGTGCCAGATCGCTATGTATTTGAAGAAAGAAAAGCCTAAATCAAAAGTGGTTTACGTAGATCCCAAAGCTAAATTCTCTAAATATGGTCTGTTTGTTCAGGGCTGGAAGAAGTTTTATGGCTTCGAGTCTGATAATTCACTAATCGAATATATCAAGAGTGATGGTGTGGAAGAGTTGGATGCTGCAACTATGACAGTCTCTACAACGACAGGTGAGTCTATTAAAGCGGATGTACTCAACATTATCCCCGCGCAAAAAGCCGGGAAAATTGCTTTTGATGCAGGCCTTACGGGTGATAGTGACTGGTGTCCCATTGATCTTGGTACTTTTGAATCAACCATTCATAAAGACATTCATGTGATTGGTGATGCAAGTATTGCTACCGGAATGCCAAAGTCAGGCTATTCAGCAAATTCACAAGCTAAGGTTTGTGCAGCAGCTGTTGCGGCATTACTCAATGGTAAAGAACCTGGTACACCTGCTTATGTAAATACCTGTTATTCAGTGATTGCTGAAGACTGGGGTATTTCTGTAGCCGCTGTTTATCGTCTAGCTGAGGATCGTTCTAAGATCATTAATATGGCTGGAGGTTTGACTCCCATGGATGCGTCTGATGAAGCTCATAGACGTGCTGTTGAGAATGCATACAGTTGGTTAAATAATATTACCAGCGACATTTTTGCTGGTGGTTAAAGTACTTATAAAATTTGTGTAGGTGGTTTAAGGAGGTCTTTTTCAGATCTCCTTTTTTTGCTTATCAATTCCATAACTGAATTCTCTAAACAAAACACACCCCACACTTTTAAGCAGTTTTTGGGCTTTGTTATTTATCAAAGTAAGCAACAATGGTTTTATTTACATAGTTAACTAATCCATTCGCAAAGCCATTATTTAGTCCGCTAACTAACTTATGTTAATTATTTGATTTTCAATAAGTGTAATTATCTGTCGGATGAGTCTCTATCTAAAGGTGACTCTAGAGGGATTCTTCTTCAAATAACAACCTGATAAAGGAGAGTATCAATGGTTGAACTAACTCCGGAAGAACAAGAAAAGGCGATAGCAGAAGCGCCTAAAGGAACCTGGGCAATTTTATTGGTTTATGCTGTTTTAATGGTATTAGGCTGGCTGTATATGTTCTACGGCTTCTTCCTGCCTCACGGCCCTGTGAACTAGAGGAGGATAATTGATATGCATGTAGATGGTACTGAAAAAAAGTGGGTGATACTCTCGTTTGCGATGGCATTCGCAATGATGGGGATTCTCGCTGCTTACGCAATAAATAAAAACATTCATCCTCCAAGTAATGTTGAAACCATAGATTCCACCACGCTGCACTTATCCGAAGAATTCAATGAGGATAATTTAGGAATTGAGAAACAAGACGATGGCAGCTATCGCGTGACAATGGTAGCGGCGCGTTATGGCTTCTTTCCACATGATTTGAAAGTTCCTGTCGGCACACCTATCAAGTTTCGCATTGCCAGCGCTGACGTTCTTCATGGCGTTCATACTGCAAACACAAACATGAACACTATGGTGGTACCTGGTTATATCTCTGAGGTAAATACTACATTTCCTAAAGTAGGTCGTTTTCCGATGTTCTGTAATGAATATTGTGGTTTGGGGCATGACTATATGTGGTCTCGTCTGAATGTTGTATCGTTGGAAGATTTTGAAAAAAGTTTAAAGGAGGCTGACTAATGCACGCTGAAGTAAGTAAATTAAGCTTAGCAAACCTTTGGATTGCTTTTATCACCTTCGCTCTTGCTGCTTTTATGGGCTTATACCAGGTCGCTGAACGTAGTGGATTGTTCCCAAAAATAGAATTCATTGAATTGTATTATCGCTCAGTATCTAGCCATGGTGTGATTATGGGGTTTGTTTTAACCACATTCTTCATTATGGGTTTTGGTTACTGGATATCACACACCACACTGAAAATACCGCTCTGGGGTGGTAAAGGTCTGGGCTGGTTAGGGTTCTTAATTAGTCTGGGTGGTACCGCCGCTGCTGCCATTATGCTGTTGATGGGCGAAGCATCGGTGATGTATACGTTCTATCCACCGCTGAAAGCGAATCCAGTCTTTTACTTTGGTGCAACTTTTCTTGTCGTTGGGTCTTGGGTCTGGTGTTTGCAAATGGTAATGACCATGAATGCCTGGAAAAAGCAGAATCCAGGAGCAGCTGTTCCACTAGCCATGTATGCAATGACCGCAAATGCCATTTTATGGTTTATTACTAGTCTTGGTGTTGCCAGCGAAGTGTTATTTCAGCTGATTCCCTGGTCGATGGGATGGATCGATAAAATAGATGTTGGCTTGGCTCGTACTTTATTCTCATGGACATTACATGCGATCGTATATTTCTGGTTAATTCCAGCGTATATCGCTTTCTATACCTTGGTACCCAAAGCTGCCAATGGAAAATTATTCAGTGACGAGTTTTCACGTATATCGATTCTGATGCTGCTGGTTTTCAGTGTGCCAATCGGAATGCATCATCTATACGTCGATCCTTTTCAGGATGCTGGATGGAAATTCGTACATATGATTGGTACGTTTATGGTAGCGATTCCAACCTTGATTACAGGTTTTACGGTGATTGCATCGATGGAAGTTGCGGGTCGATTACGCGGAGGTAAAGGTCTTTTTGGCTGGATAGGAGCTCTTAACTGGAGCAACCCGATGGTTCTTTCTGGTGGTTTATCATTATTAATGCTGACTGTTGGTGGTTGGGGAGGCATGGTCAATGCCAGTTACTCAATGGATGTCGCGGTACACAATACCCAGTGGATCACTGGTCATTTCCATCTGATATTTGCTGGAACAACGGTCATCATGTATATGTCGACCGCGTATTATATGTGGCCAAGCATGACGGGTAGACCCCTTTTCTCAACTAAAATGGCTCTATTACAATTATGGACCTGGTTTATTGGGATGTTGGTGTTGACTCTCCCTTGGCACATTCTTGGACTCCTTGGTCAACCACGTAGAATTGGTGTAGCCCCGTACTCAGAAGAGTTTACTGCATCGTGGGGACCCTATGAGTTTTTGATGTTTGTTGGTGGAGTGATCTTATTTTTCTCCGCAGTGATATTCGTTGTAAACCTGTTCTTCTCGCACTTTAAAGCTAAAGCAGATGTCATGCCAGTCATGGAGTATGCAGAGTCAATGCATCCAGTGATGAATATCCCTAAATTGCTGAATGGTTTTGGTTTCTGGACTGCAGTAATTGTGGTTTACATGATTGCGAGTTATGGCTATCCGATCTTACAGTTTTTCCTCATGGAAACTAATGGCACATTCCCGTGGAGTATATAAACATGCAGACAACATTAAATTGCTCAAAACGAAAAAATTCGACACGCTCGTTCACATTTTTTTTATGCCTAAGCTTCTTTGCGCTATTGGGGTCACTCAATGCAACGGCAGCACCTTCCTCAAATGTAGCATGGACCTCAGAAACACGAAACCTGATTAAGAATGCTGATTTGGAAAATGGGGAAAAAATAGCCAGCAAATGCGCCAAGTGTCATGGGGAAGATGGAACAGATGTAACTCCAATAGAAGAAGAGGATACCCCATTTCTTGCTGGTCAGATAGCGCACGCAACTTACAAGCAAATCATCGATTATCAGGATAAGAAACGTGATGATAAAATAATGCTGAAGAATGTTAGAAAGCTCTCCAAACAAGATGTTGCAGATGTGTCGGCATTTTATGCAACTCAGGCTTTACCGATGTCTAGTGTAGATGCTGCAAAAGTCACACCTGAAGCAATCAGGCTAGTTACGAAAGGAGACGGTAATCGCTTTCTTCCTCCGTGTGCTGGTTGTCATGGCTTGAATGGGGAAGGCTCAATTGTCGATGTGCCTGCGATTGCCGGTCAAAACACCTCTTATTTTGTGACGACGATGCTCGCTTACAAAGAAGAGGATCGTGAAAATGATATCTATAGCCGGATGCGCTTTATCGCCAGTATTTTGACTGAAAAAGAAATTACAGAACTTGCAGATTACTATGCTTCTGTAGGCACTGGTACCAAGCTACTTGTGGTTGAATCAGACGAAGAGCCTGTAGAACCAGAGGAACCAAAAGCTCCAGATGCTCCAGCAGTACCTTCTTCGTAATAACTCAGTCATATATTTTTTCTCGAGCCCTTCTGGTTTATTATCAGAGGGGCTTTTTATTTGCTAATTCATTAATAAGTCTAAATAAGAATGACTAAACACGGCTGTTTCCATTGTGGTTTACCTACTAAAACGTCACCCCCCCACTTATACGAGGTTTTTGGGGAAAAGCGAGCGTTTTGCTGCCATGGGTGTTTATCTGTATGTCGTGTCATTATTGAATCGGGCAATGCGGATTACTACAAACATCGTGAAGGCAATGCTGCTTCTTTAAACAATACCGCCTTGCCGGAGCTTCTGGATAAACTCAAAATTTATGATAACGAAGAAATTCAGCGTGAGTTTGTTTCCACTAATAAATCCGATAACTGGAAAGAAGCGTGGTTGATACTCGAAGAGATTCGCTGTGCAGCCTGTCTCTGGCTCAATGAAAGAACCTTGCGGGCGCTAACAGGCGTGATTGATGTGCAGATGGATTACACTGGCCAGCAAGTCAGAGTTAGATGGAATCCGGGACTGGTCAAACTCAGTGATATTTTAACGGCGATTACCAATATTGGTTATCACGCTCATCCGTTTGATCCAACTCAACGAGAAGCACTTAACGAAGAACAAAAACAACGCAGCTTACAACGCATTATTTTTGCAGTGATACTGGGTATGGCTGTTATGCAATCAGCTATTGGGGGCTACTTTTTCGGTGGTCCAGATAATCAGGGCGAATTCCCGTTATGGATAAAAATCTCTCGCTGGGTCAATGTTGGCAGTACTTTTTTGCTGCTGGCCTATCCTGGACAATTATTTTTTCGCAATGCGTGGCGTGATTTAAAAAACAAAACCCTGGGTATGGATGTTCCTGTTGCTCTTGGATTATCTGTCGCCTGGTTTGGAAGCCTATTGAGTACGATTAAACAGCAAGAAGACGTGTATTTTGAATCCATCGCGATGTTCGTTATCTTTCTATTAATTGCCCGCCACATCGAATTAAGAACAAGAATCACTGCGACGGCATTACTCGATCGCGCTGCAAAAATCATTCCCAAAACAGCCATATTAATGGCTAAAAGTGGGGGGGTGACAGAAGTGCCTGTGATTGAGCTTAATCCGGGTGATCGAATACAATTATCTCCCGGAGAAACGTTGCCGGTAGACGGTATTCTCAAATCTACCGCAAGTAGTTTTGATGAATCATTACTGACAGGCGAATCAAGGCCTGTGACACATAATCAGGGTAATTTGCTGATGGGTGGATCGATTAATATTGATCAGGTTATCGAAGTGGAAGTGACTTCAGGAAGAACAGAGTCAACCATCAATGAAATCCACCAGTTAACTCAAAGAAGTATCAGCCATCGACCTTATTACGTGGACATTGCCGAACAGGTTGCCAGCAAATTTGTTGCGGTTATTTTGACAATAGCTGTTTTAACCTACTTTTTCTGGACAATGAATGGTTCCGAAGATGCTTTAGCCAATACTATTGCCGTTCTTATAGTAACTTGCCCATGTGCTTTGGCTATGGCCGCACCGGTTGCCTTATCGCTAGGTGCTGCGGGCTTAAGTAAATTTCATGTATTGCCAGTGCGCATGTCATCCATCGAAAAACTCAGTCATATTGATACGCTGGTTTTTGATAAAACCGGCACACTTACATCTGGCATTCCTACTTTGGATCAGATAATTCCCACTACTGATTTATCCGCGGAAGACTGTCTAAGCATTGCCGCAGCCATAGAGCAAGGTTCTCACCATCCTTTTGGAAAAGCGATTATTCATGCCGCTGAAGAAAAGAGTTTGGTGCTGAATGAATTTAAAACGAATAATATTGAGCATATTGCAGGTTCGGGGTCAAAGCCGAATCCAATAACTTCTGCGCTGGTAACCATTGGTTATTGGGGAATATGTCTTTTACCAGGGTGGAAGAAGCCACATTAGATAGTGAACTGAAAAAAAATATTGAGAGCTGGAGAAATCAAGGAAATTCAATTCTATACCTGAGCAATGAGAACGGTTTACAAGCAGTCTTTAGGGTCATCGATCCGTTGAGAGATGGGATTAAAGAATTCCTTCAATCTGCAATCAAACTTGGTATTAATAAAACGGCGATTATTAGCGGCGATCACGAACAAAGTGTAAGGGCTATTGCCGATCAACTTGGGATTTCAGAAGCACATGGGAATCTAAACCCTGAAGACAAGCTAGCGTGGTTGCAGCAGCAGCGCCAGAGTTATCCTGATTGCCAAATCATGATGTTTGGTGATGGTATTAATGATGCACCTACTTTAGCCGCTACAGACGTTTCTATGACGTTTTCGAATGCAACTGATCTTGCAAAAAATCACAGCGATTTTATTTTGCTATCAAAAGGATTCACGCAACTTGCCCCTGCATTTATGTTGATGCGAAAGACACGCAGAATCATCTTGCAAAATTTGGGTTGGGCAATTGCTTATAACATCATTGCCGTGCCTGCTGCTGTTATGGGATTTGTTACGCCATGGATGGCTGCGATTGGCATGTCCTTGAGCTCTTTATTGGTCGTGCTTAATTCATTAAGATTAAAATAATTATGGCTAATTTTGCCGTAAATAGCAAATAAAGTGGCCTAGCCGAGGCGCAGCCGAGACAACGTTGGAATGCAATGACGACGCCCGAAGGGTGAGATTTTCAATTTTATAAGAATTAAAAAACCTCATAAAAGTAGGGGGGGTGACTTTCTATTTTTTATTTTTATTCAACAACAAAGAGTTATTTTGAATGTCACTGAATCCATTGCTTTTGACTGAGTTCGGATCATTATATTGCATGATTTTGAGTGATAAAAATAGCAGAATTGACAGGATTAAGCCCCAACGAAAAACCGAATACGAGTAGCGCAACATGGCGTATTTAGTGTTTGCCACTAGGCCCAAACGATATAAATGGTCACTCATTTTAGTGTAGATTTCATCCGGATCTTTTAACAATTCTGACATGTGCTTGAGATAGGTTTCTCTAGGCAATGTGGCAAAATCTTCAAAAATTAATATATTAGATGTGTCGTTGTTAAAACGTGCTTCGGGTAATTTCACATAATTTTTTAAATCACTCAACTTGGCTTTACCCTTAATCACGTCACGAAAGCAACATAAAACACGGGTATGCGCTGGAGCAGGTGCTGGCGACGCAGCTGATAAAGCAAAGTAAATTGAGATTGCTGAGGTGATCAAAAATACAATTGCGGGTAGTAAGAATATAGGGGTGCTGGCGTATATAAAGCCACCCGTAACCATCAATATCGAAACAATTACTCCGTTCAATGAAATCATGATATTGGCTTTAGTGGCAGCTAACGAGAGCATATCAAGCTGTGCCCGATAGGCATTGCGAAACATGGTTTCGATACCCTTCGCTGAACCTGCTGTTTTTTTCTTATTGGCTTTCTTTTTACCCTTGGGTTCTACTTCACTCTGGGTATGCGTTTCTTCGACTTGTTCCACGCTCTCTTTGTTACCTGCCTTATCTGTCATATCTGATTCTGACATAACAATTACTCTTTTTCTTTTTCAGACTTACTGGATAAATAAGGTAAATGTACATGACCATAACGAACGACATATACGGCAATTGTGAGAATTAAAATTGTCAAACCAATTTCTAATAAATGCCACATTTCAAATGATTTTGAATCGAGAATAATAAAGCGGGCTAATGCGACTATGGCAATATAGATGGGATAGCAATACGTAATGTTGAAGAACAATAAACATAACAACA
>CAWEEB010000005.1:0-16820 GCA_963807855.1 uncultured Gammaproteobacteria bacterium | reverse complement strand
TCAATGCCATTAGAATAGCAGCCGGAATGGAGCCGATGACATTACTCTACTCCTTTATCACGGGCGGCGCAGAGCCATGCCAGTTACATTGCGAATAATATCGGCAAGGATTTTATCGGGCTTGATTTACACCAGCAAGACAGCGCATATCGGGGGTTTAGTGGCGCTGACCCAGCTGAGCGTGCGGCTAAAGCGGCTTACCCTTATCGGGATGTGAAGGAGAATATCAGTGTTGGTAGCAAAGATGTTTCTGATTCCATTTCTGGTTTGATGTCTGCTATTTATCACCGTTTCACTTTTCTTGATTTTCTTGTGGACACCATTGGTTATGGCGCGGCTACGAATAAAGATGGGTTTAACAGCTACGTTTATAATATGGGTCGCAAGGATATGGAAAATACCTGTAGCACAAGGCCCGCGCAGGCTATGCCGAGTAAACCGGTTGATTGCCTGGGCACTGCGGTTAATGCTGAATATATCGAACGTGCCTGTATTAATATGCCGCAGGCTGCTTTATATGAGGAGGCTTTTTCTTTAAGTTGCCCGAATGGGCGCTTGCTTAAAGCCAGTTATATGGATGGTATTTGTAGTAACCCGCCAGCAGATATTCTGTTTAGTGGTAGTGGTTCTTATTATGAAATTTGTCGGCCACGGATTCGTGTTAAAACCAGCTGGTTGAATAATCTGTGTAGCGCGAATAATAGTCGTGCATTGCATTCGGGTGAAAACCGCTTCTACAAGATCTGCGATAACAATACGCGTGTGTACGCAAGCTGGTTTGAAAATTATTGTGATTCTGCGGCGCCCAGTGATCAAATAATGGATTCTACCTATTACCTGAAGCTGTGTAATTCTGATTTTAAGGTAAGTAAAACCTTTGGTAATCAACAGGATGCGCGCCAATATAATAAAAACCCCGAGTTTGTGGTTTGGCCGCCTGTTAACGCCAAAGAGGTGACCCCGGTGTTTTACGATGAGACGCCTGACCCGTTGCCGGATCTTGATCTGAGTGGTTATCCGCTGTCTTTGCAGTTTAATCCAGGCAAGGTAAAGGCGGTGAAAATAAGTGCCTTTAAGTTTGAAAAGAAAAATAAAAACGGTCGCTGGACACGCATTAAAGCTGTGCGTGAGTTGAATCATAAAAGTGATCCACATCAGTCTTTTAGTAAACTTCAGTTTGCCTGGTTTCCATTGCAAAGACTGAATTGGGCGAGTAGTTACCGCGCTTCGGTTTCGGTTGATATCGAGAGGGAAAATAACAGAGCAAAAAGAAATATCAGCTGGCAATTTCGAACCAAAGTCATTGATACACCTTTGATTACCGTTAAGTCGTCACAGCGAAAAATAGCTGTACCGAAAAACCAATGGTTTACTTTGTATCTGCTGCCCAGCAAAACCGTGAGCCGCCCGATGAAAAATATAAAACTGGGATGGCGAGGAAAGGCAAAGGTAACATCGAAGGTCATTGACATGAATACGGTGAAACTGAAACTGCAGAATATTAAGTGTGAGCCGGTAACCTTAAAAATGGCTCAGGGAAGGACCTTGCTGTTAAAAACCTGTGATGGTTAAGGGATCTCTGATTAAGTCCCATGATTTATGTCATAAGGTACTCTCGCTTAATATGTTAACGTGAGAATAGAAATATACTTTTTATTTTTCATTTGAGAATAGCTATGAAACCCATTAATAAAAGTAAACTCACATTAAGTGCCGCAATTATCGCGGGTTTTATTCTGTCTGGATTTAACAGCGTTTATGCACTGGATAAGAAAGCTCAGCTGCAGCTTGGCGAAATGGAATATCTGAGTAACTGTGCTGCCTGTCATGGAAAAGATGCCAAAGGCGGGGGTCCGGTCGCGGATGTTCTTTCTGTTAAACCATCTGATCTGACAATGATCTCTAAGAACTTTGACGGTAAATTTCCGGATGAGCATATCTACAAGGTGATTGACGGTAGAGAGATGATTAACCCTCATGGTGATACCGATATGCCTGTTTGGGGGAATCGTTATACGACCAAGGCTTATGTGGAAGCTGAGCGGATTGCGTATCCACTCCACGAGGGAGATGCCGAGGCGTTGGTTTTTGGACGGATTACATCGCTAGTAGGCTATCTGGAATCGATCCAGACTAAGTGATGGATTAGAGACTGGCTACTATTTATTAGAGAAAAGCTATGAAACCCATCAATAAACGTAAAATAATCTTGAGTGCCGCAGTAATCGCAGGATGTTGCATTTTGTTTGGCTTTAGCAGCGTTAACGCGCTGGATAATGCAGCTCAACTTAAACTCGGTGAAATGGAATATTTAAGTAACTGTGCTTCCTGTCATGGCAAAGATGCCAGGGGCGATGGTCCGGTTGCGACTGTACTTTCGACCAAGCCAACCGATCTGACCACGATTGCAAAAAACCTCAACGATGAATTCCCTAAAGAACATGTCTACAGAATTATTGACGGCAGAAACATGATCAAACCACATGGTAATCGAGTTATGCCAGTTTGGGGGAATCACTTTACGGTTATGGAGTACCAGGCCACTGATGCTATTGCCTACCCACTTCCCGATATTGATATCCAATCGATGGTTTTTGGCAGGATTACCTCGCTGGTACGCTATCTGGAATCGATTCAGATTAAGTGATGAATTAGGTTGGGAGGTATTTCCATACTCACAAACTATGATGTTGATACTATAAGGCAGTTTTAAAATTCTCTTATAATCAAATACTGGGTGACAGTGAGCAAGTTTTAGATGAAATAGCCTCTGTTTTAGAACGCCCTCATCCTAACCCTCTCCCTGGGGGAGAGGGAAACTTAAAATCACCCATATTAGAATGACAACTCATTTTTTTTATAAAAACAATATTGAAAAGTCACCTCTGTAGTTTTAAGCACCTCTTAAATCAGCTATTTAATTTAAATATTCCAGAAAACATGATATCTGATTGAAAATACAATATTCCCTCTCCTTGAGGGAGACGGCTAGGGTGAAGGAGAAAATTGCCAGAAAAATAATTGCACAGCGTGTCTACGTAAAAATCAAACAGGCGCTGAAACAAGACTTTGGAAGCATCTCAGGAACCGTTAACTACCATTACAAATATCTTGATCTTTTTCCGGCAGATTTTTAGCTATAATCTCAGTTTGTTTTGCTAATGCATAAATATCACTAACTCTTGCTTGAACGGGTTTGTTACCGAATGACATGAACTGTTCAACAATTTTATTGGTGTTATCCCGATAGGTTTGAGAAACCTTACGTTGCTCTTCACACACATTCACTACAAATTTAGGGATCAGGCTTAAGACACTATCAATTTGGCTGATACCGAGTTGATGCTTACTGAGGTCAGTGATTTTGCCGTCTGCAGATAAAGCGTGTTGCAGATTTTCGCCGCTTTGTTGAAGCATGGCAGATCCTGCGAGCATGTATTCTTTGCGCGATGGGGCTAGCACCGAGATTGCATTTAAAACTGATGCAGTGATGATGCGTGTGGCTTGTGTAATCTCGTTTTTTTGTTGTCGCAGTTCCTTGTTATTACCCGTACTGGTGTAGATTTCAATTGTTTCTGGAGTCGCGAGTTGCTTCAGCGTAGCTCTAAAGGGTTTTATATTATTTTTCTGAAAAACCAGATCAAGCGAGTCGTAAATTTCCAGGATTTCATGATTGATACTCGCAGTCGCATGGGCGCGCCAGAGTTTCACATCAATCTCATTAGCCTGGTTGCTCAATAAGGTTGAAGTATTGCGATAGCTGAGGGTAGCCGCATTAATTTTACCCAGTGCAATGAGTGCTTCAATCTTATTAAATAATGGATTGTCAGCTGATACAAAACCAATATCCTGACCATACCAGGTTTTTACTTCATCGCCAGAAGTCGTATCCTCAGTGTTAATACTGGTGGGGCTAGATAAAAGGGTTTGGGCGTAAGCGGAATGACTCGCGGAATCTGGCTGATCATTTTTATCATTACATGCGGTAACAAATATCAGAGTAAAAAACAGAGCAAGAGGCATCCCAGAAAGTCTGTGCATCTTCGTTAATAATTGTAATTTTTTATTATATTTAAACATCTGCTTAAGTGGTACTTAAACCCCTGAAATTATTATCTAATCTTATTATGTGTTTTTAGTGATTGGTTTCAGTGGATTTGTTCACAGAATGTCACTTTTTTTGAATAAACACCTATGTTTAACAGGGAACTTGAAATAAGACCCCACCTGATTATTACAGATTTCACCCTAAACGTGTTCTCTGATATTTCAGTTTCTATTCAACACCTAATAATTCAACATCAAAAATCAAGGTTGCATTTGGTGGTATTACTCTTCCTGCGCCGCGTGCTCCATAGCCCATTTTTGGTGGGATAATTAAAGTGCGTTTACCACCCACCTTCATTCCTGCAACGCCTTGATCCCAGCCTTTGATGACACGTCCCCCACCTAATGGAAACTCAAACGGTTGACCGCGATCTACCGAGCTATCAAATTTAGTGCCGTGTTTATCAGTAGCTTCTGGCTCGTATAACCAACCGGTGTAATGCACAGAAACAGTTTGACCTGCTTTCGCTACTTTTCCTTCACCAACTACTACATCAATTTTTTGAAAACTAACAGCGCTGTTAGTCATTGAAGTTTTTTCAGTGATTACCTGTTTGATTTCATCGGTTTTAGTGCCACCGCAGCCGATTAATAAAACACTGATTGATAGTACCGTAACTAGACCTTTGGTTGAATGACGTTTCATTTGATCCCCTTTTTTATCAACATTCATTAAATTAATTCAGCAGATTATGCCCGTAATTGTTTATTTTTACAGTATTAATATGAATTGATAGTTTTAAAAATAGATAAAAAAAGGAGGCTGTAATTTTTCAATTACACCCCCCTACTTTTGAGCTATTTTTTTATTTTAGACGTTTTTTCTTAAGCGTCTGATTAAAACCAGCATGGAGAATAGAATCAAAACCGATGTGTTTAAGCTTCCACCACCAGAGCCACTACTTTCCTCTTCAGGCGCAGTTGGTGAGGTTGGCGTTGACGAATCAGTATTAACAGTGACTTTGAATGTGCCTTCATCGCTACAACCATTATTATCAGAAACGGTATAGTTAAAAGAATCGTTACCGGTGAAATCTATTGCCGGAGTATAGGTAAATGTGCCATCACCATTATTTGTCACTGCAACCCCATTTACAGAGGTAGCATCAGCCGCAGATACAGTTAAGGTATCACCATCGGTATCCGTATCATTATCCAATACACTTGTCGTGGTAAGAATTGTGTTGACTGTTGTATCATCAGCATCGTCAACAGCTATACAGGTTTCTGCTGGGCTTAGTTTTGGTGAATTTGCTATCAAATAAGGTTCTGGATCAACGTAACCGAGAAAATCGCTACATGCTGTTGAAGGTGTATACCCTTCTAAACTAGGTGATGCGTTACTGATTCCAAAATGTAAATGAGGCTGCGCAACCCCACCTGTGGTATATACACCCACTTCTGCTATTTTTTGTCCCCCGACGACGCTATCGCCGGCGGCGACTGTGAAGTTTTTTATATGTCCATAAAGTGCGAAAAAAAATGTCTCATCGGCTTTGGTGTATCTTACAACTACAACACCACCCGCAGTTCCGTCATCTCCCCCATAAAAAGGAATTGAGGTCGAGGTGCTTTGTACAACTCCTGGTCCTACCGCATACACCGGACTTCCTTCTGCTAAATTATAATCATTTGCCAGATGACAGCGGTTACCGAAATTAGTATTGATATCCCCAAATCCTAGATAACTTGATTCTGCATGTGTTTTATCACTAGGGTAGTAAAATCCCGTGCTAGTACGCAAGGTTGCAACAGCGTATAAAGTGACAACAGGTATTAACAATAAAGCCAAGCTAACGGAAATCTTTTTCATCTTGTCCTCGCATCAATAATGCATCGATGACGCATCAATAAATAAAAGTAAGAACGCATATACAACTTGCCTAGAGTTGTTAGCTGATTAAATAGCAGATTGTGCTTAAAGCGCCCTGATTTTGGTTAATAATAATTTTAATTATTTAAGGGATAATACATTAATCACGGTTTTTTTCCAGGTGCATTTATGACTACTGATCGTCTAATAGTTCATCATCTATGATTTCGTCGTCCAATAGTTCATCGACTATTATTTCTTCATCTGCACTATCTTCGTCTAATATTTCATCATCAAGATAGTCTGCTAAATACTGAATTTTATCCGGCACGCCCTCCCATTCTTCTGCATCATCAGGAGCGGCTATCATGCCTTCGATAACCGGCCACTCTGCAGATAAAACTTCGTTTATTTTTATAAATTTTAATTGGTCATCGGGTAAATCTACTTCATCAAATATGGCATCGATTGGACATTCCGGAACACATAAGGCGCAATCAATACATTCATCCGGATCTATCACCAGCATTTCCGGGCCTTCGTGAAAGCATTCCACAGGGCATACGTCAACACAGTCTGTGTACTTACACTTAATGCAATCTTCAGTGACTACAAATGTCATTTTTTAATTCCTTCGGTTCTCACTTTGTTCATAATTTAGAGAATAGTACACCCCCCCACTTTTAAGCCATATTTTTTGCATGGCTTTTGCATCGTATCAATTCGGTCCGCTTGATTTCAAGTTTTCAATATCATTCTTCACCAATATCAACGATTCAATCAAAACAGCAATTACAACGGCCAAACCCATAATATCAAAGGGATAGTAACTACTATTATAAGAATTTCCAACGGTAACCCCATACGCCAGTAATCGCCAAACTGATATCCACCGGGGCCCATAACTAATGTATTAGATTGATGCCCTACGGGAGTGAGAAAGGCGCAGGAAGCACCGACGGCTACCGCCATCAAAAAACCATCGATATTCACCCCCATGGTTTGTGCGGCAGCCACGGAAATCGGAGCCATGACTAACGCGGTTGCAGCGTTATTCACTACACTGGAAAGCAACATGGTAATAATTAAAATCAAGGTTAATACCAGTACTGGAGAATCCGAGCCAACAATGTTTAGCATGGTCTCAGCCAGAAGTTTGGTGGTATTTGTAGAATCCAGCGCATTACCTACCGGAATCATTGCAGCCAGCAGTACAATTACTGCCCAGTCTATCTGCTCGTATATTTCCCGCATGCGAATAATGCCCGTTAACACATAAACCATAACGGCCAATATAAAGGCGATTGGCAGTGAAACAAGATTCGTCATTGCCAGCACAATCGCGCCGAGAAATGTCATCAGCGCGAGTACCACTTTTCGACTTCTATCCAGCTCCAATGCACGAGGAGCCAAAGGTAGCAATCCCATTTGGGTAAATTGCTCGTCGATGGTTTCCTCATGCCCTTGAATCAGTAATACATCCCCTGCTTTGAAAACGAGTTGGCGGATCCTGCTAACCACACTTTCACCATCGCGGGCTAATCCTACCAGGGCAACTGAACGACCTGATAAACGCCTGAGGTAACGAATATCCCGTCTTACCAATGGCGAACCCTGGGTAATAACGCCTTCCATCAAAATCGCTGTATGCTCATCAGGTTCTTCATAAATATGCGTGGCGCTATTGAGTAACTCAAAATCGTGATTATCCAGCAAAGGTTTGATTTCAATGGGATCCGCGCGAATTATGAAAATATCATCTTCAGCAATCTTATAGGTAAGATTGACATTGCGCGCGTAGGTACTGGGTGTTGCTACGCCCAGTATTTCGGTACGATCCTGACCTTTAAACATAGGTAAATCTTTAAGCCTTGCCCCAATGTATTTACTCTCTTTTTTTACTTGTATTTCAGTAAGGTAGGAGTTTATTTCAAACAGATTCATAGAGGCATTTTTAGTCATCCGACCCGATGGTATTAAACGCCAACCGATAAATACAATAAACAATACTCCCGCAATAGCGACAGGAACTCCTACCGGTGAAAATTCAAACATGCCATATTCATCACCCGTTACCTGCGCCCGATAAGCAGCGATAATAATATTGGGTGGGGTACCTATAAGTGTTGTTAAACCACCTAAAATACTGCCAAAAGCCAGTGGCATCAGTAAGCGTGCAGGAGGAATATTGTATTCTTTTGCCGCAATCATGGTGATTGGCAGCATCAAAGCCAAAGCTCCGACATTATTCATAAATGCGGAAAGTACAGTAACGACCAGTGTAATCGTCGCCAATAAAGAAAATGACGTAAATTTAATAAGCCGCATCTTCTCCGTAATTAAACTCACCACCCCGGCATTTTGTAATCCCTGGGAAAGAATCAACACCGCTGCCACGGTTACCACAGCCGCATGCCCAAAACCTGAAAATGCCTCCTCTTCGGGAATGACATTAAACAGAACCGCAACAATCAAGCAAAACATCGCGACCAGGTCATAGCGCCAACGACCCCAGGCAAAAAGAATGAGTGCGATAAATAAAATGCCACTTATTATTATCTGATCAAAATTCATATAACCTCATATTCATTTTTAAAATTTATTAATAGATTACCTTTCTTTATAAGTTTAGCCATATTCATTAATAAATGACGGAAATTATGCAGATTATTCCGAAAAGGACATCTACTATTAAGGAGTTCAACTATAAAAAATGACACCCCCTACTTTGAATGACAATTTGTTTTTGTTGTTTGAAAACAATTTTGGAATTTATGCAAAGCCAGGCCTTTTTTAGGATTAATTTGAGCGCGCTTTTATGACCATGAAACATGATTACTATTCTGACAGCCGGAAAATAGATCCAACACAGGGAAACCTCCTTGGAGATGGTTCACCTAATGATGGTAATCGAATAGAGATTGGGCCGACCGCACTAGCCTTTCGTGAGTGGCAACAGGCTGGACTATCTTTACCCAATCTCGACGCTATGCGCCAATATCGACTAGATCGCATTGTTGATCATATTAATACACGTGGCTATGCAGGAGTTTTACTGTTTGATCCTCTGAATATCCGTTACGCCACCGATTCAAGCAATATGCAGTTGTGGAATATGCATAACTTTTTTCGTGCATGTCTAGTCTGTGCAGATGGTTATATGGTGATCTGGGACTATGCAAACTCACCTTTTTTATCGAGCTTCAATCCGCTAGTGAAAGAAAGCCGTGCCAGTGCCTCGATGATGTATATCACCAACGGTGATAAAATCAATGACGATGCAAACTCTTTTGCGCATCAAGTTGATGAATTGATTCGCCAACACACTGGAGAGAACCGCCAATTAGCCGTTGATAAAATCATGATTGATGGCTTACGTGCTTTAGACGATGCTGGTTTCAAAGTAGAACAAGGTGAAGAGCTAATGGAAAAGGCACGTTCTATTAAAAGCAATGATGAAATTCTCGCGATGAAATGTGCGGTACACGCCTGTGAAAAAGCAATTGATGAAATGTACACAATTACCAAACCGGGCTTAAGCGAAAACGAAATCTGGGCACAATTACATGCAGGTAATATCAAACGCGGCGGTGAATGGATCGAAACACGTCTGTTAGCCACAGGTCCACGAACTAACCCATGGTTTCAGGAATGTGGGCCACGCATTTTGCAAAATAATGAAATATTATCATTCGATACCGATCTAGTCGGTAACTATGGGTTTTGTAGTGACATCTCCAGAAGCTGGTGGATTGGCAATGAAAAGCCCCCGCAAAAAATGATCGATGCACACCTGCATGCAGTGGATCATATTCAAGAAAATATGGAGATTCTGAAACCGGGTTTATCGTTTCGTGAAATGACACATACAGGTCATCACCTTGATGATAAATTCCAGAAACTAAAATACGGTTGTAAATATCACGGCATTGGGCTGTGTGATGAGTGGCCGATGATTGCCTACCCCGATAAGTTTGTCGATGGTGCGTTTGATTATCGAACTTAAACCAGGTATGACATTTTGTGTAGAAGCGTTAGTTGCAGCAGAAGGCTCTGGCTTTTCGATAAAACTCGAGGATCAGGTAGTCATCACCGAAGACGGTTATGAAAACATCACGCATTACCCTTTTGATGAGCGTCTCATGGGCAAGTAATCCATGGCCTCAGTGTTCGTGATCCATTTCTCAAAATCGCATCCAAAGTACGCTATCCAAAATTATAAATCTTCAAAAAAAAGGTTTTCTTAAGCTTAATAACAAAACTCATATACAAGCGTAAATCCGAATACCTTGTTTATCAATCAAATACAGGCTTTCAATGACAAGTCGGAGGAGGTCTTTTTATTGTTCGCGGCGAATTCAAATCACCACTAGCTTCCTAGTGAGCTATTAGTCAGATAAAATGACTGAATGAGGAGCGCTTGTTATTAATATACGCTTACCTGCAAATATGCATTTAAATCGTAAAGCGAGCCATTTAAGGAATAGTTGAAATTCCATTTGTAGCTTAGTTAAAAAACCGAAGATTACAAAAGACATACTGAGACCAAAAATATGAGTACAAAATTCATATGAATATTGAAGACAAATTGCTGACTCTCTATAAATATATAGCGGAGAACAGAATTCCAAAGTCTTGTTTGAAAACGGTTCCAGTTATTGGTGACTTATTAGGTGAATTGCCGAGTAAAACTGATGCTAATGGGATGCTGGTACTCGTCACTCAGGAATCCCAAAAAAATCAAAAAAAAATAATCAAAAAAATTGATTATATAATTTCAGAGGAAGCAAACAAAAAGCCTCTTATCCTGGTTGTAGGAGGAGGTAATTCAGAGGAAATACTAATACTCAATTCAGAGCTCGATATAGGTGAGAAACATAAAGTTGAGACCGAATCGTTAATTGGTGGGAGTGGCGTAAATTACGTAATGAGACTTCTGACACATGGCTATGATGTGTTTCCCATTCTTCCCATTGGTAAGGATGCGATAGGAAAGGAAATAAGAAAAAACATATTTAAAAACTGCACGTTCAATCAAGGCTTCAAAACGGGTTATTGAGTTTATCGGAAAAAAAGATGATGACTGCTTTTACGATCCTCATATCAAAACACCCAGTACAACTGTCCTGGTTGAAAACTCAAGAAGAACCATTTTTACGGAAAAAATGAAAAATGGGCAAAATTTCTTAAACTATGTCCAAAAAAGAATAGATGATGTCGACAAGGTAACCTTTACAACTCCTAGTGCCGTCATGATTGGTCACATCCATAGTGACTCTAAAGAAATTTCAAGAAAGAATGCGGGAAACGTCACTAAATATATCATCGATACCTATAAAAACAGCAGCATGATTTTTACTAACCTGGGTAGTTCTCAACTTTCACTGGGTTTGGATTTCTGGAAAAAATATTTACTTGAAATAGATTTATTTCAAGTAAATTTAAATGAAGCAAAAAAATTCTTTTGTGGAAAAAAAGGAAAAGAGTTAAAACTTACCGAAATTATAAAATTAATCAGAACATTAAATATCAATGTTGTGATTACATTGGATAAATTTGGTGCGATCGGAATTCACAAAGACAATAAAGACACTGTTTTCATTGCATGGCCAGTTTTAGATGCAAAAGAGGTTATAGACACTACGGGGGCTGGTGATGCATTCGCAGCAGGTTTAGTGGCATATATGGTTAAGGCTCCAAATATTGAAGCCGTCTCTTTCAAAGATGCTATTTCACATGCCCGCATGTGGGCTGCGTATGCTTGTAGTACTTACGGTGGCGCTAATCAGTGCCCAACTGCAAAACAGCTGGAAGAATATCAACAAAAAATTGCACTCAACGGCAACAAATCTGTGGAAATAACCAACCAGGATTATACTTCTGAAATTCTCACCCTTTTAGATATTGCTTTCCAATAAAAAACGGAACTAAAGTTAATTGACAAACTTGATATAACGATTAAAACATAGGCCATTACTCGCTACCAACAACCCGTTAGATTTTAGTGATTTTTATCACAGAATCCTCGCAAAAAAGCTCTATTCTGTTCCACTAGGCTATTAACGATAACAAGATGTTATCAATGTATTGAAAGGTCACCCCCCTACTTTTGAGTGATATTTTATTTTCTACAAACATAAATAGAATTTTGCTTTGAGAATAGGCTTTTATATTTATTAATAAAAGCTGGACATTCAGGTCGTCATTACAGCGTCTCTACTTTGTGCTTCGACCAGAAATTTTTCCTATAATTAACAATAAACACCAGATATTTAGAGCGGAGAACATCATGACTACCCTTGTCACAGCTAATCCAACAGCCACTTTATTCAGAACTCCAGTATTTTTTGTAATCAGTATTTTATTCAGCTTCATCTTGAGCTTTTCAGCTAATGCTGAAGACAAAGCCATTATTGTGTTTGATGCATCCGGCAGTATGTGGGGACAACTAGATGGTAAAACAAAAATCGAAATCGCAAAAAAGACCTTGGCTGATGTCGTCACCAACTGGAATGAAGAGAAGCAACTTGGTCTTCTCGCCTATGGACACCGCAGAAAAGGCGATTGTAAAGATATAGAAACATTAGTTCCGGTGGGAAAAATTAATAAAGCATCGATGATTGCCAAAGTGAATAAAATTAATCCTAAAGGCAAAACGCCGATTAGTGCTTCAATAAGAATGGCAGCTAACGAATTAAAATTCACCGAGGATGAAGCCACAGTAATCCTCATCAGTGATGGTAAAGAAACCTGTAATGCCAACCCCTGTGATACCGCTGCAGAGCTAGAAAAACTAGGGGTAAATTTTACCGCACACGTTATTGGTTTTGGGGTTGATAAACAAACCAGTGAACAACTTCAATGTATTGCAGAAAATACCGGGGGACTATACTTTTCCGCAGATAATGCAGAGCAACTGAGCGTTGCCTTAAAACAAATTGTGGTAAAGGCCAAAGTCATTTCCATACGCGCGATGGATGAGAAAACCGGCGGCATCTTCCATAAAATGATCGACTGGAAACTGATCAATCAAGACACTGAGGAAGTGATCAGTTTAAAAGGATCTGGGGCTGGTGTTGAAATATTATTAGCTGGCGATGAAACTGATAATTACAGTAAAAATATAGTCGCTACAGAAAAGTCCATTACTTCTGGAAAATGGCTAGTAAGTGGTACAAGCGGGAATTATTCGGGTGAAACCACTGTCAACATCGAAGATAAAGATCAACTGATCAACGTTAACTTCAATAGACAATTACCTAAAGTAACACTTAATGCAGCATGATGAAGCAATCACTGGAACAGAGTTAGATGTTAGCTGGGAAGCTCCCAAAGACTTAAAAGGCTTAATCAATCTACAAATCAGTGATGAGAAACCGAAATATCACGCAAGCCCTTTAAAATATACAAAAGATATAACTGAAGCAACGCTACGACTACCCTCTGTCGCTGGCGAATATGTACTGCGTTTTTATGACAATGAAGACAGAATAGTCCTGGCAGAACATCCGATAAAGCTAAAAGAGGCTGAGATCGTAATTACCGCACCCGAAGAAGCTGGCACAGGTACCGAAATTGATCTCTCCTGGGTTGCACCAAAAAATGCAGAAGCCAAAATCAACTTAGAAATGACAGGCGAAAAACCCAAATTCCATAGTAATCCACATTATTACATCAAGAATAAAAAAGAAGGAGTGATGCGCATGCCATCTGTCGCAGGTGACTATGTACTGCGTTGGTATAACCTCAGCGATAGAAAAGCTAGTATACTGAAAAACCCATTAAGTTGGTAGAAGAGCAAATCACTATTACCGCACCAGATGAAGCTGGTACTGGAACAGAGATAGACCTGTCATGGGTTGCCCCCAAAACTTCAGAGGCCAAAATTAACCTCGAGCCTGTTGGTGAGAAACCAAAGTATCATAGCAATCCACACATCTATACCAAGAAGAAAAAAGAAGGTGTACATGCGAATGCCTTCTGCTGCAGGTGATTACATTCTTCGTTGGTATAATATAAGTGATAGGAAAATAGTCACTGAAAAACCAATCAAACTACTAGAATCAACCATAACCCTAAATGCACCTGATGAAGTAGGTTCGGGTACAGAGATAGATATTTCTTGGGAGGCTCCTAAAACAACAGAAGCTAAAATCAATCTTGAGCCTGTTGGAGAAAAACCCAAATATCATTCGAATCCTCACCTTTACACTAAAAAGAAAAAAGCAGGAGTCATGCGAATGCCTTCTACAGCAGGTGAGACTATCTTACGCTGGTATAACCATGAGTGATCAAAAAGTCGTCACTGAGAAACCAATTAAACTGGTTGAATCAACACATTACCCTAAATGCACCCGATGAAGCAGGAGCAGGAACCGAAATTGACTTATCCTGGGAAGCACCAAAACAACCGAAGCCAAAATCAATCTGGAGCCTGTCGGTGATAAACCCAAATATCACAGCAACCCTCACCTCTACACTAAAGAAGAAAAAGCGGGATGTATGCGAATGCCTTCTCAACGAGCGGAGACTACATCTTACGTTGGTATAACAGCAGTGATCAGCAAATAATCACAGAACGCCCGATCAAACTAACCGAGCAAACAATCACATTGAACTGCACCTGAAACGGCAGATAGCGGGATCAGAAATAGAAATATCATGGGATGCGCCGAAAGGATTAGATTCATTTATTAACATCCACCCCAGCGAAGAAAAACCAAACTACAATGCAAAACCTTATCTATATACAAAGAAGAACTCTTCTGCGTATCTGAGACTACCCTCAGAGCCCGGTGATTACACCTTGCGATGGTACAACCGCAGTGATCAAAAGCCACTGGCTGAGACTAATATTAAACTCACTAAACTTGAAATCACCCTAACAGCGGATGACGAAGCAATCGCAGGGACTGAAACCGAAGTTTCCTGGAGTGCCCCAAAAGGTTTAGATTGCTTTCATCAATATTCAATTGGCCGATGAAAAACCAAACTACAACGCAAAAAATTATATCTATACCAAAAAGAAATCTTCAGACTATTTGCGACTTCCCTCAGAAGCTGGAGATTATGTATTGCGCTGGTATAACCGAAATCATCAAAAACCAATAGCAGAACGCCCAATAAAGCTCAATGCTCCGGAAATTACTATTAATGTACCAGAAGATATTAAAGCAGATTCAGAGATTGAAATATCATGGCAAGCACCTAAAGGGTTAAATGATTCCTTTATCAATATCCAACCAGAAGGTGAAAAACCTAACTACAGTGCAAAAAAATATATCTACACCAAAAAGAAACGTTCTGAATACATGAAAATGCCTACAGCACCAGGTGAATATATCCTGCGCTGGTACAATCGAGGAGTAACAAAACCAATCACTGAAAAGAAAATTTCAATTAATTTAAATGAATGATATGCGGTTCAGTTTCAATTAAGCGAAACCCTGTAGAATAAACCACGACTTCAGATAAACAGCCACAGACGTAATAATAATAATATGGCCGGGCTAACAATAATAATAACGTTATGTGGAGTCAAAATACCACCCGGCTGAGGGTTTCCTCAGTCGGGTATTTTTTTACAAATAAAAACAGCTTTCTTCTTGCGTAAATACGTAAGCTTTAATAGAATGCACCGCGTCGCCGCAATAGCTCAGTTGGTAGAGCAACTGACTTGTAATCAGTAGGTCCCGAGTTCGACTCTTGGTTGCGGCACCATATAATTCAATGGGTTACAGTCTTTATACGCTGTAGCCTTTTTTTATGCTTTGCTACCTATTTGCTACCCAAGGTTTAATTTCAAATTTTTTATCATTTATTGGAAACATCTCCTTTCTTGAAGATCAAAGAAATCATTCCCCTTTTTTACTCGTTTTTACTCACCCTTCGGGGCTACTTTAAACAGTAAAGTTATTGTTCCACAGTATTCAGCTCTCACCCTTCGGATAAACTCTATATTTGTTTGCCGTTAAATCCGAATGATTCGTTTAATTGTTTTTAAATCAGCTGGCACAAATTCTCTGCCCCGTTGCCAAAGATCAACACCATCATGCAATCTTAAGTAAATGGCACTCGCGACACTTTGTGTAATTTCAAAACCAGTCTCCCAGGAACGCTGTTCAGCAATATGGTTTAAATCCTTAAATGATGAATCATCAGTATCAGAAATACGTTTCCACCATTTGTTGAGGTGTTGCCCGGACGCCAGGAAGTCTTTTTTATGGTTATTGCACTTTTTATCTGCCACGACAAAATTAGCAAGGGCATCATTGGGGTACCTTGCCCAAGGTATAAAATGATCTACCTCGGGCATTTTATTATCGGCATGTCCGAACTTCTCTTCGCAGTAGAAACACCGCCCTTCTTGAAGATCAATTAAATCATCCCGAAGTATTGCCGTGCTTTGGCGCGATGCACCAAACAGAAACTGCTGCAACCGTGCTTCTTGTAATTGGTTTAATCGAGCGACCTGTGCTGCCCACTGACGTTGTATTAGAGGACGCAATAAGGTGTTAAGGCTAATGAAATAGTCACCCACATTTTTCTTGAAGCTTATCGCGCCATCAAACTGAGCAGAGCTGTCCCCTTTTCTAAACTTACTGACATCACTTTTCTTGATTGAATCATCCCATGCAATCTCATAAATAAAGTCTCTGACAGACCCATCAACTCGCTGGAGTTTTGGCAATGGCATCTTTATTAATGTCCACTCGATATCATCTATTAATTTTGAAAATCCCTTTGCATCGGCATAACGTGCTCTGTGATAGGGAGCCATCGCACCCACCAATGACTTTTGACGAAAAAAAATGATGGAGATAGATAGCTCAAATCAAACCACTGATGACCTCAATGAAATATCACCATTTTTAGGTACTATAATAGATGAATTGGAACA
>CAWEEB010000004.1:0-19645 GCA_963807855.1 uncultured Gammaproteobacteria bacterium | reverse complement strand
ATTAATGCAGGCTCTGCTACCGTTGTACCGAAACCTAAAGCAAAAGCAAATGTTAGTAACCAGCCCACGCTACCTTTCTGGGCAAAGGCATGCGCCATCGACTCGCCTATGGGAAATAAGCCCATCTCCAGACCATACATAAAAAAGGTCAGACCGAGTAAAACAAACATTATACCCGTTATTAAACCCACTAGATCAGGTATCGGTTGCTGAAGTACGACTAACTGGAAAAAACCAATCACCAAAATAATGGGGGACAGATCCCGCAAGCTACCCAGTAAGGAAAAAAGTAAGGCTTTAAGTGGACGCAGTATTTGCAATGTTTTTAACAACCCGTTTTCTAAGTAAAGTTCTATGAAACTTCTTTTTTTGAGCGATCTAAAAAGAGTAATTTAACATTTTTAGTTTCAGATAAGATGAAATATTGATTAAATCTTAATTTACATCAATAAACTAGTGTAAGTATCTAGATTAATGTGTAAACAACACACCCCTACTTTACGCGTTTTACCATTCCTCATGGGAAGCCATACGCCGCGTTCCAAGATCCTATTTTTGCACTCGGCTGAGGGGATTAATTAGCACATTTTTCTAAAGATATTCTTCACATTGTGTTATCGCTTACCGTTATACTACCTGCATTCAAATAATATCCATGACTATGAAAGTATCAAAATTCGGCAATAAATTCACCCAACCCACCGGCATTACCCAATTGATGGAAGATCTTGGCAATGCGAACAACAGCGGAAACCCGGATATCGTGATGCTGGGTGGTGGCAACCCTGCCATAATTCCAGACTCAAATGAGCTTTTTGTAAAAGAGTTACAAGCACTCATCGCCAGCTCTAAAGTCGATACAATGCTGGGTTTGTACGACGGCCCACAAGGCAATGATGAATTCCGTGTGGCATTGGCGGATATGCTCAATGATCATTATGGCTGGGGACTCGATGAAAACAATATCGCCCTAAGTAATGGCAGCCAGAGCAACTTTTTCAGCTTGTTTAATTTGCTCGCTGGCGAAATGACTGACGGTAGCAATAATAAGATTCTATTCCCGCTTGCACCTGAGTATGTGGGTTATGCGGATCAGGGATTAAGCGATGATATGTTTATCTCGATTAAACCACATATTCATATACTTGAAGAATCCGAGACAAAATCAAAGCAATTCAAATACGAAATTGATTTTCCTGCGTTAACAACAACCCTCGAAGACAAGCATGATTCCATTGGCGCGATATGTGTTTCTCGCCCAACCAATCCTACCGGCAACGTCATTACCGACGATGAGTTGACGCAACTCGATGCACTCGCGCATAAATACCAGATTCCTTTAATCATTGATAATGCCTACGGCCATCCATTCCCCGGTGCAATTTACATCGATGCCAAACTTACCTGGAATCAAAATACAATTCTTTGCATGTCTTTATCAAAACTTGGTTTACCGGGATTGAGAACCGGAATCGTTATTGCCAACCACGAAATCATCAGCGCTCTCGGCCGCATAAACGGCATTATGATACTAGCGCCAAACAGTGTTGGACCTACACTGATGACACGCATGATTAAGGACAAAGAATTACTTCACCTTTGTCATGATGTAATTAAGCCGTTCTATCAGGACAAAGCACAAACAGCTGTAAGCTTGTTCAATGAGGTATTTAAGGATCAGCCGGTTTATCTACATAAACTCGAAGGCGCATTTTTTATGTGGCTTTGGTTTAAAGACATGAAAATCAGTGGGGAAGAACTGTACACCCGTCTGAAAGAAGAGGACGTATATATTATTCCGGGGCATAATTTCTTCATTGGTATCGAGAATGACTGGGCGCATAAACACCAATGTATTCGTATCAACTATGCAAAAGAATGAAGCGACTTTAAGAAAAGGCCTGGAAGCCATATATCGCATTATATCTTCTTAAAAAGTTAGATTAAATGCAGATGGGCATATTGAAGATAATTAAAGTCACCCCCCTACTTTTGAGGCATTTTAATAATAATGTCATATTGATTAATTACACTATATCGTCTAAATTTTCGCCTACATATTTAGTTCAAGAACAATAAAACAATCTGGATTCAATCTGAAATTAAAATCCAACTTCATTGATACCTTAGAATAAATCTACTGGAATATAACAATACATGTCAGAACAATTAGTCAATGCTCGAATTACACCGACGCAGCATCTAAATATATTATCTCAACTCGAGGTTTCTAAACTACTCGATGCCAGTAACACAGGTCTTTATCCGCTGTTTCGTCAATGTGCATTGGCGGTACTCACACATGGTAATTATACCGACGATGCGAAAGAGCTGTTAGAACGCCATAAAGCATTTGATATTCGCATTATTCAGCAAGATCGAGGTATAAAACTCGAAGTAAAAGGTGCACCAGCCGAAGCCTTTGTCGATGGCAAAATGATTCAAGGTATCAATGAACACCTGTTTGCGGTAATGCGTGACATCCTGTTTACCTACGACGATATTATCGACAACCCAAAATTCGATCTCGAAGACAGTGATGGTGTAACCAATGCTGTTTTTCACATCATGCGAAACTCCGGCAATCTTCGTCAACGTTTCAGACCACAACTTGTAGTGTGTTGGGGTGGACATTCAATTTCCCGCGAAGAATACGATTACACCAAAGAAACCGGCTACCAGCTTGGATTACGAGGCATGGACATTTGTACCGGTTGTGGTCCAGGTGCCATGAAAGGCCCCATGAAAGGCGCAACTTATGGACACGCCAAGCAGCGTATTTCTGATGGGCAATATCTGGGCATAACAGAGCCAGGTATTATTGCTGCCGAATCCCCCAATGCAATTGTAAACGATTTGGTCATTTTGCCAGATATTGAGAAACGACTCGAAGCGTTTGTACGAACTGGCCATGCGATTGTGGTGTTCCCCGGAGGCGCTGGCACTACCGAAGAGATTCTGTATATTCTCGGCATATTATTACACCCGGACAACGAACCTTTACCGTTTCCATTGATTTTCACCGCACCTGATTGTTCTCGCGATTACTTCCAGAAAATAGATGACTTTATTGGAGCAACACTGGGTAAAGAAGCTCAGGAACAGTATGAAATCATTATAGATAACCCTGAAAAAGTCGCTAAAAAAATCAAAAAAGGTACAAAAAAAGTCAGAGATTTCCGCCGTGAACATAGCGATGCTTACTACTTCAACTGGCGTTTAAAAATAGACAAAGAGTTCCAGCAAACATTTATTCCCACACATGAAAATATGGCTAATCTGGAACTTAGCAAAGATCTGGAAAGACATGTACTGGCTGCGAATTTACGTCGTGCATTTTCAGGTATTGTTGCCGGTAATGTAAAGGATGATGGAATTCGAGCGATTGAAAAGCACGGTCTTTTCCAGTTGAGTGGTGATCCAGACATCATGCAAAAAATGGATGATCTACTAGAATCGTTTATCGTGCAACAACGTATGAAACTGCCAAGCGATATAGCGTATAGGCCTTGTTATGAGATTGTTAAATGAAAACAGTAGGAATAATTGGTGGAATGGGCCCCGAAGCAACCATTCTTTTGATGCAGAAATGTCTGGATGCGACCGACGCCAAAGATGATGCCGATCATATTCCCTTAATCGTACACCAAAATCCCCAAGTACCCTCTCGAATTGCTGCTTTAATAGAAGGTACTGACGATGATCCTGCACCCGTATTGAGGTCTATGGCAATCGATTTAGAACGAGCGGGAGCTCAAGCCCTCGCTATGCCCTGTAACACTGCGCATCATTACGCATCTGCAGCGGCTGGAGAAAGTCTACCCTTTTTACATATGATTGATTTAACAGCGGATAAACTAAAAAACCTGGGAGCAAACCGTATCGGTATGCTTGCCTCACCAGCAACTCGTATTAGTCGGGGTTTTTGACACTGCATTTACTAACAATGGATTAGAACCAATATGGCATACCGATGAAGATGCTGTACTGGATTTAATTAAAGCCGTTAAGTCTGGAGTCCCACTGAGTGAGCTACGCGCAACCACTACTTTGTTAGCTGAAGGACTGATTGAACAAGGTTGTGACCATATCCTGGTTGCCTGTACCGAATTATCATTACTGACAGACGCTTTGCCCGAAGATATGCCCTGGATCGATAGTCTGGATTGCCTGACCTCTGCAATTGTCGAATTTGCACATTCTGAGTAAGCTCTTGATTAGGATTTATCTCACCCCCCTACTTTTAAGAGGTTTTTTAATTTTGCAAATGAAAACCTCTCCCTACGGCCGTCGTCACTGCGTTCCAACGTTGTCTCGGTTGCACCTCGGCTAAACACTTTTTTGTTGAGATAAGTATCAAGTCTCTACTGTTTCAGCTAAAGCCTCAACCAACGCTTCCCATAAATCACTCAAGCTCTCCGTGTCTTTTCTGCGAAGTTGCAACATAGCAATTGTAAGAGATACCTTTGAGAACCCTGGATCTTCAATAATATATAATTCTTTATTACATAACTCATCTTTAATCACCGATGCAGGCAACCATGCCACACCAATTCCAGCTCTAACAGCAGACAATACAACACTGGTCATTCCAGCTACTAATTTTTGTGCAAATGTATGTGGCGAACGTGACAATACATCGTTATACAGCAACCTACCGAGAAAGATGTCTGCGGGATAACTAATCAAAGGAATTGCTTCTTTCTTTAGCAGAATAGCCTTTAGCTTCTTTGAAAATTTGTTGCTGCAAACCGGTACCAGTTGATCACTGGTAACTATGGTTTTTTTCACTAGATCTCGTGGCGCCTGCAAGGGTTGATCGATGGTTTCATAAGCTAACATTACCGATACTTCTTCGGTCATCAATAACCGGAAACAAATATCCTGATTCGCAGAATGCAGACGTAGTCCTACTCTATCTATACGACTTTCGATTTTATTAATAGCTACAGGCAAAGGACCTACTGAAAGCGAGTGCACGGCAGCGATATGAATCATACGTTTAACATTAGTATTACCCGTAAAACTTTTATTCACTCTTTTAAGCCCAACTAATGCGAGTTCAATCTCTTCCTGCATTGCAGTTAAAATTCTGGTTGGAACAGAAGGACGACCTGATCGATCAACAAGCGCTACATCAAAACTTGCTTCAATAGCTTTCAAACGTCGGGAATATGCCGGTTGCGATATGTTCCTGCGATTCGCCGCCAGAGTAATATTGCGCAGTTCAATAAACGCAAGTAAGTCTTCTAATGATTGTTGATCCATTTTCCATCCTTTGCATGCATATTACGCATACTAAAATACCATATTTGCATTATCAATATTTAAGTATTGCATCTAATCTTAATGATATTACTAACCATTCAAGCATCTAAATGATGTTTATTTTTTCGGAGATATACAAAAACATGGATTTAACGTCTTTCCCCCGCGTCAAACTTGGTCATTTACCCACACCTTTAGAGCCAATGCCTCGTTTAAGCGAAGCATTAGGTGGCCCTGAAATTTGGATTAAACGTGATGATTGTACTGGTCTTTCAACGGGCGGTAACAAAACACGTAAACTTGAATTCTTAATGGCAGAAGCCATTGAACAAGGCGCTGACATGGTATTAACCCAAGGTGCGGTTCAATCAAACCATGCGCGTCAAACCGCCGCAGCTGCAGCCAAGCTAGGATTTAAGTGTCATTTATTGCTTGAAAACAGAACGGGCAGTACTGAATCACTCTACCTGGATAATGGTAATGTACTTTTAGATACTCTCCACGGCGCTACTTACGAACACCGTCCTGCTGATTTAGATATGCATCAGGAGTTATTGGATGCTGCAGCTAAATTTGAAGCAGAAGGTGTTAAAACTTATGTGATTCCAGGTGGGGGTTCTAACCCAACTGGTGCCTTGGGTTATGTAAACTGTGCAATTGAATTAATGAATCAAATCAATGGAACAGGATTACACTTTGACCACCTGATCCATGCAACAGGAAGCCAGGGAACACAGGCTGGACTCGTAGCTGGTATGAAGTTAGTTAGTTCACCACTTCCTGTTTTGGGTATTGGTGTTAGAGCACCAAAAGAAAAACAGGAAGCAGCTGTTTTTGCATTAACTGAAAAAACACTCGCGTTGTTCCCAAACGCCCCAGCTGTAAAAAGAGAAGACGTAGTCGCAAACTGTAACTATGTTGGTGATGGCTACGGTATTCCATCTGAAGGTGGCATCGAAGCTATTAAGATGCTGGCAGAATTAGAAGGTTTACTTTTTGATCCTGTCTATTCTGCCAAAGGTATGGCAGGCATGATTGATTTAATCCGCAAAGGAGAATTCAAAAAAGGCGAGCGTATTATATTCTTGCATACTGGTGGCTCAGTAGCCTTGTTTGGCTATCAGAACTATTTCGCTTAGCCATTTTTCAAATCAGGAAGTAGATCTATTTCCTGATTTGATAGAGTGTTGTCCTAGTAATAAGTAGAACACCCCTCTGCTTTAAACGGGGTTTTACAAACTAATTTTTTACCAAACTTTTTTCAATTACTAAATCTTTTCAATTATTGGCAACTGATAAGAAATCAAGAAGTATGGCATTGAATAAGTGTGGCTTTTCCAAGTGAACAGCATGCGAGCAACCAGGTATAACACTTAAACTCGAATCTGGTATTCCTCGCCACAATTTCTCAGGTAATTCCCATTGGTATGACTGGTCACAATCTCCCCATAAAACTAACGTAGGTGAGTAGATTTTATTGAGTGACTCGGTTCCTGACCAGGCTTCCATTGCCGTTAACCCCGCTAATGCTGCCTGTGAACTGGCCTGAACCGCGATATCTGCACAGCATTTATAGTTATAACAATCTTTACCTTGAACAAACCACTTGGCTGAAATACGTCGAGAATATATTTCAATTCCTTCATTGATCAAACGTTGTTTTGATTCTTCAATGCTTTCAAATCTACCTGGCATTATTCCGACAGAACCTGTGCCATATAAAACTAGTTTTTTCACCCGTTGAGGTGCTATGGAGACCATCTCTTGCACAATCATCCCGCCCATTGAGTGTCCTACTAGATGAAAATTTTCGATACCGAGTACGTCTAACTCTTCCAATACATAATCAGCATATCCGCGAATACTTTCTGGTGATTGTAATTGGTTATTTAAACCATAGCCGGGTAAATCGGGGGTAATGATGTTGAATGAATCAGAAAATACTTCAACTTGTCCAGCCCACTGTTGACTCCCACCAAGATATCCATGAACAAATACCAATGTTTCTTTTTCTTTGATATAAGCAGCCTGAGCAATATGAATATTAGTCTCCACCTACTTACGCTCACCCTGGACAATGCGATCCAGGATCATGGCGCAGAATAGAATCGCAAATCCTGCCAAAATACCTTGACCTACATTTGCATATTGAAGCGCTTCTAATACATCCTCACCCAGGCCTTTTGCTCCGATTAGCGAAGCGACAACTACCATTGCCAGACTTAACATAATGGTTTGATTGATACCCGCACGTATTGATGGTGCAGCTAAAGGTAGATCCACCTTAGTCATCAAATACCATTTACTGGCTCCAAAAGAAATTGCTGCTTCTCGAACACTATCGGGTACTCCTCGCAAGCCCAATACGGTTAAACGCACCACAGGGGTTCCACCAAATATCATGGTAGTAACAACAGCGGCTGGTTTACCTGTGCCAAAAAATGCAATCACGGGAATCATGAAGACGAATGCTGGCATGGTTTGCATAAAGTCCATGATCGGACGAATAAAGGAATAGAAGCGTTCTCGCCTCGCGCAAAACATTCCCAGCGGAATACCAATAATTATGGATAACACTGCCGCCGTGCCTAACAGTGCCAAGGTCGTCATTGCTTTTTCCCAAAAGCCTAATAAGCCCATATAAGCAAGAAAAGCACCCGAGAAAATAGCTGCACGTCTACCCGCCGACAACCACGTCAATAATATAATAAAACTAGCAATAACCATCCATGGTGTTTGCACTAAAATCAATTCTAATCCATCTAATACAAAGCGGATGCCGCGCGTAATAAAATCAAAAAAGCCTTCCCCATTTTTTACTGCAAAAGCAAAGAAATCTTCAACCCATTGAATGCTGGTTAAACGAATGCCGGCTTTTGTAGGAAACTCTATCAACCAGGGAAAAACACCAGGAAAAGAATAATGAACAACTGTTGCTAATAAAGTTAGTAACATAAATCCAGCAGATAAGCCGATATGTTTAGGTGTCATGCCAATAGACAACTTTGAATCTGACAACCAATCAGAAAAACGCTTTTCCAACAAAGTATTGGCAATCAATGCCTGGAGCAATTTAATCAGTAGCAACGCAATTAAACCCGTCATAGCGATTGTAAAACCCGTACTTTCAAGCTTAACAGCCTCATCGCGAATGCCTCCTATTGAATTCTCAAGCGATTCAACCGTACGTTTATAGACATCTATTTTGTCTGTATTATTTTCGATTGCTGACTCTAGTTGCTGACGCCGCAATTCTAAAGTACCTTCAATTTTACCAATTCGCTCCCATGCACTTGCCGCGAGGTCACCAAATAAACCACGCACAATTTGTACGATTGCAAAAATTTCTAACAGTAAAAAACTTAAACCCCAGTTCCACATACTTCTTGCACAAAACCAAATAGGTCCTAAAACGCCAGCCCATAGATTGAAGGTCCAGGAAAAACCTGCATTCCCACCAATTTTTCTAAATTGTTTTAGGTAGTAATCAGGGTTGGTTTTAACAAACTCAGGAATTTGCGCTTCGCGTTCTTTTGCATATTCATCGCTACTGCCGCGAAGAAGTTCATCACTAGTTAAATCATCATTGCTTAGATCATCACTGCTTTGAATATCGCTAATACTCATGATGTTTCTGCCCCTTCGATCACGGTTTGTAAAATATCTGCGCGATTAATCACGCCCACTTGCTGACCATTATCAATCACAACGATAGGGCCATCTTTATCTATTGCGAGTTGAATCAAATCACTGAGTGAAGCATCCTCATTCACCTCTGACGCATCACTAGGAATTTCACCATTTGACTGGATATAACTTTGTAAAGGCTTCATCACTGCGTGTGCTTTTACAATTTTTAAACGAGAGATACCTGCTACAAATTCTGCGACATAATCATTGGCAGGATTCATCACAATATCTTCAGCGGTTCCAACTTGTATTAGACGACCATCGTGCATAATGGCTATACGATCACCTACTCTAACGGCTTCATCAAGATCGTGGGTAATAAATACTGTAGTCTTGTTAAGGACTTCAGAAAGTTTGATAAATTCATCTTGAAGTTGTCGACGAATCAATGGATCAAGCGCACTAAACGGCTCATCCATTAGCAATACTTCTGGGTCAGCGGCCAAGGCACGGGCTAGTCCTACACGCTGTTGCATACCACCAGATAATTCATGTGCATACTTGTTACCCCAGGCATCAAGTTCAACAATTTTGAGCATATGAGCTGCTCGCCTTAAACGCTCATTTTTATTGACTTTTCTAATTTCAAGCGGCATCGCTACATTATCCAGAACAGAACGGTGAGGCATTAAAGCGAAATTCTGAAAAACCATACTGATTTTTTCATTTCTGAACGTTTGTAACTTCTTTGTTCCCAATGACATAACATCCGTACCATCGATTACAATCTTACCTGCGGTAGGCTCGAGCAAACGATTGAAATGTCTTACCAAGGTAGACTTACCACTTCCAGACAAACCCATGACACAGAAAATTTCACCACGCTTGATATCAAAACTGACATCAGCAACACCCACAACGGCGTTATATTGTTCCAGGACTTCGGACTTAGTTAGACCTTTTTCTTTGATTGCCTTGAGCGCTTCATCGGCGCGATCACCAAATATTTTCCAGACGTTTGATATTTCTATAGAGACTTTATCCATAGAAACAGTATCAGGCTTTGTCTGTGACGTTACTGTTGAAGATATATTTTGCGAAGAAATAGACACCTAATATAAATCCTATCTAGAGAATAATGAGTGATTTATAGAAAACCTCATAATTTGAGTGTTCTATAAAAAGAGGATGAAACTAATATTACATCTTTTAAAGTCCCCTCCTTAGTTCCTGAGTATTGGAAGGGAGGGGAAGATAAAAGATATGATTTATGTCATTTTGTTAAAAACTTTCTTAGTATTAGAATTAACAATCAATGACTAAAATCTAACACTATTAGCCCTGCAAATTAAAGACCTAACCATTTATCAACACGAGCAGGATTTTTATTGATCCATTCTTTCGCCACTTCACCGGCATCGCGACCTTTACCTGAAATTTCATAAGCAAAACTACTTACATCATCCGCTTCAAGACTAAAACGACCGAAGAACTCAGCAATAGCAGGAGATCTAGTTGCCAATGATTTTGACCATGCAATTTGTACATTCTTGAGTGCATCTTTTGTAGCTACTTTAGAATTCTTATACCAATCAGGAGAATCCGAAGGTTGAACCATCACATATTTTTCTGGGTCAAATTTTGGCTCTGTTAACATTGCTACATCAAACATAAACCAAACCGCATGTGGCTTATAACAGTAAAATGCATAGCCTTCGTTTTTAGCAATAGCATCCTTGATACGTGCAGTTTTAACAGCTTCATCCGCACGAACCGGCTCAATAAAGTCGAGTAAACCATAGTCTCGAACTTTAACTTCATTGACGTTTGCAGATGCCCAACCTGGTGCACCTATCCACATTTCACCCTTGCCATTGCCATCGCTATCCATTTTCTTAGCGACATCAGGACGACCGAGGTCTGCGATATCCGTTATTTTATTTTCTTCACCAAATTTCTTAGGAACACAAAAGCCCTGATTACCTTCATAAGGATTTTTACTCAATTCTACTGTTCCAGCACCATCAACGTACTTTTTAGTGAAACTTTCCTGATTTGGTAACCAAACGTCTGGATGGACATCTATATCGCCTTTGCCTTGATCCATACCTTGGAAAATAGTGGCATTATTACCAGGTACTAACTCAGCTTCACCACCAATACGTTCGGTAACTACTGCTGCTAAAAGATGCGCTATTGCCTGTGCGCCAGTCCATGACGGTACGCCAATTTTTACTTTCTCAGCGGCAACGGCTGATATGGATGTCATGCCTATGGTGAGGCCTAAAGATAGGCTTAATAACGTTTTTTTCATGATTCACTCCTTCGATTATTTTGTAGTAATAACAAGAATATTTCTTTCAACTTTTATGCAACATGATGCAACTTTTATTCAAAATTTATTCAACACTCATTAAAGTTATATTAATGTCCTGTTATGACTCTAGTCACTGTAATGAATTTGACCAATGTTAATTTAGACTGCTAGTATTCCAATTTGGAATAGTTTAAATAAACTTATATTCAATACAGCCTAAGGACTACAACAATGGACATAAAATTACTCGAAGATTTTGTCTGTTTAGCTCGGCTAGAAAATTTTACTGCTGCTTCAAGAGAAAGACACATCACTCAGTCTGCTTTAAGTAGGCGTATCAAAGCACTTGAGAATTGGTTAGATACTCAATTGATCAATCGTGACAGCAAGAATTTCAACCTCACCCTTGAAGGCAGAATTTTTATTTCAGAAGCTGAAGTAATATTGAGACGTCTATACAATGCCCGCGAAGCAATACATGCCATATATACCAGTCAAGAATTGGAAATCGCAGTTGCAGCTCCAAACACCATTGCACAAACAATTTTCCTCGACTGGGCTAAACGTTTAGAAGAAAAATTTGGCAATATTTATATTCGTTTGATCTCAGAAAATCTCGCTGACTGTGTAGATTTATTCACTCAAGGAAAAGTAGATTACCTATTTTGTTATGGCCATGACATGTTGAATTTGCCCATCGCCGAAAATAAGTTTTCTAGTATCAATATTGGTAAAGACTCACTCATTCCTGTGACTATTCCAGATCAGAATAACAAGCCAATGCACAGCTTGCCGGGTAACGCTATGAAGCCTTTACCTTATGTGGCCTATGAACATGAATCGATCTTTGGCCAAGCTGTAGACCAACTAGTTCAAGATATATCCCACAGCTGCTTTCTTTCACGTCGGTATGAAAACACTTACTCACATACTTTAAAATCAATGGTCAGAGAAGGACTGGGTGTGGCATGGCTTCCTGAGTCTATTGTAAAACTTGATTTTGAAAGTGGCAGACTGTGTAGGGCCGGAGATGAACATTGGGATATTGCATTCGACATAAAACTTTTTCACCATCATGCTAACGAATCAAGTAGCAAAACACCTATATTAGAAGCCTCATTAGAAATGGCGGAAAAGTTGCTTTGACGCAGATTTGAAAGACTTTAGTAGTACTCTGAAATTTACTTTTGCTTAACAGCTCGAATATTGAAGCTTCAGCATTGTAGGACAATGCTAAAAACACTAAAATTGTTTATAAATAAGGTCACCCCCCTACTTTTAGATGGTTTTTTATTCTAAATAACGAAAACCTTATTCTTCTGATCGTCGTCATGCTTTACAACGGAGTCTTCGCCAGGCAACAGCTAGGCCTTTTTTATGATTATTGATACACATTTATCTACCTTAAAAGTGAGTGAGAAATATAAAACGGCTTATAAACACAACTAGTAAAATAGTTTACACTTGACACTATGTCTGAATATAAGAACCGGAATATGCAATTGACTACGATTGTGTCATTGATATTTCTTTCGCTATTATCCTGCTCGATATTATCTGCTGCTGCTTCATCAGCCGATTCAACTTCGGCAATATCAGTAGTGGGTACTAAGCACTCTCACAATGGTCGTATGCATAGTCATATTCTCCCTGCTTCTGGCATCAAACACTTCCACAGACATTCGCATAATGGCCGCAGCCATATTCACCCTTTTTCTGCCGACATTGGCTTTAAACATACTCATAGTAGTCCACAGAAAAAACTCGCTACCAATAGTGTAAAGCATCAACACGGGGATAGATGGCATAGCCATCTTTTGCCGCGTTCCGGATTGAAGCATCCGCATCGACACAAACATGGTGGAAGAACCCATACTCATCCTTTACCAGCAAATGGAGTTAATCATTACCATCGAGTTAACCCTAAGCAAAACATAGCTAAGAATAAAACATCGGTCTCAAACGATACCAAGCTGGATAGCCAAATCGTTTTAGCGATGCAGTCTCCAAAACTAACACCTACGCTGGAAACAACACCTTTTAACCAAAGTGAGAATGAGTATTCATCAACTTCTGTTCAAAAACATACGAACAAAAAAACTGCAAATATAAACGAGATTATCAGTCAATTATCTTTAACCAATAAAATCACTAGAGTCAAAATCAAACCTGCCATCAAGCAATCAAAGAAAAGAAAAGTCCGGAGCGATAAATCTTTAACCAGAAAAAAACCAAAACTTAAACGAAAAGAACTGTCTTTGCCAAAACCAGAAGCAAAAAAAGATATTGTTAAAAATCCCACTAAGGAGCAACAATTAAGTTCATCCAGACAATTTGAGATTGGACTCCGCTATGAACATGGTACCGGTGTGGAAAAAAACCTGGAACAGGCCGCAAAATGGTATCGAAGAGCTGCAGAACAAGGACATACAAAAGCCCAATTTAATCTGGCATCACTTTATGAACATGGTAAAGGGGTTGAAAAAAACCCGGGACTAGCGATTAAATGGTACAAAGCAGCAGCGATGAAGGGCGAGGTCGAGACCCAGTAAAATTTCAAATAAATTTACAGTCGATAGCAACACTTTGAGTCATAAAGCTTTAACAGTCCTAGCCAATTTTTAACTATCTAAATGGATTCATCATGAAAACATTGTTTCTACTTATGTGTATAAGCTTTTCTACCTTGCTTGTAGTGAATACTGAAGTTGTAGCAAAAACCGAGCCTTCAGAAAACACAGAAATAACTAAAGCCCTGGAACAGGTGATTCATGAAAATGCCAAGCAAATGAAAACTGAAAATATAGAAGGCACTATGGCTACAATACATAGCCAATCAACATTGTATGCGAGTAGTAAAAATCTTATTGCTCGGCTATTCGCTAGTTACAAGCTCGATTACGAAATCACTAATATCAAATTTATCGCCCACGTTGATGAGCTCGCTTATGTTCGTGTGAAGCAAATTACCAAAAAAGTATCTGGACCTGCATTTAAAAACAATGAACTGGATATGTTACAAATTTTCAAACAAGAAGACGGTAAATGGAAAATCTGGTCTCAAGCGAATATGAGCGTTGTATTCTTAGAAAACTAAAAGTCACCCCCCTACTTTGAGGCATTTATTTATGCTCAAAGTAGGGGGTGAAACTAATAAAAACATTAGCTTACAGAACATTTTTACAGCACTTTTATTTTGCCTTTTCCAGATAAAGCGGATGCGTGGCTATAAAGTGCTTTAGCACCTCTTTAAGTTGAGCAACTTGTTCTGTATGGCCTTTACGTTGCGCCTCTTCGATGTCATCCTTAATTATTCTACGAAGTTTAGGCACACCATCTTTACTATGAATTATGTAATTTGCCAATTCTGAGGCTACTGCTTCTGGCACATGCTCGTGCATGGCAACCGCTGCAATTTCTTCTTCCGTACAATCACACATACCAATAATATCTTGTAGATTTAACATAATTACTCTCCCTGTATTTAAAAATTTCGCTAATTAAATTAACTGGCTTAACAATACTAAACATTAATTCAGTTAACTCGTTGAACATGTTTCTCTCATGATTAAAGAATACTCCTCTACAACTGTTTTGATGTGACAATTAAGGCAAAAAACAGAAAATCGAAACAACTATTGATAAAAATCAACCAAAAGAACTGCCCACAAGCCAGCGGAAATCAACCTATACTCTAAGTATTTAAAATACACTCGTAATGACAATAGCGATGACTTCGACAATACATAATGAATAGCTCTGGACGAATTTTACATTTCTTAAAAGAATGCGCTAAATCTATTAAAAAGCAAACAGAGAATTCAATAATTCTAGAAGGAGCTACAATCTTTAGTCTTAGATTAGAATCTGCTAAAGAAAAAATATTTAATACTCAACTGCTTCCAGTGCTTAAGTGTATTGATAATATTTCAACAAATCCTTTTACTTTTAATTTTCATCAAATCGCCACAGAAATGGTATGGAAGCCTTCACCTCGTACCGATGCAAAAGGACAACACATGGCACTTGGCATATTCAACGAACTATATGATCTAGGAGATATAGTAGTTGGATTGTTATTGCTTGATAAGCATCATAGTTATCCGCTTCATCAACACCAGCCTCAAGAGCTGTATCTGGTTTTATCCGGTGAAGCTGACTGGCGTTTCGGTGGATCGGAGGATTTTAAAAGATTAGTTCCAGGTGATGTGATATACAACCATCCCAATGACATGCATGGCGTTATTGCTGGTAATGAACCAGTTTTAGCATTATATGTATTGTGGAAATAACTGGATTATTGCCCTCTCAATTCTTAAATGTGTAAGAAATACCACTTTGCTGGATAGGCATTTTAGATACCATCAAAAACCAATCTTTTGCGTTTTCTAGTTTCTTAAATTTAACAATATTAACAGTGTGTTAGCTTGTGTTTCGCCAGTTTTACTCATAATGTGATTTAGCCAGCATCGAAGGATAGATTGATACACGATGGTTTTTCCCGCAGATATTTCAAACAATCAATGGAGTCATAAATAATGAGCGATAAACAGCCAAGTGCTGACCTTGCCAATCCAATAGAAAAACAGTTTGAAAAACTCACAGAGCCCTTTAATCGTTTTGTAAACAATCAGATTTCTGGTGCGTTGCTACTTATCCTCGCAACACTAACAGCGCTGATTCTGGTCAATAGCCCACTGCAAGAGTATTACTACGCGCTTGAAAAAGTTGAATTTGGGGTATTGTTCAATGACTCCGAAATTCGTAAATCTTTACACCACTGGGTCAATGATGGCTTGATGGTGTTATTTTTCTTTTTACTCGGTCTGGAAATAAAACGTGAATTTCTGGCTGGTGAATTACAGTCTTTTAGTCAATCCAGTACAGTAATAATGGCGGCGCTGGGTGGAATGATTTTCCCCGCCTTATTCTATGCCTTATTCAACCATGATACGCAAAGTGCAGCAGGCTGGGGAATTCCAATGGCTACTGATGCTGCGTTTGCATTGGGTGCTCTGGTTCTGCTTGGTTCAAGGGTTCCCAATGGCTTGAAAGTTTTTCTCGTGGCATTAGCCATTGTGGATGATATTGGTGCGATCATTGTTATTGCATTGTTCTATACCGAGCAGCTTAATTTGCAACTTGTTTTAGTCGCTACGGGCTTGTTTTCCTTGTTATTGCTGATGAATCGCCTCGGCATACGTAAACCGCTACCTTACTTGCTGGTAAGCATACTACTTTGGTATACAACACTATTGTCTGGTATTCACGCAACAGTAGCGGGTGTACTGGCTGCGTTTGCGATTCCTGCACGGCCACGCCTTCACCCACGCAATCTAGCTGTAAAACTTAGGAGCGCAGCAAAACAGATGGATCAGATTAATGAAAATCCGCAAACCGAGATGCTGGCAGATGCGCACAACCATGAAGTGGTTGAAGCGGTTGAAGAGCGCGCCAAAGAAACCAAGACACCCTTGAGAAGCTGGGAAACAACGCTAGAAAGACCTGTAAGCTTATTTGTGATTCCCATATTCGCTTTTCTTAACGCCGGCATTGTGATTTCACTTGAAACAGTTAATGCCATGCTTCCTGCGACAATAAGCTGGGGCATAATTGCAGGATTGGTGCTTGGCAAACCGCTTGGAATAGTAATGATGACGTGGATAACCTTAAAACTTAATTGGGGAGAACTACCTGAAAATGTAAACCTGAGTCATATTGTTGGTGTTGGATTACTAGCCGGCATGGGTTTTACAATGTCGATTTTTATCGCGTCACTTAGTTTTCCTAACCATCCTGAAATGCTGATCCAGGCGAAACTGAGTATTATGCTAGCCACGGCATTAGCGGGCATATTAGGTGTTTTATGGCTATGGATTCTATCCAACAAAGAAAATAAATCTTCTATCAATTAAACACTAATATTCAGGTACTTACATTATATTACTAACAATTAAAGTCACCCCCCTACTTTTGAGTGATTTTTATGCGGCTGCGACTTCCCTACGGGTAAGCATTAAACAACAATGCTTTTGTCTCGATAAATCTCGGCTCATTTTTATTTTTAAAATGACTAAAGAACTTATGCTACGCGAAATGATATTACGTTTTAGTTATTTAAAAACGTAAATAGAATTTATGCAGAGCTAGGCGCTTTTCAATAGTTAGCAATCAAACATCACTAACAAAGTAATATTTACCGAGTAACCGAAACAACAACTAACCCTGATCACCTGCACGCACTGCTCGTATCAGCTCTTGTGGTAAATCAACAATATCGCAAGGGCCACGGTATTCTTCAGGAATATCACCCGGACATTCACCACAGGCTTCATTGCCAGGAACTGCAAAATCAATCTTGCGCGGGTAAGGTAAATCCAGACCATTCATAATATCGACAAATTCGTCTTCGGTTTTATTATTTCCTAAACGTGGATTTCTGTTTTTTTCCTGTCCGATTGTTGTTATTTGGCGTCCCTCATAATCGTGTGCAGGATAGACAATAGTTTCGTCTGGTAAGGTGAAAAATTTCTGCGTAATACTCTGATATAATTTTACGGGATCACCGGACTGAAAATCAGTTCTGCCACAGGCTTCAATCAGCAAAGCATCACCGGTAAATAAAATTTTCTGCATACCATTATCGAGCAAATAAGCATGATGGGTTCCAGTGTGACCTGGGGTAAACAATGGTTCTAGCTTAATATTACCCACCATAAAAGGTGTTCCTTCTTTTACACCTAAATCGGCACAGGGTAATTGATCCATTTCCGGAACCACAATTTGGCTACCGGCAAACTGTTTTAGCTTGCGCGCGCCCGTAAGATGGTCAGCATGAACATGTGTTTCCAACGTGTAAGTCAAACCAAGCCCAAGCTCTTTGAGGGTAAACATATCCCGCTCGACAGTATCAATTACCGGGTCAATTAACACTGACTGTCCCGTTTCTTCGCAGGCCAGTAAGTAAGTGTAAGTACTGGAATCTTCTTCATAAAGCTGTTTAAAAATCACGATATCACCTTCTACTATCTGTTTATGTTATTAACTATCTATGTAATTTGGTGTTCAATTTTTAAAATTCAATTTAGACCTAGAGCTTATCATTCAAAACTGAGTCAAGCTTGTCACTCCAATGTTTTATGTCATCATTATCATAAGCTGAAAGCCCTATTTCTTTTTGCTCTGAAATAATGGCTTTAGTTTGCTTGTTGATGGCTTTAGCTTGCTCGGGCGTGTTACTGATTAATGCTAATTTATGCAATGTTCTTAATAAATGGATGGTTACAGCAACATCATTTTTTCCATGTTGGCGTATCTGGTTAAATGATGCCTCTATGATTCCATTTATGGTGAACGGTTTAAGTTGCAATAATAGATGACCACTGTCATCCACGTGCTGATCATTTGGAAATTGCCTTCCCATCAATAAACCGATATTACTGCTCAATCTATCAATACAGCTAATGGCCGTATATGGGTCATTTATCCCGGGAGAGAGCGCTCTTAGGGCTACTTCAACTAATTGTCTTATGGCAAATTCAGGATCTTGTTCTGGCGTTGCTTTATCACCGATAATCAATTGTGTATTAATTTGATTTTCAATAGGCTCTTCGTTATCACATTCCTTCCTGATAAGAAAATAGCCAATCACAGAGTCCTTGATAATGAACTCACCTAGCTTAACCACAAGCTTTAAAGCGATATCGTTGTCACTGCTACATTGCAATAATGCTTTGATGTCTATTGCTTGCAGATATCCTGATTTTTGAGCCAAAACCTGAATACCTTGCTGTTCAAATTTCTGATCCAGATTAGCAGGCGTTATCAATTTTAGTGGCTGTGAATTGGACTCTGTTTCATCTGGAAAAAGGACCAGTAATTGTGAGACTAATTCTTTATCCACATCTCTAATGACACTGTCAGCTTGAATAGCAACCGCTATATGGTGAATAAAAAAGACCAGCAAAAGCAGGTTAATGAATACCAGCACCAATAACACGATCATGGAAATAAATGGGGTAGTCTTTTCCAGGTCCATTGAACTGGTAAACTGCAATAGTAAAATACAATATAAAAACGTACCAATGAAACAACCTAGCACCAATTGATTGAATCTATCTAACATAAAGTTACGCAGTAAGCGCGGTCCGAATTGCTGCGAAGCGAGTGTCAGAGAGGCAATGGTAATCGAAAAGGAAACACCAGCCACACCAAGAATAGAAGTTGCGGAGACACTTAAAAGCGTTCTTATGTTTTCAGAATTATTAAAAAACAAAAACAATTGGGGGAATTCGATATGTCTAGCATAGAGGGTTTTATCCAAATAAAAATTTAGAAATGCCAGGCCCGCACCCAAAATCAACGAAAATAATGGAATCATCCAAAAATTGGCGCTGATGATTCCAAAGAAATGGAGTAGTCGTGTCTTCA
>CAWEEB010000003.1:0-12598 GCA_963807855.1 uncultured Gammaproteobacteria bacterium | reverse complement strand
CTACCAAACATGTCTCTTTTGGTGATTGTGTTGGCTGGCAGCTAGATAAGATTTCCTCCTCCTTAAGACGATCTAGCGAGCCAGCCGTTTTCTTTCATGATCCTCTTTAAATTTCACTCAAAATCTCTTTTTTCTTCACATTACTTTCTTAATACTATTTAATTAATCCAGCAGAACTGAACTAGTTTCGTGTTAGAATTTCATTTTTTATAATACCCCCTCTGCACTTGATTATGTCTGATTCTAAAACGCCTTTAACCTATCGTGATTCTGGTGTCGATATTGATACCGGTAATGCCTTGATTGAACGTATAAAACCCCACACTAAACGCACCACACGCCCTGAAGTCATGGGTGGTCTTGGCGGTTTTGGTGGACTGATGTCAATACCAACAGGATATAAAGAACCCATCCTGGTTTCGGGTACCGACGGTGTAGGAACAAAATTAAAACTTGCTATCGAAGCAGGAGTTTACGATACCATCGGGATTGATCTGGTGGCGATGTGCGTCAATGACATTATTGTCACTGGTGCAGAACCGCTATTTTTTCTCGATTACTATGCCACAGCAAAATTGGATAATGATATCGCTGAAGACGTGATTAAAGGTATCGCAGAAGGCTGCGTTCAATCAGGTGCAGCATTAATCGGTGGTGAAACAGCTGAGATGCCGGGAATGTATGCCAAGGATGATTTCGATCTTGCTGGATTCAGTGTCGGCGTAGTGGAAAAAGAAGAAATTCTTGACCCTGCGAATATCCAGAATGGTAATGTACTAATCGGCTTAGCTTCGACAGGCCCACATTCAAATGGTTACTCGCTGATTCGTAAAGTACTGGAAGTCAGTGGTGCCTCTTTATCGGATGAGTTTGATGGAAAAACCCTGGGTGAAGCGCTAATCGCACCAACAAAAATATACGTTAAACCGTTACTGGAAGCACTTAAAAAACACAAAATCAATGCACTAGCACATATCACTGGTGGTGGTTTGACTGAGAACCTGCCACGCGTGATGGCTGAAAAGAGTAAAGGTGTGATTGACTTGAATAGCTGGGGAAAACCAGCCGTGTTTGACTGGTTACAAAAGCAAGGCAATATCGAAGAACAGGAAATGCTGCGTACCTTTAACTGTGGTATTGGTATGGTAGCAGTAGTTGATAAAGAAGATGCTGCAAGCATCCAGCAACACTTTACAGATGCTGGCATCAGCAACTGGGTAATCGGTTCTATCGAAAGCTCTACAGAGACAGAGCCACATATCGAATATGTCAGAAAGTAGTTCTAATAATAACTATAGACTGGTTGTTTTAATCTCAGGTAGTGGCAACAACTTACAAGCAATTATTGATAATATCGAAGCCGGTAACATCAATGCAAACATAGCCGCAGTGATCAGTAACCGTGCAGATGCATACGGATTGCAACGCGCCAAGAAATCAGGGATTGAAGCCAGGGTTCTAGATCATACTAAATACGATTCACGAGAAGACTTTGATGCAGAATTACAAACGCTGATCGATTCCTACTCACCAGATTTAATCGTGCTGGCCGGTTTTATGCGTATTCTCAGCGATGCCTTTGTTGAACACTACACTGGCAAGATGATCAATATCCACCCTTCTCTATTACCATTATACAAAGGCTTGCATACTCACAAACGAGTCTTAACTGACAAACTAAAACAACATGGCGCCAGTGTGCACTTTGTGATTCCTGAGTTAGACGCAGGGAAAGTTATTATTCAGGGAATAGTTGATGTAAAAGAAGATGACGATGAAGAATCATTAGCGCAGCGTGTGCATCTTATAGAGCACAAGATATATCCTCATGCAGTGAAGATTATATCTGAAGGTCATTTGAAATATAATGATGTCGAGGTGCTGTATGATGGTGAGCCTTTGCAGGAACCTCTGAAAAAATACCTTAAAACAAGTTAAAAAACTCTTGATTAATTTTAATGACAGATCAGATTAATCTTTCGACTAATCTGAAAGCTTGGTTTCATTTTTTCTCATCTTCCTTCTTAGACCTGGCTTCTTTATGCTCTTCCTTTAGTTGTTTGAGGAGTTTCAAACCTTTCTTTCTATGTGCATGAATTAAAGCCAGTTCATTAGACATTTTTTCTTTATTTCCACGTCCTTCTTTAAACTTTAACTCCAGTTTTTTTTCACGCTTACTTAATTTCTTCAACAGATGTTTTAGGCATTTGATCTTGGATTTACGCTTGCGTGTCTCTGTACCCAGATAGTCATCTGCTATCTCCATTAGTTCACTGATTTTCACTTTTTTGGCTCCCTTTCTCGCTAGCTTTACGGATTGCAATCGCTTCTGCAATTTCGAACTCATCAAGCTGTAAACTTTGTTCGATTTCACTCATTTCTAGATCATGACTCTTGAACAGGGTAGAGCCAATATCAATCAAATTATTCGCTATATTATTTGAGTAGCCATAATCATTCATTAATGACGTAGCCATGGTTCCTGTTATATGTTTTTTACTGATCAGCTGATTTATATCAGTAAAGAATTTTCGCTCTGCTTCAATTATTCCGACTTTCATCGCTTCAAGCGTAGGCAATACTGTTCTATATTCATCCGGATCATTCTGCATTTCAGACAGGTTCCTCAGGATCGAGCCCAGGCGATAGCGAATTTTATTATATTCTTCGCGAATATATGGATTTGGGTCATTTTGATAACGAGACAGATTTTTGTGAAGATGCTGGACGCTTTTTATAGTTTCAAGCATATCTCTTCCGGCTGTTCGAAGTTCAAATACTTCATTAGATTGTTCCAGAGACATATCAAAATTCGCTCTTCCGATAAAATTAACAATCTCGGCATAAAGACCTTTTATTTTATTGGTATATTCTTTTTCAATATTGATAGGAATGGGTTTTTTCATCGAGTCTATAATTTCTTTGACAGGTATATAAGAATTTATGTCTCGTACCCTTAGACTTAATCCATGACAGAGTATGCCAAAGAAGTAATTATAAAGATTGAGTGTTTCCTTGCGTACTGCCTCTAATGCAAGTTCCGGGAGCTCTAAAGATGCAGTGTTTAAATACAAAGGTTCGGCAATTTCACGCTCTTTGTCTGGTAAAAGTTTCGTAATAAAAGAACCAAGTTTATTGATTAAGGGTAGCATTAAAGCTATCCCCAAAAGATTAAACAAGGTATGAAAAACCGCCAGTTTCAATGTGTAATTATCAGTGGCTATACCAAATTGGTCAGAGAACCAGTCAACAGCCCACATTAATTGCCCAATCAGAGCAATAGCAACCAGCCCCGTTGCAACATTAAATACTAAATGTGCCGCGGCAAGGCGTTTTCCATTTATGTCAGCACTGATTGATCCGATTATTGCAGTAATTGTTGTTCCAACATTACTGCCTATAGCCAGTGCCAGGGCGTTTTCATAGGTTATCTGCTGACTCGCTAAAGCTGTGATTATCAACACCAGAGTCGCATGACTTGACTGCATAATGACAGTTGCTGCAATACCAATCAGTGTGTACAGCAGCAATCCTTTTAGCCCTGACATGGCGTAGGCTGTTAAGTCAATATGCTCGCGGAAGGATTCAAAGCCTTCCTTCATATAGTGGATGCCCAGAAACAAGAACCCAAGACCAGCCAATATATAACCAATGCCTTTTAATTCTTTAGGTTTTTGCAGTACCAGAACGACCCCAAACACCAACATCGGCATGGCATAGGCTGAAATATTTACCTTAAGACCAAAACCCGCAACTAACCATGCACCAGTTGTTGTACCTAGGTTGGCACCAAAGATAATACCGATACCCGACGCCAGAGTTATCAATCCAGCCGATAGAAAGGAGATAGTAATCACTGAAACCAGAGAGCTTGACTGCATCAGGGTTGTAGTGACAACCCCGAAGCTCATGCTTTTCCACAGGCCTGTGGTAGTTTTCTTCAGAATCTTTTCTAAGAGTCCGCCGGTGAAAGCTTTAAAGCCTTCTTCCAGCGAAAGCATTCCAAACAGGAATATCGCGACACCCGCAGTGATCTGCTTCAGATTTGGACTAATCCAGAAGCCATATGACAGGATTACAAAAATACTTAAAAGTATTATTCTTCTGAACATTTACGTGTCTTCTCTTTCATTTTTGCCTTGATTAAAAAATGTATTTTTAAGTTTAAGAAATTGACGAGTTAAACCTAAGGTAGCATTGCTCCCCTGATGGTGTAAAAGATTAAAGCTGCCAAGCCGGCAGATGCAGGTACTGTAATGATCCAGGCAGCTGCAATTCTTAATAGTGCTGATCTCTTTACCAACTCTTTGCGATAAACCTTTTTCAGGCTTTTCTTTTCGCGTTTAGTCAAATTCGCTTCAATGCTTTTATCTTTGAGTTCTTGCAGCATACCGCGTTTTTTTGCCACACTAGCTTTTTGAAATTCTTCAACAAAAGCTTCTACTACCTCATGATCGGAACCTTCATGGTGTTCAATGATTTCATCTACGTTGCGATCATATGTTTTCTTTATGTATTCACGTAAAAAACCCACACCGAAAATACCACCAACAGCAATATGTGTAGAGCTGACGGGTAAGCCTAGTTGTGATGCAATAATTACCGTAATCGAAGCAGCCATCGCAACACTGAAAGCGCGCATTTTATTAAGCTCAGTAATTTCAGTGCCTACCGTACGAATCAGTTTAGGACCAAATAATGCTAAGCCCAGAACGATACCTATTGCACCTACCATCATTACCCACAATGGTATCGATGCCTTACTTGCAATACCGCCTTGTGTTATTGCATCATTAATGGCAGCCAATGGACCTACAGCGTTGGCAACATCATTGGCACCATGTGCAAAGCTAAGTAAAGCAGCGGCAAAAATCAGTGGTATGGTAAACAGGTCATTAATAGAGTCTTTATTATTTTCCAGTTTGTCAGCAGCCTTTGCGATTAATGGTCTAATAAGAAAAAACAGTACAATAGCAATCAGCAGGCCAAGACCTAACGCCATTAAAAAATCTACCTTCCAGAGTTTCTTTAATCCTTTCATTATCAGATAGGTACAAAATGACCAGGCCATAATAGCTAGAAGTATCGGCACCATACGTTTGGCTGCAGAGACTTTATCGTCCTGATAGGTGATCGTGCGTTTTATCAGATATAAAAATCCAGCCGCTATAATTCCACCCAATACAGGTGAGATCACCCAACTCGCTGCTATTGCTGCCATCTTGTCCCAATTGACAATTCCCCAACCGCCAGCTGCTATACCAGCACCCATGACCCCACCAACAATGGAGTGAGTTGTCGATACCGGTGCGCCTACCGCTGTTGCAAAATTCAACCACACTGCACCTGCCAGCAACGCAGCCATCATTAACCAGATAAAGACATTACTATCTTTGATCACACCCGGATCAATAATACCTTTCTTAATAGTACTAACAACATCACCACCGGCAATCAACGCACCCGCTGCTTCAAATATACCCGCAATAAGTATGGCGCCCACCAGTGTTAATGCCTGTGATCCTACCGCAGGCCCTACATTATTAGCGACATCGTTGGCACCAATATTTAATGCCATATAGCCACCAATCATCGCCGCGACTATTAACATAATACGGTGAGGTACGTCAGGTATATTAAAATGCGTATAAAGCATAATCCCAATCATAAACACCACAGACTATTCCCATACGAAAAGACTCACTTTTACTAAAGCCAGTGTTTTGTTCTATTTTATTTATGCTCGATAAATCCATAAAGTTAAATCCTGTTGTTGCCAGTTGCTGTTGCCAAAAAGGGAAACAAAAAAATCCTAAAGAAAAATGAGATTTTCTACCAGATACGTGGATACGACACCACACCTTCGCCCTAATAAAAATGTATAAGCGTAGTGTTATCCGTTTATAGATATAGTCTAACTATGATCAATTGTAAAAGTTATTCGGATAGATTAATGACCTAAATCAAAAGACTAACTTTTAAAAATTATTTGACTTATTTTTAATAAAATTATATCAATTTTAAAAAGTGTAATTCGCATGGGAATTACAAAGAAAATGATATAAGTGAATCTAGTTTTGAGGACTAAATTCACTACATTAACGCAATACGAAAGTACATATAAGGAAGTAAAGAGGTTTAGATAAATGGGGAAAGATCGGCTTGAATGAAAAGAGCAGCTGAAAACACCTGCTCTTTTAACATTGGATTAACTACGGTTTTTATAGCTTTGTTATTTATTCAGGAACTCCCTGCCATAACATTTCATAACCCAGTTCATGCGTGTCATCACAGAACTCAGCTAACTGACTAAATTTCTCTTTGAACAACGCATCGGCATGCGATTTTTCATGCTGCTCAAAAGACTTCCAGTAGGTAATAATTGCTATTTCGCCCTGCTTTACTTTCGCCGCTTTTTCCTTTTCATCAGGAGTCGCTCCTACCGAACCTTCTTCAGAGATAAAGCCCGCGTACTTAAATACTTGTCCACCGATAAAGCCACCGTTATCATCACCGTAGTTATTTTTTACAACGTTACACATTTCGCCAAGTGTTAACTCTACGTCTTCTATACTCACGCCATCTTTAAGATCCACAACATTGAATAACATGACGCAGCCGAAAGGTATTTCAATTGGGTGAAACATAATTTTCTCCAGTTAATCTAAATAGTTATAACACTATGACTATTAGGGCAAAATCAAGAATTTCAATCTACTGTTTAGGGAATTTATAAAAGCTATCGTTAAGATAATTAGTAATCTCTTCCATGTCTTCATCAAACAGTGCTGTACCCAGATTTGCGTCACACATTTTCACCATAGTGCCTAGGCCTTTATAGTCTTTAACTCGACGATTTTCCCGAGTGTAAAACTTTTCATCGTGATTACCTAGATGGCAGGTAAGGCAACTTTCATCATGCAAGGCTTTACCGGGATGCGTATCCTCGGCGTTTACTGAAACGCTTATAGCTGAAAATGATAAAAGAGTGACAAATGTAACTGATAATAATTTCATGATTGCTCCTTCTTTAACGTTTAACTACGATTAAAAATAGGGCTATTATTCCATGACATGTAAAATTTCTAAACTTATATGAATATTAATATGGTTATTATGCATTCATCACGCAGAAGACATCGTTTTAGAACCGTGTTGCACTAATAAGTCAACACAATCATGAAGATAACTCTTCATAAATTTACTCTTAACGTATGCAACTGTGGTGGTGGATTCAGGAAAGAATTCAGATAAATCACGCATGACTAAATCAGTATCTGTTTTTTCAGAATATGCCATTTTCGAAATAATTCCAGCACCAAATCCTAAACGAACATAACTTTTAATCACATCAGTATCAGTTGCAGCGAAAGTAACATCAGTTTCAAGCCCTTTATCCACGAATGTATTGTGAATTTTACTACGACCAGTAAAACCAAACACATAGGTAAGCAAAGGAAATGCTGCAATGCGCTCTAGACTCAATTTACCCTTTTCAAGTGGATGCCCTGGCGGAACAATCAAGGCATGATTCCAGTCGTAACATTTATTTTTCACTAAATCAGAATGCTCCGCTAATTCTTCGGTACACACCGCAATATCTGCTTCACGCTTATGCAGCATTTCAACCAGTTGTGTAGGGTTACCTTGAAGAATATGAATTTTAACCTTGGGATATTTTTCACGAAATTCATTGATCACTTCAGGTAAAAAATATTTCGCCTGCATATGTGTTGTGGCTAAACGCAACTCTCCTATTCTTGCATCACGATGATCGTCCGCTACCGCACGAATATTATCCATCGCTAATTCCAGGTGATCAATTTCTTTACAGATATCAATACACAAAGGAGTCGGCTCAACCAAACGTTTTCCTTTTCTAATAAACAGCGGCATACCGAGCTCATCTTCCAACAAACTGAGCTGGCGACTTACCGCTGATTGCACCACATAAGTTTGTTTTGCAGCCTCACTGATATTCAAACCATTATTCAATAAAATTTTAAGTAATTGTAGTTGTGTAATTTTCATATATCTAATTATGGCATATAGAAGTCTAATTTTATCACTTTTATTGTTGCTTATTTTAGGCGATATTTGCTTCCACAAATCGCTGATGCCAAATAATCAGCCATTAAATAGAGAGCAAATAATCATGACATTATTGAATCAACAACAAATACGAAAAGTGTCTTCTGCGGTAGAAGGTCTTAATGCCAATCAACTTGCGTGGGTGAGTGGTTATTTTTCAGGACTATCGGCAAATGTAGATAATAGACTGCAACATCAGATTACCGACCTTGCAGATACCCAATCTAATACACAACCTGGAGCGCACAAATCCCCGCAGTTACAAACAGCAGAAAAAGTGACTGTACTGTTCGGCAGCCAAACAGGAAATAGCAGGACTATTGCAGAATCAGTATGCGCCGAACTTAAAAGTAAAGGCGCAGATGTTACGCTAAAAAGTCTGTTGGACTATCGACCACAACAACTGAAGAAAGAACTAAAAATTGTGCTAGTCATAAGTACTCACGGTAATGGCGAACCGCCTGATGAAGCGTTAGCTTTCTATAACTTTATCCAAAGTGATCGTGCACCTAAGTTAGATAAACTGGAGTTTGCAGTTCTTGGTCTGGGCGATTCAAGCTACGATGATTTCTGCCAAACAGCTATCGATATTGATACTAAATTTGAAGAACTCGGTGCGAACCGTTTTCACGATCGTATTGATCTAGACCTCGATTTCGAAGTTGGAGCAAAAGACTGGCAACAAGAGGTAGTTTCTAAAATAAATATCCTCAAAAATCAGAACAACCAAGAACATGTTGTCATCGACTTTAATAGCAAACAAGCGATCACTACGAATGAGACTAAGAGCTGGTCAGAAGCTAACCCTTATCATGCGGAGATTCTAAGCATTACCAATCTCACTACCGATGATTCAGAACAGGATGCATACCACCTTGAAATATCAACAGAAGCCGAGGGATTACGTTATGAACCAGGTGATATCATCGCGATCTTGCCTGAAAATCAGAAAGAACTCGTTGATAGCATCATCCTAAAACTTGGTGCAAGTGAAACCGAATTAGTCACGGTCTCAGGTGAAACCAGCTCATTGCATAATGCTTTGTCGCATAGAGTAGAAATCGCAAACCTCACGGCAGAAGTGGTGAAATCTTATGCCCAGCTAATTAACAATAAAGACTTATCTAAACTGATCTCTGATAAGGAGCTTCTCAAAAAGTACCTTCACGGTTCTGATTTACTTGATCTCTTACAGGATTATCCAAGCGATGTTTCTACAGCAGGTCTATTGAGCATATTACGCCCTTTATTCTCTCGACAGTATTCGATCTCAAGCAGTGAACAAGTACATACCGAAGAAACGCACATCCTGATCAAACCCGTGTTTTATGATCTCAATGATAGAAAGCACCTTGGGGTTTCTTCTAACTGGTTAATCGACAAACAAGCTGGCGACACCATCCCTGTTCACATTAAACCCAATTGCGGATTCTCACTACCCGAAAACAATGAAGACAAGATCATCATGATCGGAGCCGGTACAGGTGTTGCACCTTACCGAAGCTTCCTATATGAACGCGAAGCTCGTGAAGCTAAGGGTAATAGCTGGTTATTCTTTGGTGAACAGCGCTTCCAAAGCGACTTCCTCTATCAAACTGATTGGCAGCACTTCCTCAAGAATGGAACGCTTGAACACATGAATGTAGCTTTCTCCCGGGATCAACAAGAGAAGATTTACATACAGGACAAGCTACTAGAAGAGTCCGCAAAAGTGTATGAGTGGATTGAGCAAGGCGCGACCATTTATGTGTGTGGTGATATCGACAAACTGGCACAAGGTGTGAACGACACATTGATCAAAATTATTAGCCAACATTCTGGTTTAGATAACGATGGCGTAAATAACTTTATCGACCAGTTGAAGATTACAAAAAAGTACCAGCGTGACGTTTATTAAAAGCCAAAAGTCACCCCCCTACTTTTAGGCACTTTTTTATAAATTACATATTTAAATTTTAGGAATATAAAATGAAAAACATAGAGGAAAAATTAACTTTACTTAATAACTCATTTACAGATCTGTCTTTGGCAGATGCAATGAAAACACTCGAAGGCGAAGCAGAGAATATATCCTTCTCAAGCAGTTTAGGCCCAGAAGATCAGGTGATTACGTATGCAATTTTCACACAAGATTTAGACATCAGTATTTTCACCCTTGATACGGGAAGACTCTTTCCTGAAAGCTATGACTTGCTAGAAGAAACAACAGCTAAATACAATAAGCCAATCGAAGTCTATTACCCAAAAACAAAAGAGCTTCAAGACTACGTAACCGGCAATGGAATCAATGCAATCTATGATTCGGTGGAGTTGCGTAAAACCTGTTGTTACATCCGCAAAATCGAGCCATTAAATCGTGCTTTAGAAAACGTAGATATCTGGGTAACAGGTATTCGCGCAGAGCAATCTGGCTACCGAGCAGGCATGAAGCATTTTGAGTGGGATAGCGAACGCGAATTAATCAAATTCAATCCTTTATTAAACTGGTCAACTAGCGACGTTTGGGAATACATCAATAAGTACAGCGTCCCATACAACGAATTACACCGTAAAGGTTTCCCCAGCATTGGTTGCCAGCCTTGTACCCGAGCAATTGGTTTGCACGAAGATGAACGTGCAGGACGTTGGTGGTGGGAAGATGCCGACAAAAAAGAATGTGGCTTACATGGCAAAAGCCAAGCCAAAAGCGCTTAAGTACACGCTTAAGAAAGTTAATAGGAAGTAACATGAAAAACGTATTAGACCCAAACAAAGAGATACTCAAACACGACGGTGTACTGCTAGCAGATAGCACCCCCGTGGAAGTGGCGAAAGATAAAGGTAATTATCTTCGCGGTACTTTGGTCGAAACCTTTGCAGACCAGATTACTGGCTCTATTCCCGCTGAAGATACCTACTTAATCAAGTTTCATGGCACTTATCAACAAGACGATAGAGATCAACGCATCATCCGTCAGGAAAAGAAGTTAGAGCCTGCATACTCCTTCATGATTCGCGTAAGAATTCCTGGTGGAGATTTATCTTCAAAAGCCTGGTTGGCTCTAGATGCGATTAGTGATGAGTATGGCAATAAGGATTTCAAACTCACCACACGTCAGGCGGTCCAATTTCACGGCATCATCAAGTTTGATTTAAAGCAGACGATTCAAGCAATGGATAAAGCTTTACTCGATAGCATCGCAGGTTGTGGCGATGTGAATCGAAACGTAATGTGTGATCCTGATCCGACGCAATCTAAAATTCATGCACAGGTTTTTCCTTGGGCAAAAAAGATCAGCGAGCACCTTCTTCCGAAGTCTCGCGCCTATCATGAAATCTGGTTAGATGAAGACTATGGAGAAGGTAAACAAAGGCGAAGGTAAAAAACTAGTCTACTTCGATCACACCAGAAGAAACGGTAGAACCGCTTTACGGTAAACTATATTTACCGAAGAAATTCAAAATCGGCATCGCGATTCCACCGAATAATGACAGCGACATTTACACCAATGATGTTGGCATAGTCGCCATCGTTAAAGATGAAGTACTGCAAGGTTTCAATATCGCAGTTGGTGGTGGTATGGCGATGACATTTGGGCGCAAAGAAACCTATCCAAGACTTGCTACTGACATTGCCTATGTAAAACCAGAGCAATTGCTTGAAGTCGTTACCACAATCGTAGAAATCCAACGCGACTATGGTGATCGAACAGACCGCAGTCAGGCACGTTTAAAATACACCATCGACCGCATGGGTTTAGACACTTTCCAAACCATGTTGGTTGACCGTCTTGGCTATGAACTCGATGCGCCAAAACCCGTTGAATTCAAAACCTCAGCTGATAATTTGGATGGCATAAAGCGACCAATGATAAATGGCATCTACTGTGTTTTGTTGAACATGGACGTGTACAAAATGTTGAAGGCTCACAACAGAAACAAGCCCTAAAAGAAATCGCTGAATTAGATGTATGTAAATTTAGACTTACAGGTAATCAACACGTATTACTCGCTCGATATTGATGAGAAGAACAAAGCATAAAATAGAAGCATTTTCAAGCATCATGATTTATCGGCCGATGCGAGTCATCTAAGTGGAATACGCCGCAATGCGATTGCCTGTGTAGCGCTTAAATACTTGTCCATTAGCGATGGCAGAAGCAGAAAGATATCTTACCGAGTCTGATCACTAAAATAGAACCGATTCTACGAAAGAATGGATTGTTTAATGATGAAATAAAATTCCGTATGACTGGCTGCCCAAATGGTTGTGGGCGTTCGGTAATGGGTGAAATTGGTTTTATCGGGAAATCACTCGGTCGATACAATGTGTATCTAGGCTCAAGCCATCAAGGTGATCGATTAAGTAAGTTATACAAAGAAAACCTCGATGAAAAACAAATTCTCGAAGAAATGGATTTATTACTCACTGATTATGCAAACAACCGAAATCCAGAACGAACATTTTGGTGATTATGCCATCAGAGCGGAATACGTAGAGGCAACCAAAGAAGGCAAAGACTTTCAC
>CAWEEB010000002.1:0-5862 GCA_963807855.1 uncultured Gammaproteobacteria bacterium | reverse complement strand
AGTTAAGCAATAAAACTTTAAAAAGCCTGTAACGGTTAATATCGTTACAGGCTTTTTTTTACCTGTTAAAAAACCTTAATACTTAGACATTTATTAGCATCTAATATTAATATAACTTTGATTTATATCGCTTTATTTACATAAATTCATGCACAATCATTAGAATGGGTCTACTATCTTATTTAAACTCACCCCCCTACTTTTAAGGGGTTTCTGAATACTTGAATTATTAATTAGCATATCAATACCCGCTAATTTTATTGATATTATGTTAATAGAAACAATACATACATAGGAGACTACATGTCTGATAATTATCCTACGCTTCACGAAATGGGCATTAAAGACCCAGAAGACATAACACGATACTCATTACAAAATATTAATGATGTGGACATTTTACGCGTTGTCTATAAACGCAAAAAAAAATCTTATTACCCCACAGTAAAAAATACAGATTTCCCCGAACAAAAAGAATGGTTGTGGCAGATGGTGGAACTAATACCTCAGATATACTTAGTGAAATTTCACCATTTTTAAACAAGGTCATTGATGAACTTCACCAAATTGTAGAGTTGAAACATACGCATAAAGAACATAAAGTAATCATCCTAGACGAAATCAGCAGACTCGAAGATGAAGTTCATAGCAGAATAGCCTACATTAAATCTCTAGTAGATAAACTAGACTAATAAAGTATTTAGTTCTTCCTACAAAAAGCTCATGTAATAGATAGACTACATGGGCTTTTTTTAGTTTTTCTCTAACTGAAATTTAGACGTTAATAGTTTAAGAATTAAGCGTCGTCAAAGCTGATAGATAAGCAAATCCAGATCGCGACTATGTAAGCAAATATTACAGGCGCTTTCATCATCGTGCTCATTAAAGAATCTTCATAATAAAAAAACCATTGATGATCATCAGGAAATGCCCAAATATGCAGTTGATTGAATATTTTCTCTGGACCTAAAAGCAATACAACACCACTTAATATAATCAGCACAAGCGCACTAATCAAAAACTGGGATCCATTGGGTAGGCTTATATTCTTTATTCTAAAAAGAACAATAATCAGCAACCAGGCAATAAACATTATCAGCACTACAGTCTTTAGTTTGTCTAAAAGTATCGCTACATCCCTTAAATGTATAACTTCCGCATCAGTAAGTAATAAATTTGATTGAGTGACACCTTTATCAACAGTTAAATAACTTAATGTTGAGAGTCCTTCACCGTTGTTATGAATCGCATCAACGATTCCCTGAAACAGCCGGGATCTATCTTCTTTGGAAGTTTTATCAAAACCCAATCTGTTTTTTCTATTTTTAGGCGCATAGGTATCGATATGCTTATCGATGCCTATAACATCATGCAACGCTGGATAAAGAAAATTTACTTTAGCAAGCACCCCCCAACTTACAGGCAGTGTTATAACAAAAGTCAGGAGTAAGAAACCTCCCCACAACAATTTGCTTTTCATGGTTACTGTTTATTATTTCTGTTCATCGATTAAAAAAGCCTTCCACTGTTCAAATAGCTTTTTGTCTGGAGAGATCAATACAGAACGTGGCTTCATAGACGGCCTAAAAACCTCTTCAGCCTCCAGCGTGCAAGCATGTCCGCCGGCTTCAGATAAAATTAATGTACCTGCAGCCAAATCCCATAATTTCATGCCGCCATGAAGGTATAAATGCCCCTGTTTGCTGCCATCCAGGCCCATTCAAGTACACAACTACCCAGGTTTCTTTGTGACTTATAGGGGGCTTCAGAAATCAAGCGCTGTACTAGTTCCGGTTTTAAACGTTTGAAATCGACAATAGCGATAGACTTTTTCAAATCAAACCCACTGTCACCACATTTAAGAGGCTTATTATTTAACGTTGCTCCCTGCCCTTTAACGGCACTGAACATTTCATCTCTCAGTGGATCGTAAGTAATACCAATTTGCACTTCACCATTTACAAATAGTGCGAGAGAGGTTGCAAACAAAGGAATACCTGCAGCAAAGTTGCTGGTTCCATCCAGAGGATCTAGACACCAGAGCCTATCAGAATTTTTTACCAACGCTTCTTGCTGCTTTGGTTCCATTTCCTCGCTTAGAAAATCAATATCGGGATAGCTCTCCGCCAAAGACAGACGAATTCGTCTATCTGTAGACAAATCCGCTTCGGTCAATAAGCTGCCATCACCTTTAACTACGTAGTCAATCTTATTAAAACGAGGCAGAACTTCTTCCCTGGCGACCTCACGGATAATATCTTCTAGTTCTCTTAGCTCTGGCAGCTTTATCTCTGGTAACATACTTTGCAACATTGATTTTTGATTAATTGGCATCATACTTTATCCACAGGCATTAACATATACTAACAAATGACAAGCATATTAATACTACTCTTATTGGCTACCATTGCCTGGTTCTGGATGAATTCTGTTCGTGCCAAGGAAATTGCCATGCAAGCATCAGCACAGGCATGTCAACAAATTGAAGCTCAATTCCTGGATCAAACAGCTTCTCTTAAAAAAATTAGATTTACACGAAACAAAAACGGAAGAATGGGCCTTAGCCGTACTTATTGTTTTGATTTCAGTCGGGATAGAGAACACCGTTCTCAAGGCCTAGTAAATATAAACGGCTATATAGTCACCAGTATAATGCTAGACGAAGATACTGGCGCAACAATTCTTGAATAAATTACGGCTATAATTATACTTAACATATAGATAATATTATTTACCTTTCAGGTCTATTCTCGTATTTAAATAACAAAATAATCAATTTAGGATTAGAAAAGTGTCATGGCCAGTTTTTCAAAAATATGTATTTTTATAATTTCTACATTACTTGTTACTAAATCATTCTCAGTTGAATCCAGCAATGAAAAACCAATTATCTTCTGGAGCAGTCTTAATTTACCACCCGGGATGTGTCTAAATATAAAACCAGAACAACCTTGCTTTGTAAATCTAATGGTTTCTCAGTTACAAAAAAACATAAAAAATTATAAACACATGACATTTAAATCTTCATTGAAACGTCTAATATCAGAGTTCAAAGATTCAGAAAAACTCATCTTAGCTCCAGCACTTGCCTATTCCAAAGAACGAGATAAATTCATTGAGTACTCATATTCTTCTCCTTTTCCTAGATTACCCTATGTAGTTGCAATGAAAACTAGCAACAAAGAAATGGTTAAGCCGTATTTGGACTCGAATCAGAATATTGATATAGAAAAACTGCTAGAGTCCCCATTAAGAACAGTATTCTTCGAAGGTCGCTCTTATGGAGAATTTTTAGACCCTATCATCAATAAATATAAAGCCAATCAAGAATCTATCGTCCAATACAGTAATATCAAAGCGATGAAATTCTTAAAGCTCGATAGAATAGACTACTTACTTATCTTCCCGCCACATGCAAAATTTGCAAAAAATCAGTTAGATGATAAAGAGTTTAGTATTTTAACCTATCCTATTTTAGGAGCACCTTCGTACGAAGTAGGAAGGCTTGGCACATCAAAATCAGCACATGGTAAAAAACTGATTAAAACCATAAACAAATTACTTTATGACGATCAAATCATTCAAATGACAACTAAAAGCTATCGCGAATGGTTACCTGAAGAATTGAAAAAACACTTTGATAGTGTCTCCGCCCAATATCAAAGGGATAGAATTCTGATTGATGCTATAAATAATTAAACTGAAACACAAAGTTATTTATAAATAACACTTCTTATTTGAACGACTACACTAAGTGTATCTAGAAGCATTAGGCGTAAAAGACGTAAAACAATAAATATTCACCATAGGAGTTAAACATGTCAGTAGCAAAAGTAACCGAAATCACATCAACATCAAAAAAGAGCTTTGAAGATGCAGTAGAAAATGGCATAGAGCGCGCAAGCAAAACACTTAAGAACATCACAAGCGCATGGGTTGCAGATCAAAGTGTATCTGTTGACAGCGGTAAAGTGACTTCTTACATCGTACGCTTAAAAGTTACATTCATTCTAGCTTGATGATGTTATTTAGTGTTTACAATGTAATAAAATTGTAATAACAGTTCTGATTCCCATCTAATTGCAAAAGCTTAATATTGTAAAAGACTCGCCTGAGTCGTATTATTCCCTCTTTCTATTAGAAACAAGCAAAAAGGAATTTTATGGGCTTTTTAACCGGAAAACGCGCCATTATTGCGGGTATCGCAAGTAATAAATCAATTGCCTATGGCATAGCTCAAGCAATGCATCGAGAAGGTGCAGAACTGGCATTCACCTATCAAAATGAGCGACTTAAAGGCCGTGTTGAAAAATTCGCAGAGGAATTCGGATCAAACATCGTACTCGAATGTGATGTAGGTAGTGATGAATCTATAGAGACTTGTTTCGCCGAGTTAGGTAAAAAATGGGATGGACTGGACATCCTCGTGCATTCAATTGGTTTTGCCCCAAAAGAAGAATTAGAAGGCAGCATTGTGGACAATACCACTCGAGAAGGTTCTAAAATTGCACACGATATTAGTGCCTATAGCTTCCTCGCCATGGCCAAAGCAGCCAGACCATTAATGAAAGGCCGTGACAACCCTTCTATGTTAACTCTCAGTTATTTAGGGGCTGTTTCAGCAATACCAAACTACAATGTTATGGGTATGGCGAAAGCAAGTCTTGAATCTGCCGTGCGTTTCATGGCTTCAGATCTAGGACCTGAAGGGATTCGTGTCAATTGTATCTCTGCCGGCCCTATTCGTACTCTTGCAGCGATGGGAATCAAAGGTTTCCGTAAAATGTTAGAACAATTCTCTGGTGCCGCACCGCTTCGTCGTAATGTCACCATCGAAGAAGTTGGTAATGCTGCTGCATTCTTATCCTCTGATCTTGCCTCGGGTATCACTGCTGAAATCATGTATGTTGATGGTGGCTATAGCACTGTAGGAATGACAGGAATCAATCCTCCAGCTGAAAGTGAGTAATAAAACAAAAAATGACACCCGCAAATATCTTCTGACTGCTGCTGATATTGAAGCCTTAGAAGGCAAGGAAATTACCCATTTTTTGAATCCTAATGCGGTTAGACTAAACAAATCTCTGGGAGATGCTGTCGGCATGTCCCAGATGGGTGTTCACATAATCTCTGTTGAACCCAATCGCGATACCACTGAATTTCATAAACACCTATATGAAGAAGAATGTATCTACATTCTTTCTGGTAGCGGTGAACTTACTCTTGAGCAGGATAGATATAGTGTTGCCAAAGGTGACTTTGTTGGTTTACCCGCGAATAAAGTAGCGCACAGTCTTTACAATAACGGTGATGAAACGCTTGTCTGCATGGTTATGGGTCAACGCTTAAAACATGATATTGGCGATTACCCCAATAAAAACAAAAGAATCTATCGTCACAATGGCAAAGCTGAAGTAGTAGAACACGAGGATATTACATATCCTAAGATGCATACAGGCAGAAAGGAAAGTTCAGAGTAATGCCTTATACGCCTATCCAATGCCAGTTATATGATTACATTGAGATCGCCTGCTTGAGGCATTACACACTCTTGATCAAATTATTGGATGGTAGTGAAATCCTAGGAAAAGCTGAAACAACCAAAATAGAAAATAAACAGGAGTTTTTAATTACTAGTGTTAAAGCTGATCAATGATGAAAAAGTAGAAAGCATTTTAATTAGACTAGATAAAATTAAATCAATTACCGCTTTAGATGAGAATGCTGAATTTAAAATCGTTGAAATAAACTGAATTGATTTTAATACACGTTAGATAACTTAAAGACAATAGTCACAGCATAACCTTTGTACATCAACGATTCCTTACGGAATCTACGATGGACTTTTTTGGCTCTTGGTGA
>CAWEEB010000001.1:0-60172 GCA_963807855.1 uncultured Gammaproteobacteria bacterium | reverse complement strand
GTCCGCTTTTAGAGGATATTGAGAAAAATCATATACTTAAAGTGCTCGAAAGCAAAGATGGGAATAAATCTGCTGCGGCAAGAATTCTGGGCGTTTCAAGAAAAACACTGGAACGTAAAGTAAAGGCATGGAACCAAATGTGACAAATGAGCTTTATTGGTAACATTCAAAGAGCAGTTAGTCAGAAGGTAAGATATAAGTTACTGCTGCTCGTTTTGTTTCCGATATTATTGATTATGCCTGTTGCATTAGGTGTGGCTATCTATTCAGGTAAAAACTTTACCTACGAACAATTATTCCTCAAGGTCAGCACCGATCTTGCTGTTTCTCATGATGCGTTTAATCGTATTCAAGACGATTATTTGAATCACTTAACTAGTCTAGCTGAATCCCACCAGTTTCGTACTGCTTTGGAAGCCGGTAATAGTTCTTCGGTTTTAGAGCAGGTAGATAATCTTAAAAACAAACTAAAATTTTCTTTTCTCAAGGTCATTTCGACAGAAAACGATCAGCAGAATATTTTGACAAGTCGAAGAAATTCCTCTTCATTATTAAGTGCATTAAAAGGCCGCGAAAGTGTGGGGGTGGAAATTTATTCACCTGAAGAGCTATTAATAGAAGACCCGGAGCTTCATAAACGCGTTCAACTTCCCATTCTTCCTACTCCAAGAGCTAAGCCAACCAATCGTACAGAAGAAGATAGAGCCATGGTAATCCGTGCACTTTATCCAGTAAAAGATTCGCGTGGAGAGGTTGTAGCTTTACTGGATGGTGGGGTTTTACTTAATGGAAATTTTGAATTTGTCGATGCCATACGTGATCTGGCGTATGCACCGAATAGCCTACCCAAAGGCAGTATCGGAACGGTTACTGTATTTCTTGATGATGTAAGAATATCAACTAATGTGCCACTAAACAAAGGTGAGCGAGCGCTGGGTACGCGCGTATCTAATGAGGTACGAACTAAAGTGTTAGATAATGGCACAACCTGGATAGATCGCGCTTTTGTGGTAAATGATTGGTATGTGTCATCTTACGAACCCATAATCGATATCGATGGAAATCGAGTTGGCATGCTTTACGCTGGTTTTCTTGAAAAGCCCTTTCGTGATGAGCTTTGGAATGCCTTGCTGGCACTGGTATTGATGTTTCTAACCTTAATGTTGGTATCAGCCTGGGCAGCAATCAGAGGAGCGCGAAAGATATTTCAAACCCATTGAAAAAATGAGTAACGTAGTTCATGCCACCAAGGAAGGTGCAGCAACTCGTGTAGGATTAATTACCTCTAAAGATGAATTGGGAACGCTTTCACGGGAATTTGACGACATGCTGGATCAATTGCAATTGCGCAATCAGGAAATCCAGCAATGGGCTGATTCTCTTGGAAGATAAGGTAGCGAGCCGTACCATCGAATTAAAGAAAAAGAACCAGGATCTGGAAAACAGTATTCAATTATTACGCCAAACACGCCAACAATTGGTAGTTGCAGAAAAGCTCGCCGCACTGGGTGAATTAACCGCAGGTGTGGCACACGAAATCAACAATCCCACCGCAGTGATGCTGGGTAATCTAGATATTATGGTTGTTGAGTTAGGTATAAATGCAGAACCCGTACAAAAAGAAATCGACCTGGTTATAGAGCAAATCTACCGCATCAAAGACATTATCAATCGTTTATTACAGTACGCTCATCCTGAAGAGTATTCCGGCTACATCAATATGGTCGAGGTCAATTCACTGGTTAAAGATACCTTGAAACTAATCAATCATTTAAGTCAGGGTAAATCGATTGAATTCAAAATGGATTTAAGAGCAACGAAGGTCGTAGAAATTAACCCACAAGAACTCCAGCAAGTGCTGGTGAATTTACTCGTAAATGCCATTCATGCCTTAGATAACGATAATGCAGAAATCACCTTGAAGTCGCGTAACTGGAATGACAAAGGGGTAGTGATTAGTGTTGCTGACAATGGTAAAGGTATAGACAAAGAACACCTGACGCAGATTTTTAATCCATTTTTAGCACCAAACAACAAGGCGAAGGCACAGGATTAGGCTTGTCTATCAGCTACGGCCTAATACGCAGATATGGTGGAAATATTACCGCAGAATCAGAGATAGATGAGGGCTCTACCTTCTCAGTCTGGTTGCTTAGTGAACCGCAAATCATGGAAGATGAAGAAGCCATTGCCGAGCAATTAAGCATCATAGAAGAAGCGGCAATTTAGTTTTCAAGTGAAAAAGTGCCCTTGCTCTGCATAGATTCTATTTACGTTTTTAAACCACAAAAATTAGCCGAGATTCTATGTTGATAATCAAGTAAAAAAAGCTTTAAACTGGACGATATTCTGACTGATTTTTCATGAGTGTAAAAGCAAGTCTAGCGATTTTTCGCGATAAGGCAACCGCGGTAGCGGTTGTTGAATGACCTCTTTCTCGCATGGCAAGATAACAGGTATTCCATTGTTTGGTTTTCGCGCCGGCTCTTGCGGCATTAAACAATAACCGCCTCATTTCAGGATCGCCTTTTTTAGTCAGTTTTCTCCTGCCCTTAAAATATCCAGACTCCCGCACCCTCACATCCAAACCCATAAAAGCGATGAAAGCATCCGACTTGGAAAAATACCCGCGATGGTACAATGCCACCAGGGCTGCGGCATTTACAGGACCAATCCCGGGAATACCTAAACAACGCCGATAATCATCTTTGTAACCTGCTAAGGTAATACAGTCCAAAAGACGCTTATCAATGGACTCGATTGCTTTATCCAACCGATTAAGTAACGATTTTCGCATGCCCGCTAATTCGGCGACCCCTGTTAAGGCCAAACTCATAGCGGCTTTCAATTGAGACAGTTTCGCCCGTGCCTTGAGTAAGCGATTGAGTCGCTTAACGGCTTTAGGCATGGGCTTAAAGGCGACTAACTGTCGTTTTTCCGAACGCAGATAACGAGGCTGTAGAAAAACCCTTCGATTAATCTTCATATCCCCGATGTAACGTTTTTTAAAATGTATCATCACTTTCTCGTAATTTTATCCATAGTTCAAGTTTTGTAAGGCCTATTCCATTTTTTCGTATCATAAAAGGGTGTAGGCACCTTTAAGCCTATTTAAAGCTGTTTTATTGAGTCATCTGGCCACATGTTCTTACATTATGTACTTAATTTTCCATAGTTAGCTAACTTCTCAATATTCTGAATCAAACAGAATAGCTTCCATTGTGCGCTGACTTTCTTTAGTCCTCGAAGGCTAAAGCGTGTGAGTTTTTTATTGTGCTCTAAGTTTCCAAATACAGGTTCTACCACTGACATTCGATGGCTGTAGATACGTTTGCCTTTATCACTATCCACACGTTGCTTCATCCAGTCGGTATGACTGGGTTTGATTTGTTTTTGCAGTGCAAAGGAGACTTGTCGTCCTCTGCCGTTTCTTTTAGTGGTTGTTTTGGGGTTTTTCATGCAGTTGTTTAACTGAGGGCAGCTTCTACACTGCGTTACCCGTGCGCTAAAATAGACAGTCTTCTTGCCTTTTGTGTCTTTAATCTGCGTGCTACGTAACGTTTCACCATTAGGACAAACGCAACGTAATGACTCTTCATCAAACTGAAACTCATCGGCTGAAAATTGGCTTGTTGACCCTTTTTTTGCCCTTGAGGGTCTAGGGTGCTTCTTTTTGTGATCTTTAAATTTAGGGTCACGCGAGCGAAACTGGTTATCAGGTATATAAGCGTTAATTTCATTATCATGCAGATACCTCATATTGTCTTCATTGGCAAAACCTGTATCCGCGGTAACGATAACCCCTTCTTCATAAATACCATCACTTAAGCCTAATGTTTTATAGCGAGCTTGAATGCCTTCGAGAATCGGTTGCAAGGTATGATGTTCTGAGCCTTCACCAAAGGCGTCTGCGCCAATAATAATCTGGTGTTTTTTATCCACCGAAGCAATTCCGTTATAGCCCTGAATGGTGCCTTTGCTGGTCGTCATCTTGGCTGACTCATTATCAGTGATGTTACTTTTGACTTCTTTTTTGCTTTTCCCTTTACCTATCCGTGGTTCGTTGTTATTCAGGAAATTATCAATTTTGTCTGCCGCTTTATTGAGCGTTGCAATCGCCTGTTGATGACGGCTAGATTGATGCTTCGTTTCCTCATCATTCTCGAGTAAATCATTTTGCTGATGCTTCTCTGTATGATGCTGGACTAGGCGTTTGATCTTATCTCGCTTAGCGGCGAGTTCCTTGTGAGTTCCCGACCATTCTTTAGCGGCATTAGAAGGCATCTTGCAACCATCAATAGCAAACAACTCATTCCCCAGCAAACCCTGTTCATCACAGATCAACAACACCTGTTCAAACAGTGACTCAACGGCTCCACAATGGCCACTGATAAACTCAGCAATCTTTGTAAAGTGTGGAGTACTCTGACAAGAAAGTGCCATAAAAATAATATTGCTACGACAGCACCACTCAATCTCACGGCTGGAAGTAATACCTTTGGAGTAAGCAAATAAGATAATTTTTAACAAAATAGCAGGGTCATAGGCAGGGCGACCGTAGTCATCATTTTTATAGACAGCCTTAAAAAGGGATAAATCTAATCTATTATCAACCAGATAATGTACTGCGTGTTCAAACGTACCCATTTGAATCTGATCATTGAAGTTGATCACAACCATGGAAGACTGGTTGTAGTCGTAAGGGATGAATTTAGCCATGACAACACTTCTCTATGCGTTGCCTTATTTTATCAAAGATCAGTGGTTTTTAGGGTTTTTCTACAGCCAGAACGGTGTAATAAGATGGCATCATTGGCATCCGTTTTGGCTCTCACACCCACCGCATCACGATAACGCGAGAGCCGATAAGCATCAATGACATAGACTGTATGTTTAGCCACAACCGCCAACTCCACCATCAACTCATGGTATGTATTCGTCGATTCAATCGCGATCTCACAAGAGTCAGGAAGTGTTTTCAGAAAAGCACGAATAACCTGTAGTTGGTTCTTAATTCTAATGACTTCATTACCATCAAAAATATCTAGCCAGTCTTTAGCGACATCAACTCCGAACTCTTTTACATTAACGAGCATTGCCATTTTGCGAACTCCCAAGAAAAGTTAAAAAAATATCGGGAATCACGAAAGGCGCAGGCTAGTTGAAATCGGCCATTTGAGGCAAGATTCTTTATAGGCGCTCATTAATGAATGGGGTGGAGGGGTAAAATCTCGGCTAGTCTATCCACATTAATGTGGTAGAAACGAAGTGAAGAGCCTCCGCCTCCCCGATGCCTTCACTATGATCGTAGATTAAGGCAAAAACAACCATACAAACGCAGTGAGACAACAACGTTGTTTTTTTACGTTGATCCGAAGGAAAGGCGCAGCCGCATAAAAGTCACTTAAAAGTAGGGGATGTGCCTTTAACTTACTAATGCCCTATTTACTGTATTCACTAATCAATGCAGAAATTTTAGCGTTATGGGTCTCTTCGGCAAATATTTTAGGTGTTAATCCTTCCTTGTTTGCAATGCTTAGCTGCTTTTTACTGCCTTTTTCCAGTAATGTTTTTACGATATCTGGGTGTTCATTATAAATTGCCAGCATTAAAGCAGTATTGCCATGATTGTTCCTTAATGTGGTATCAATACCAAAAGCGATTAGTTGACGAACTACAAGATTATGATTGCGAGAAGCCGCAATCATCAAAGCATCATAACCATTATAATCACGCACAGTAAGATTTGCTCCTAACTCAATTAACATCGCGGTAATCGCAGCATGGCCATACTGTGCAGCAATGATTAGAGGTGTTGATTCTTGAAAATTTCTGGATTCGATATTAGCGCCATAAGACAGCAACAATGCGGTCATATCGACTTTTCCAGAGTTAACTGCTGCCAATAATGGTGTTTCATCGTTATAGCCTTTGGCGTTTACATCGACACCTTTGGCAAGTAAATCTTTAACCTTATCAATATCGCCTTCGTAAGCGCTGATTAACAGCATTTCCTCGGCTTCTGAATTATCTATTGCGTTAACACTAGTGAATGTAATTACCAGTAAACTGATTAAAATCAGGCTAAAAAATAGTTTGAGTGATTTTGACATGGTAGCAATCCTTTTATTCGCCATAACTTACTGTTTATTGGTATTAACATTAGTAGGAGTATTGCCAGGAGCAACAGCTGGGACACTAACAAAGTCATCGTGAAAATCCGGGTTTTTCCAATCAGCACTTTTCGCTACTTTTCCTTTATCTGGTTTGATTCTGGAAATGTAATCAGAGACGGCTCGTATATCAGCATCCGAAAATGCAGCAATGCTCTGTTGCATTTCCTGATCACCATTCTTACGAAGACCTTCTTTTATCCACAGTATTTGTCGAAACAAATATTCATAGTGCTGACCTTGAAGAAGCGGGTAACTCTTTTCATTATTGCCCTCGGCGTTTGCGCCATGGCAACTCTCGCATAGTTTGCTATAGAGTTTTTTGCCTTGCTGAAGATTGTCACCTGCCCCAATGGAGTTTTTAGGTGTCATCGGTAGCGTCGCAATATAGCTCACCACATCAGCTACATTCTGATGTCCTTTATCAAAAATTTCATCGGAAAAAGGAATCATCGTCGGCACTGCTCGATTTTCCATTTTTATATCGATTAACTGCTTAATCAGCACATTAGGATGTTGCCCTGAAAGTTGAGGATAATAACCATCTTCAGTTCCCCAGCCTTCGGGAGTGTGGCAAAGTGCACAGGTATGGTAAGCATCTTTACCGTTTTTGGCATCGCCTTTTTGCGAACTAACAGAATCAATAATAGAAGGTGTGGCGATTGCAAAAGCCATAAGAAAATGACTTAAAACACCAGTCATGATTAAACGTCCAAGCCAATGCTTAGCATGATTATTTGATTTCATATAAACCCCGTTGTTTATTACTTTTTTTAGTTTTCCCTTATTCTACAGAAAAACGAAAAATCATCAGTGTGTGATTAACAAGCACTTGATATAGCGAACTAAATAGTGTAAGTAAATAATTGATTAAAAGCCACTTTGAGGATGATAAATGATTTACAGAGATCTGGGTAGCTGTAATAAATGACTGGCTCTGCTAAATTCTATTTACGTTTTTAAACAACCATACAAGCAACAGCGAGACAAAAGCATTGTTTTTTAATACTTACCCCAAGGGAAGGTGTAGCCGTATAAATATCATTCAGCCGAGACAATATTGCAGCAAAGCCATAATAACTCGAAGAGGATAGTTTTATAAAAACTACTCAAAAGTAAAGGTGTGACTGAAATCTAAAAGTAAAGTGGTATTTGGGGTAGCGAATTATCGCTACCCGAAAATAACAATAGACCTATCTAAATACGTTCTGCAAATAACCAACCAGCCTATCCTGATCTGCGGCAAATCCGCGAATACCCTGGGCAACTTTCAGTTGCCATTGCATCGTCGTTCATTATCCAGCGGAAGGTTGTTTCATCAAGCTCATCTTTCTTGAGCTTCGCCAGTATTTGTCGCATCAAGCTTACGCACTAGCGCACCCTCATCTTGACGTAATTCTTCAAGAAAGTTCGGACCAATTGTCAGATAATCACAGCCGGCTGATGCTTCTATCTCACCACTATTGCGGAAGCTCGCGCCCATCACAATCGTGTCATAGCGATGTTGTTTGAACGTTGTAAATTTGGGTAACTGAGACAACGCCGGAGTCTTCATGAGGTTCAAACACCTGCTGCTCGCCATTTGTTTTATACCAATCCAGAATACGCCCAACGAAAGGAGAAATCAACACCTTCGCCTCGGCACAAGCAATCGCCTGTGCAATTGTAGAAATAAGGTCAGATTGCAGGTGATGCCTTCTTCTTCAAGTTGCGCGCCCGTTCTTGAATACCTTCCCAGGTCGAAGAGAAATTTCGATTCAGCACCCGGTCTTTCGTCACACCTTGTGCTTCGTATAAGCTAATCAAATTCTCTCGCTTTATTGATTGTTGCTTCCGTATTAAAAGAAAGGCGCGCATCAACCTCAGTCGATACACGGCCAGGGATGATTTTTAAATCTCACAACGAATCGCCACCCCAAAGTCATCCATTGCATCGTCAATTTTACTGGCACTGGCAGAACCATTAGTATGAACTCAGAGCCTGATCGATATAACTGGAGTAATCCGCATCTTGCTAACTTTTAATAACAACGAGGGATTAGTGGTCGCATCTTGTGGTTTATATTTTCAATCGCAGCCAAATCGCCAGTGTTGGTAATCCACCACGGTCATCTCTCTTAATTGATCGAGTTTATTCACGTAATCTCCATAAGGTTTTATTAATTTTATAGCCATAAAAAGCCAATTGATGGGAAATTAGTAGATTAATAAGTGTTTGTTTCAAAACCTGAACTTTCAAAGGAATATCTAGAGTCATCATATTGTGGAATTAACGATGACGATTTCATCGGGATGTTCAGAATTATCTTCATTCAAAAAATATAGACAATATTTTCTATTGCCTTATCGCCCAACAAGAAGCGCGCCCCACCTGAGCCATTTTTTGAAATATGGTCATTTAGATTATAAAGCTCGCACTTTTTTAACGACAAGCAACCGCAACCAATACAACCGGATAACTTCGATTGTAATTCTTTGAGTTGATTAATTCTCGATTCAATATCTTTACTGAAATGTCTACTTAAACGCTGCCAGTCTGCCTTAGTTGGCGTGCGATTGTTGGGTAATGAATCTAATGCGTTTTTAATCTCTTGCAAAGAGTAACCCACAATTTGTGAAATCAGGATAAATGAGACGCGGCGAATTACCGATCAATGAAAAAGCCGATTTCCATTGGCAACTCTAGTAAAAGGTATAAGGTGTTCAGTGGCATAAAAGCGGATAACTATACGTTGCATCCTGCGTCTTGCCAATGGAGCCAATACTCAATAATGGGTCATTTTTCATAACTTAAAATATAGTCAAAATATTCCTTGATCTCAAGTTAACTTTAGATATTAACATATGCCTATCTACACAAAGTAATCAAGTTAAGCAATTAAGGAGTTAAAAATGAAGCCAGTCTATTTAGAACACGTAAACCTCACCGTAAAAGATCCGGATGAGCTAGCAGCACTCTTCTGTCGTCTATTTGATTGGAAAATAAGATGGGCTGGAGAGGCGTTGAATAACGGTAGAACAGTTCATGTGGGAAGTGATGAATTGTACTGGCCTTTTACACCCACAAGATGCGACGGAAACCAGAACACGTAATCCGTCGGTGATTAATAATCTAAATCATTTGGGCTTCGTGGTTTCGAATCTTGATGAAATTGAATCAAAAGTCATTGAAGAGGGTTATAAGCCGATTAATCATGCAGACTATGATCCAGGGAGGAGGTTTTATTTTATGATTGATGAGTTAGAGATTGAGGTGGATGATTATAGTTAACTGTTTTGTTTTAGTAGTTAATTAGGTCACCCCCTACCTTTTAGACACTTTTTTATTAAATATATGAGTGGTTTTTTTTGTAGTTGGGGGGCTTTTTGCTTTTCCTCTGAAGATTTGTTACCTGCTACGAGATACCTTTTTGTCAACAGCAACAAAAACGTATCCCAAAAAATGCCGCCCAACAAACAAGCCGCAAGCGGTTCCCTCACTACTCAAAAATTGACGCGGTTTTAGAACTCACTCCTATCGTCGCTCAAACAGCTAAAACCTCCACCGTCAATTTCCTGCGTGGCTCGGCTTGTTTGGATGGGGGTGAAAAACATCGCTAGAACGGAAAAAGTGCCTAAAAGTAGGGGGGTGTCATTAAAATCTATTCTAATTATAGTTTGGATGGTATTTCTTACTCTCCTATACATCATGTTAAAATAATATATAGTTTTAATATACCGTCCTTATGGGGTTTGAATGTTTAAAGATCTATGGAAAGCATTAGAAGAGGAAATCAATAACAGTGAAAAAGAGTTTGATTCAGATGAAATAATTGAAATAGCTAAAAAAAGTGCATATGCAGGTTTGCTTGAATCTGAAAAAGAAACTGTAGAAACTTTAGATTCAGAATATCATGGTTTTAATGAGAAACTATATACGTTGGGAGACGGGATTTAACAAGCTAGAATTATTAAATCAACTCTCAATTGAAGCAGCTAAGGACTTTCAAAAGGAATTTCTACAACATTCTGAGTATAAAGAAGATTCTTTATTACATGTTTTGATGACTCAACATGCTCATGCTTGTCGTATTACAGGGGAAATAATTCATCATACTTAAAGGTGGTTATGCTGACGGGGCTCTTACGCGATGGCGTACTCTTTTTGAAATTTTAATAACATGTATGCTCTTAAATAAGTATGGAGAAAGAAGCGGCAATAGATTTTGTGAAACATGGAAGAATAAAAGACTTAGAGGGTATGGAGGAGTATCAAAAGACTTCGGAGGAAATGAATACAGAACCATTTACGAATGATGAAATGGAAGATGGAAAAGAACTAAAGGAATTTTTAAGTGAAGGGGAAAAGACGTTTCATTGGGCAAGAAAATGTACCGGTTTTTCTAAACTTGAGAAATTAAGAGAAGTGGTAGGGTTTAGTAAATGGTCTAGTAATTATAAGCTTGTAAGTAGGAATGTTCATGCTGATTTTAGACAAATGGATTCTTTGTTTGCAATGGAGGAAGCTTCTGAGACTTTGTTGCTAGTAGGTCCATCTAACTCTGGCCTAACTTTGCCAGCACATATGACTGCTATAACTATGAATCAAATTACTAACGAGTTTTCTTATGGCCTACTCAGATAAAGAGACAAAACTCAATTATGAGAATTCTTTGTTGTTTATGTCGGTGTTGTCAGAATATGAAAAAGAAGTCGGTAAAAGCTTCCTGGAATGTAGTAAGAAAGAGAAAAATAAATAGAAATTAAAAATAATTCTAAAGAAATAATGGATCAGAATGAAGGTTGTTTGAGCAGAGCGAGTTCCCTTCATTCCCATTATTTCCCTCGATGAATTCAACTTGGCAACGGTTTAAATAAACGGCATTTCTTTGGTTACTTTCTTTTTGCTGTTTTGAAAAGAAAGTTACTCGGTGCTGTGAACAATTAGTCGAGGGGAAATCAACGGCCCATAAAGCAACGAAACAAATCACTCAAATCTAATCAATCACAAAAAGTGCCTAAAAGTAGGGGGGTGACTAACTATAAGTAAATAAGAGCGTTCCAGGTGCAATCAATGTACATCGACGATTCCTACGGAATCTACGATGGACTTTTTTGGCTCTTGGTGAGCCTAAAAAGCCACCCCCTATCTTTTAGGCACTTTTTCTAAAAGCAAAGATTTCCCTCACCCCAGCCCTCTCCCTGAGGTAGAGGGAGCTAGATTTAAAGCGCGGTCAAGTTCGCATAACTCAAAACCAACCACTTGGCCCCCTCATAATCAAAATTCACCTGCACCCTGGCATGACTGCCAGCACCTTCCACATCAGTAATAATCCCTTCACCAAATTTCGCATGCGAAACTCGCTGCCCAATCGACATGCCTGTTTCATTAGTGCGAATGGCTGGACGAGGTTTGATTTCGCGTTCGTAGTCGGATTGCCAATTACTATTGCTGTAGGTATTGACCTTGGGGCGAATTTCTTCAATGAGTGTTTCCGGGATTTCTTTTAAGAATCTTGAAGGTACGCCGTAGAGTGTATTGCCGTAGAGTCTGCGTTGTTCGGCATAGCTCATCACCAGTTGTGTTTCGGCGCGGGTGATGCCGACGTAGCAGAGGCGGCGTTCTTCTTCTAGTCGGCCTTCTTCTTCGATGGACATTTGATGTGGGAACAGGCCTTCTTCGAGGCCTACTAGAAAAACCAGCGGGAATTCCAGACCTTTGGCAGAATGTAGCGTCATTAACTGCACGCAATCATCGCCTGCTTGCCCCTGACCTTCACCTGCTTCAAGTGAGGCGTGCGCGAGAAACGCGGTGAGGAAGTCCATATCGGCGTGTTCGTCATCGGGTTTGTAGGTAAATCCTTGCGCTGCGGATATCAATTCATTGAGGTTCTCGATGCGTGCCTGGCCGGCGTCACCCTTTTCTTTCTTTAGGTAATGATCTTTAAGTTTTGACGCTTCGATAACGTGTTCAACCTGCTCATCTAAAGGTAGGCCTTTGATATCAGCGGCCATTTGTTCGACAAGTTGTACAAAGAGATTTAATGCGCCAGCAGCGCGTGCGGTAAATGTGGATGTTTCTAGCAGTGCAATGCTGGATTGCCACATGGAATTGCTGGTATTGCGCGCGTGTTCGCGAATCACGCTAACCGTTTTATCGCCAATGCCGCGCGTGGGTTGATTGACGACTCGCTCAAATGAAGGGTCATCTTGTCGATTGGCGCAAAGTTTTAAGTAGGCGAGTGCGTCTTTGATTTCGGCGCGCTCGAAGAATCGTTGTCCACCGTATACGCGATAGGCGATGGAGTTTTCATTGAGGATGCTTTCAAAGACACGAGATTGTGCATTGGAGCGGTATAGAATTGCTATGTCTTTGTGCGAATTACCGTGGCTGACCCATTGCTGGATGCGCGAGGCGACATAGGTGCCTTCTTCGATTTCATTATAGGCAGCGTATAAATGTATCGGTTCGCCATCGCCGTCATCGGTCCAGAGGTTTTTGCCCATTCGTCCCTGGTTGTTATCGATGACTGCATTCGCTGCATTCAGGATATTTCCGCTGGAGCGGTAATTTTGTTCGAGTTTGATTGTTTGTGTTTGCGAGAAATCGCGCGAAAAGTTTTGAATGTGTTCTATCTTTGCGCCACGCCAACCGTAGATGGATTGGTCATCATCACCAACCACGAACGGCGGAATGCTATCACCCGCGATTAAGCGGATCCATGCATATTGCAAGGTGTTGGTGTCCTGAAACTCGTCTACCAGAATATGCTGAAAACGTTTTTGATAGTGATTTAGTGTTTCAGGGTTGTCCCGGAGTAGTTCTAGTGAGCGCAACAGTAGTTCGGCGAAATCAACTACGCCTGCACGTTGGCAAGCTTCTTCATACTGTTTATACACATCAACTAACTGGCGGGTAGTAGGATCGCCTCGATCTTCAATATGTTTTGAGCGGATGCCTTCGTCTTTGCGTTTATTGATGTACCACATCGATTGTTTCGCCGGCCATAGTTTTTCATCGAGCTGTAAGCCGCGATGTACACGTTTGATAAGGCGTAATTGGTCGTCTGAATCCAATATCTGGAAGTTTTGCGACAGTTTGGCTTCTTCCCAATGCCTCCTGAGTAACCGATGCGACAAACCGTGAAAGGTACCTACCCACATTCCGCCCACAGGAGAACCGAGTAAGCCTTCGATGCGTCCGCGCATTTCTGCGGCGGCTTTATTGGTAAAGGTTACGGCGAGTATTGCAAAGGGTGAAACTTGTTCTACCTGAATTAGCCAGGCAATGCGATGTACCAGAACCCGGGTTTTGCCGCTTCCTGCGCCAGCTAGTATCAGCAATGGATTTTTACCTGCGGATACAGCTTCGCGTTGAGGCTTATTTAGATCATCGAGTATGTGTGATACGTCCATTCGGGGCTCTGTATTAAAGGTTTTTATTTTATTACTGAAGTAAGGAGTGTATTGATTACGAATTGTAACGGATTAGCAGTATGAATTTGTAGTTAATGTAGATAACATTCACGGTCTTTTTCAAAATCGTCGTTTTTAGAGAAGCTGTGAACCTAATGCATAATCTAATTATTCTAGTGCGCCATTTAAGGCGAATCGCTGCTTTTAAGGTAAGTACCAGAGCTGCGGTTTTAACCCTGATGGTTTTGGGGGTTTGGGTGGCGACCATGAAATTGGAGTTCCCGCCTGATCTGTCGATCAATGATAAGCTGATTCATATAGTGGTTTTCTTTTGTTTTGCGCTATTAATGGACTTGGCTACCTCTCGTAATCCATTTTGGTTATGGAAGGGATTACCCTTATTGATCTATGGTGGCAGTATAGAAATTGCCCAGTACTTTACTGAATTTCGTTCTTTCTCTATTGCAGATTGGTTTGCAGATTTCGCCGGTATCTTATTGTATTTTATCATTAAATCGACAATTTTATTTTTAGATAAGAAACGCTCTACTGATAATGAGTATTAAAAGTTACAAAAATACTAATTATTTATCTAACTTTAGTTGAGTGAAAGAAAGTGTGATGCTAGTATTCGCGGCGTCTTGATTCAATGGCTTCATAAGAAAAAGCTATTCGGGGCTAGTTGAATGACTTTTGGTTCATTCAAAAATGAACGAAATAGTGAATGTATAAATGAGAAATTTATTAGTTATACAGGCCATATTGGTATTGCTTGGAGTCGCTGTTTCATTTTTCTATTTAGCTGAAGAAGGTATATTGCCAGCTGCTTATGGTGGCGCAGTAGCAATAGCTAATACGATTTTATTGTCACGTCGTCTTGATTCTGCGGGCGAAATGGCTAAGGAGAACCCCGAAGGTGGTGTTTTGACACTTTACCTCGGAGTTGTTCAAAGATTTGTTTTTGTACTTGTTATGTTTGGTGTAGGCATGGGTGTTTTAAAGTTGTTACCCCCGCCCATGTTAGGAACTTTTGCTGTTGCTCAGTTGGCCTTTATGTTGTTTGGCTCTAAGCAAGCTAAAAAAACTTCTGAGGAAGTTGATGATGCGGTAAAAGACATCAATGAGAGCAGTAACAAGTAATTATAATTATTTTTATTTTGGAGACTGAGAATCGTGAGCGAGTCTAACGCGCCAGCTATATCGAATCCTGTTGAGTATATTCAGCATCACCTGGGTAATATGACCTCACAATGGTGAACGCCCTGCTAACCTGGTTGATTTCAGCGTATTTTTTGTTGATACATTTGTTATGAGCTCAATTTTGGCATCGTTGTTTGCATTTGTTGCCTGGAAAGTGGGTAAGAATCTTGATCCTGATAAGCCAACAGGGATGCAGAATATCCTTGAGACAATTGTAGAGTTTGTTAATCAGCAAGTGAAAGATATCTTTCCAACTGCTGATAAGTGGATAGGCCCTTTGGCTATTACAATTTTCATCTGGGTTATATTGATGAATACCATGGATATTATCCCTGTTGATTTGATTCCGTCATTGGTGAGTGGTGTTGCCGGTGTGTTAGGTTATGATCCGCATCATATTTATTGGAAAGCAGTTCCTACTACCAACCTGGATACAACCTTCGCACTTGCACTATTAGTGTTTAGTTTGATTATTTTCTATAACATCAAACACAAAGGTTTGTTTGGGTATATGAAGGTGTTTGCTACGCATCCTTTTAGTGCCAGTAATCCTATCGTGAAAGTTTTGTTATTCCCTCTCAATGTTGTGATGACTACTGTTGAGGAGGTGGCCAAGCCATTGAGTCTTGGTTTGAGATTATTCGGTAATATGTTCGCGGGCGAGCTGTTGTTCTTGTTGATTGCTCTTCTTGCTTTCTCTTATTGGGCAATGCCGGGTCAGGTGGTGTTGGGTGTGTTGTGGTCAATATTCCATATTCTGGTTATTTTGTTACAAGCGTTTATTTTTATGCTCTTGACTATCGTTTATCTTGGATTGGCGAGTCAGGGCACAGACGAGCACTAAGTTTAAGTTAGGTGTTTGTTTAATTTAAGTTTACTTTTTTAATTTTTAATATTTTTTATATTTAGGAGATTTACTATGGATGCTGCAATTGTATCTGAAATCATGTCTGCCACTGCAATCGCTGTAGGTATTATTCTGGCGGCTGCTGGACTAGGTTCTGCTTTAGGTTGGGGTTTGATTTGTTCTAAGTTTATTGAAGGTATCGCTCGTCAGCCTGAGATGCGTGCTCAATTAACAGGTCAAATGCTGTTCACTGGTGGTTTGATGGAAGCTTTCCCAATGATCGTTTTGGGTATTTCAATGTGGTTCATCTTTGCGAATCCATTCATCGGTGCTGCAACAGCTGCAATTGGTGGTTAATTCTTTCGAACTCTAATTCGACTTAACTGAAATAGTATTCGGAGAAAAATCATGAATGTAACAGCAACATTAATTGGTCAGCTGATTGTTTTTTCAATTCTGATCTGGTTTATCAAAGCAGTGCTTTGGGAGCCAATCATTAATATATTGGAAGATCGAAAAAAACGTATTGCTGACGGTTTGGCTGCATCTGAAAAAGGCATGAAAGATCAAGAGTTAGCAGCAGAAAATGCTAAGCAGGCGATCAAACAAGCCAAGCAGGAAGCGGCAGAAATCATTGCTCATGCGAAAGCTCGTGACACGCAAATGATCGAAGAAGCTAAAAACAAGGCAGTTGAAGAGGCTAACCGTGTTATGGCTGGAGCTCAGGCTGAAATCGATCAGGAAGTTAACCGCGCTAAAGATTCTTTACGTACTCAAGTGTCAGATTTGGCAGTTGCAGGCGCTAGCAAGATTCTTGGTAAAGAGGTTGATGCGAATGCGCACAAAGTCGCATTGAAAGAGTTGATTGAGCAGATATAGGAAATAGTGATATGTCTGAATTGACAACAGCAGCTCGTCCCTATGCTCGTGCCGTTTTTGAAATGGCCGAGTCAGCAGGTAATTTGGGTGAGTGGTCTGAAATGCTTGGCTTTATGGGTGCGATTGCAGGTAACGAAGAAGTAAGTGCGTTACTAGCAATGCCTAAAATGGCTAAGCAAGCAGGCGCTGATGCTTTTGTGCAACTTTGTGATGGCAAGTTGAACGATCAAGCGAAAAACCTAGTGAATATGCTGGCTGAGAACGACCGTCTTTCACTTCTCCCGGAGATGAGTGTAATTTACGAAGTGCTCAAGGATGAGGCGGAAGGTTCTGTAGAGGCTTTAGTGGTATCAGCCAAGGCGTTAACTGAGACTGAAGAGAAATCGATCTCTGAAGCACTCAAAAAACGCTTGGGGCGTGATGTGAAAATTAAGGTTAGCGTAGATGAAGCACTACTTGGTGGTGCAATCATTCGTGCTGGCGATTTGGTAATAGATGGTACGTTAAAAGGACGTTTGAAGAAAATGACGTCTTTAATGGCTAACTAAACCACAAAATTAAGAGAAAGGTATAGGTAAATGCAACTTAACCCGACAGAAATTAGCGATCTTATCAAAAAGCGTATTGAAGGCTTTGAAACAGATGCTGAAGCGCGTACTGAAGGTACAATCGTATCTATCATGGATGGTATCGTGCGTATACACGGTTTGTCAGATGTAATGTCTGGTGAAATGATTGAATTCTCTAACGGAACTTATGGTCTGGCTCTCAACTTGGAGCGTGACTCGGTAGGTGCGGTAGTACTCGGCGATTATAAAGATATGACTGAGGGTGACACTGCCAAGTGTACTGGTCGTATCCTTGATGTTCCAGTTGGTCCTGAGCTTATGGGTCGTGTTGTTAACTCATTAGGAGCACCGATTGACGGTAAAGGTCCAGTTAACGCATCTTCAATGAATCCGATTGAGCGTCAGGCACCTGGTGTAATCGAGCGTAAATCGGTAGACGAGCCAATGGAAACGGGTATCAAGGCACTTGATTCTATGGTTCCAGTTGGTCGTGGTCAGCGCGAATTGATTATCGGCGATCGTCAGACAGGTAAAACAGCGGTTGCGATCGATGCGATCATTAACCAGAAAGGCAAAAACGTTAAATGTATTTACGTTGCTGTTGGTCAAAAAGCTTCTTCTGTTGCTGGTGTAGTGCGCAAACTTGAAGAGTTTGGTGCAATGGATTATACAATTGTTGTCGCTGCAAACGCTTCTGATCCTGCTTCAATGCAATACCTGGCTCCATACGCTGGTTGTGCAATGGGTGAATATTTCCGTGATAACGGAGAAGATGCACTCATAATCTACGATGATTTGACTAAGCAGGCTTGGGCATATCGTCAGGTATCATTATTACTTCGTCGTCCACCAGGTCGTGAAGCATACCCTGGTGATGTTTTCTTCTTGCATTCTCGTCTATTAGAGCGTGCTGCTCGTGTAAATGCTGATTATGTGGAAAGATACACTGAAGGCAGAGTGAAAGGTAAGACAGGTTCATTAACAGCATATCCAATCATTGAGACTCAAGAGGGCGACGTATCTGCATTCGTACCTACTAACGTAATTTCGATAACAGATGGCCAGATCTTCCTTGATACTGATTTGTTTAACTCTGGTAATCGTCCGGCGATTGATGCTGGTTTGTCAGTATCTCGTGTTGGTGGTGCTGCCCAGACTAAAATCATCAAAAAACTTGGTGGTGGTATTCGTCTTGATTTGGCTCAGTATCGTGAACTGGCCGCTTTCTCTCAGTTTGCATCTGATTTAGATGAGGGAACTAGAAAGCAGCTTGAACGTGGTGCTCGTGTTACTGCGTTGATGACTCAGCCTCAGTATTCGCCTTTGAAAACAGGTGAGCTGGCATTTTCATTGTTTGCAGCCAACGAAGGCTTCCTGGATGATATAGAAGTAAGCAAAGTTAATGACTTTGAAGCTGCAATGTTGTCTTACATGAGAACTGAAAAAACTGATTTTCTTGATGGCTTAAACGAATCTGGCGACTTTAGCGATGATATCGCTGCAGAGATGAAGAGCGCACTAGAAGACTTTAAATCGAAGGGTGCCTGGTAGCAAGATGCTTGGTAAACAAGTAGCAGAAAATCAAGGAGCTTAGTTATGGCAGGTCTTAAAGAAATACGCTCGCAGATTGGTAGTATTCAGAATACAAAGAAAATTACCAAAGCCATGGAAATGGTAGCTGCTTCAAAAATGCGTAGAGCTAGAGAGCGTATGGATGCATCGCGTCCATATGCCGAAAAAATGCGTCAAGTTGTAAGTCATATGGCTTTAGGTCAACTTGAATATCAGCATACTTTTGTTAAAGAGCGCGAAACTGTTAAACGTGTCGGTTACATTATTATCTCTTCTGATCGTGGTCTGTGCGGTGGTTTAAATACAAACCTTTTCAAAAGGGCATTTCAAGATATTTCTGCCTGGAAAGAAAAAGATGTAGAAGTCGATATAGCAGTGTTTGGTAGTAAGGCGTTATCTATTTTCAGACGTTTTGGTGTTGTCGCAGAATCTACGGGTTTGGGTGATAAGCCAAACACAAGTGATTTGTTGGGTACAACAAAAGTCATGCTTGATGCGTACGAAGAAGGTCGCATCGATCGTTTGTTTTTAGTCGAGAATGAGTTTGTAAATAGCATGACTCAGACTCCTCGGGTTACACAAATGATTCCAATAGTGGCTGCTGATATGGACGAAATAAAGTATCAGTGGGATTACTTGTATGAGCCAGAGTCAAAAGAAGTTGTTGATGCTCTCATGACTCGTTACATTGAATCATTAGTTTATCAAGGTGTTGTTGAAAATATAGCCTGTGAGATGTCTGCGAGAATGATCGCGATGAAAAGTGCATCTGATAATGCTGGTGACATGATTGATAAACTTAAGTTGGTTTATAACAAGGCAAGACAAGCATCGATTACGCAAGAAATTTCAGAAATTGTTTCGGGTGCTGCGGCAGTAGAATAGTCCGTTGATGACGGTTTAATACGAGCAGTTTATTAAAAAATTTAACATTTAAGGTAGAGGTACTAACACAATGAGTACTGGAAGTATTGTTCAAGTTATCGGGCCTGTAGTTGATGTGGAGTTTCCACGTGACGCAGTTCCTTCGGTTTATAGTGCATTAACCGTTCCAGATCACAACGGATTGACTTTAGAAGTTCAAGGTCAGTTAGGTGATGGTGTTGTTCGCACAATCGCAATGGGTGAGGCCGAAGGTCTTAAACGTGGTATGGAAACAGTCAACACTGGTGAGCCTATTATGGTTCCTGTTGGTGAAGGTACATTAGGACGTATAATGAACGTTCTAGGTGAGCCTGTAGATATGGCTGGTGAAGTTAAAGGTAGATAAGCATATGCCTATTCATCGTGATCCACCAACCTATGAAGAACTATCTTCTACTCTTGATATTCTTGAGACCGGTGTAAAAGTAATCGATTTGGTTATGCCAATTGCTAAAGGTGGAAAGATAGGTCTATTTGGTGGTGCTGGTGTTGGTAAAACGGTTACATTGATGGAGTTAATCAATAACATCGCTAAAGCGCATAGTGGTTTATCTGTGTTTGCTGGTGTTGGTGAGCGTACTCGTGAAGGAAACGATTTCTACTACGAAATGGAAGAAGGTGGTGTACTTGATAAAGTAGCACTAGTTTACGGTCAGATGAATGAGCCTCCAGGAAGTAGACTCCGTGTTGCTTTGACTGGTTTAACAATGGCTGAACATTTCCGTGACGAAGGTCGTGACGTATTGATGTTTATTGATAACATCTACCGTTATACACTTGCTGGTACTGAAGTATCTGCACTTCTAGGACGTATGCCTTCAGCGGTTGGTTATCAGCCTACACTTGCTGAGGAAATGGGTGCACTTCAAGAGCGTATTACTTCTACTAAGAAGGGTTCAATTACATCGTTCCAGGCGGTATATGTACCTGCTGATGACTTGACGGATCCATCTCCTGCTACAACATTTGCTCACTTGGATGCGACGTTGGTACTTTCACGTAATATCGCTGAACTTGGTATTTACCCTGCGGTTGATCCTCTGGATTCATCTTCTCGCCAACTTGATCCATTAGTTATCGGTGAAGAGCATTATGGTATTGCTCGTAGTGTTCAGGGTGTATTTCAGCGTTATAAAGAATTACAAGATATCATTGCGATTCTTGGTATGGATGAATTATCTGAAGAAGATAAGCAAACTGTTGCTCGCGCACGTCGTATTCAGCGTTTCTTGTCTCAGCCATTCCATGTTGCTGAAGTATTTACTGGTTCTCCAGGTAAATATGTATCTCTAGCTGATACCCTTGCTGGCTTTAAAGGCATTCTTGCTGGTGAGTACGATCATTTGCCTGAGCAAGCATTCTACATGGTTGGTGGAATTGAAGAAGTTGTAGAGAAAGGAAATAAAGACGCTTAGTTTTTCCCTTTTTCTCTTAACTTATTTCGTAATACAGGAAAGATAGAATATGGCTATGACAATGCATTTGGACGTAGTAAGTGCTGAGGAATCAATATTCTCTGGCAATGTGCAAGAATTATTGGCTCCTGGTACTTTGGGTGATTTAGGTATTTTACCTGGTCACTCACAGCTGATTTCAACGCTTAAGGCTGGTGAGCTTAAATATAAAACAGATGAAGGTGAGTCTTTGTTATTTGTTGCTGGTGGAGTAATGGAGGTTCAGCCTTCAATTGTAACTGTTTTAGCAGATACTGTTGTACGTGCTGAAGATCTTGATGAAAAAGCAGCTGAAGATGCAAAGAAACGAGCTGAAGATGCATTACAAGGTAAAGATCCACAAGATCTAGACTACGAAGCTATTCAGGCTGAATTAGATGCTGCCAAAGCTCAAATTGAAATGATCCACCGTATTGGTAAAACGTTAAGATAAAGAATTAAGTAAATATTGATGTAATGAAATAGGTAAGTTTGACCAAATATCTTGATATTTAGTCACTTATGTTCAATATTTTGTGGTAAATAAAAAAAAATGTTGTTTTTTTACCATTTTTTTTGAATGTACCTAGAATAAAGTCTATACTCCACGTGCGGATAAACAATGATTATGGATCGTTTGTTCTAAATGGTCGTTTCGAATTTTATAACTAACAAGTAGTAAAGGATGTACAAATATGAAGATTAAACATCAGCTTTCATTAGCAACATTATTAATGGCAGGCGTTTTTGTAACGGGTTGTTCTCAGCAGGAAGCTTCTGGTGGATCACAGGTTTCAGGTGGTTCACAGTCACAAAACGAAGGTGGTTCACAAGTTTCTGGATCTCAGCACAACAAGTTGAACCAGCGCCAGTAGTAGCAGCTCCAATGTAGCAGAGCCAGCTCCTATGCTCCAGCTCCTGATGCCCAGCTCCAGCTCCAGTAAATCGTTGGGCTCATTCTCACCCAGAGGCTCCAAAGTGTGCTAAGACAAGAAGTCATACTCACAAGTACTCTAACCGTAACCATCGTCATCATTACTCATGTCAGAAGGCTATGGCGGCACCAGCTCAACCACAGGTAGACGTTTATGCATTACAGCGTAAATTGAAAGCTAAGGGTTATTACAAAGGACCTATCGATGGAGTTGTTGGTCCAGGTACACGTGATGCTTTACAACGTTTCATGAAACGTTAATCTATTAAGTTTATAGATTTTCTCTGTTAATTCAGGGATTCTAATGGGACTAGGGAGAAATTCTTAGTCCCATTTTTTTTGAAACCAATTTTCAGTATTAAACGTATTAACTTTGTATTTATTAACTTAAGTTGGTTTGGAACTTATTAGATAATAAGTGATCATTAGAGGTGGGGGATGCTAAGGTGGTCTTAAAGGAATTGAATATCAAATATTACATTCAAGGGTTATGTTTATTAATATTACTAAGTATTAGTAATTCATCTTTCGCTATGGTATGGAAAGCAGAAAATACTTGGAATGATGTTTGGGAAAAACGTTATCAGCATTGGGTAAAAAATAACTGGACTGAAGATTTTTTCATGAATGAAAAAATGCCTATTTATTATAAATATTCTCATGATTGTGCGGACGCTGTTTATGCAATGCGTTTGGTTTTTGCATATGAGTACAAACTACCATTTGTAGTCAATGATCCTAGTAAGCCAGGACGCACTATCAGTAATGGCAAAACTCGGTGGGATAAACTTCCAGAGCCTAAACGTGTAAGAAAATTCATGGACTACGTTGCTAATAAGACAAGTACTCGTTCATTGGAAAATGATACTTATCCAATAGCACTTGATGATATTAAGCCGGGTGATGTTTATGTGGCACCTGATGTACATTCTTATCAAATAGTAAATATTACTGATGCGGGTATTGCAGAAGTTGTGTCCTCAACTACACCTCAGGCACCTAGGTATATGGATCGAATTCCTTCATTTCCATTTTATGTTCCAGAGGATTATAAAAATAAAACTGACGGATACAGGCGTTTCAAGCAGCCTCAAAATATTCGAAAGTCAGCAGAGAAACAACCTGGATATAACATAGAGCAATTTGATATAGCTCAGTCTGTCAAACAGGATTATGTTAAATTTACAGATATTATTTCAAGTGCTTTAGGGTCCCGGACCGAAAAACCTGATGAAAAAACACTTAGGCTTCTCATAGCTATGTGTATGTATGCTAATGATAGAAGTATTTATGTGTATGATGCTCTCTGGCATCTACAGAAGATTCGTAAAAAAGGACGTCGTTGCATGACTCGTACTGAGTATAATAATTTCTCTACACCCTCAAGGGACAGACGTTTGAAAGCATTTTTTAATGCAGTGAAAAATCATTACGAGAAAAATAATAAATACAAGCATTGGACACAACCACAGCGTTGGGCCAAAGCCTTATTTTCTGTAGAAACTCCAAAACCTGCTGAAGTAGAAGAATTAAATAAATTTTGTAAGGTGCGGATGAGTTTGGGTGAAGAATACTATATTCCGCTGAGGGATTTGCGTCAAAATTTATCTTCAGGCAGAGTTGTATCGGATCCTCATGCTCCCTTAGAATTTAGGTGGGGCGCTCAAACTAAACCTTATAAACCAAGCTGTAAAACTTATTAATATTTTTAGTGGGATAAACTGCTCTTGGAAGAAGTTGTCAATGCAATTGCTTCTTTTCTCATATAAATAATGCTTGATTAGCCACTGATTTGTTATAATTTGATCATTCTAGTTAAATAAAATAACTCACTTATGAAATTACTTCCAATTATTCTTGCGGCTGGCCAAGGCTCCAGAATGAATTCTTCTCTGCCAAAAGTTTTGCATCCCATTGGCGGTAAAGCAATGTTGCAGCATGTGATAGATAGTTGTCGTCAACTTGATTGTGAAAAATTGGCAATAATCTATGGGCACGGCGGGGAGTTGGTAAAAGAAAAAACAGATGCAGCAGATATCTGCTGGGTATTGCAAGCTGAACAAAAAGGAACCGGGCATGCTGTTTTGCAGGCTGAGAACCTAATTTCAGATGATAATATCGTTATTATCGCATATGGTGATGTTCCTTTAATTAAAGCTGAAACTCTTAATCTACTGGTTTCAAAACTTTCAGATGCTGTTCTTAGTGTTCTTACTACTAATTTAAACAATCCAACTGGTTATGGTCGAATTATCAGGGATGAAAACTCCAGGATTAAAGCTATTGTTGAAGAGAAGGACGCCAATCATAATCAAAAATTAGTTAGTGAGGTTAATACCGGGTTTATTGCGGCTAAGGGAAATGATCTGAAACGTTGGCTCAATCAAATTAAACCGAACAACAATCAGGCAGAATACTACTTGACAGATTGTATTGCATTGGCTGTAGATGAGGGGGGGATAGTTGAAGCTGTAATCTGTGATGATCCCTTTGAAGTTCAAGGTGTAAATAATAGAGTTCAGCAAGCGCAACTGGAAAGAGCATATCAGAGAGAACAAGCGCAACAACTAATGCTGAAAGGTGTAACGTTGGCTGATCCATTAAGAATAGAGGTACGCGGTTCTCTATCCGTAGGTAAAGATGTATTCATTGATGTGAATAACGTATTCATTGGTAAAAATGAAATAGGCGATAACGTAACAATCCATCCAGGTTGTGTGATTGAAAATGCTGTAATTGGTAATAATTCTGAAATTCAGACTAATACTGTAATTGAATCAGCAATAATTGGAAGTGGTTGTTCAGTGGGGCCATTTGCAAGAGTTAGACCGAATACAGTCCTATCTGATGATGCTAAAGTAGGAAACTTTGTAGAGATAAAAAAATCGAGCAATAGGTAAAGGAAGTAAAATCAGTCACCTAAGTTACATTGGGGATACTGTGATGGGCGAGAATGTCAATATAGGTGCAGGAACAATTACCTGTAACTATGATGGCGTAAATAAATTTCAGACTACCATTGGTGATGATGTTTTTATTGGTTCGAATACTCAGTTAGTTGCTCCTGTGACAGTAGCTAATGGTTCAACTATCGGAGCAGGATCAACCATAACCAAGAATACACCAGAAGGTGAATTAACATTGTCCCGATCAAAACAGCTTACCTTAAAAGGCTGGCAACGGCCGACAAAGAATAAATAGGAAAATATATAATGTGTGGAATAGTCGGAGCTATCGCTCAACGCCCAGTAACCGAAATTTTAATAGAAGGTCTTAAGCGGCTTGAATACCGTGGTTATGATTCTGCTGGAGTAGCGCTATTAGATGCGGAAAATAAAATTCAACGAGTTAGAGCGCTTGGTAAAGTAGCTGAGCTAGAGAAAAAGCTAATTGAGTCCCCTCAAATAGGTAATATTGGAATATCGCATACACGTTGGGCTACACACGGCGAACCTGCTGAAAGAAATGCGCATCCACATATGAGTAATGATCGTGTAGCGGTTGTTCACAATGGAATCATAGAAAATTATGAAGAACTTCGTTCTGCTTTAATTGATAAGGGTTATAAATTTGAATCTGAAACCGATACAGAAGTTATCGTTCATTTAATTGAATCATAATTTAACGGCCAGTGAGAATGTATTCGATGCTGTTAAGAAAACGACTAGCCAACTTAAAGGTGCCTATGCTCTTGGTGTAATTAGCATTGATAATCCTGATGAGCTGATTTGTGCTCGTGAAGGTAGCCCGTTGTTAATAGGGGTTGGTTTCGGTGAACACTTTATCAGTTCTGATGTGCAGGCCTTGTTACCAGTGACTAGCCGATTTATCTATTTAGAAAATGGCGATATAGCGACATTAACGCTAAAAGATGTAACGATCGAAGATGAAGCTGGAAATATTGTCGAACGTGAAGTAAGACAGTCCAATGCATGCTCTCTAGAATCAGAGCTCGGTGAGTATCGTCATTACATGCTCAAGGAAATCTATGAGCAACCTCAGGCTGTGCAGAAGACTCTGGAAGATCGTTTAGATGTAGATAGCATCAAGCAATGCATAATGGGCGATAACGTTGCTGAAGTACTCAAACAAGTGGAACAAGTGCAAATTATAGCTTGTGGAACAAGTTATCACGCTGGCTTGATAGCAAGATACTGGATGGAAAGTCTAACTGATATCCCATGTCAGGTTGAAGTGGCAAGTGAGTATCGTTATAGACGTCAGGTTCCAAGTAAAAATATGCTGTTTGTTACTATTTCGCAATCGGGTGAAACTGCAGATACCTTGGCCGCCCTTGAGAAGGCAAAAGAAGACGGCTGTCTTGCCAGTTTAAGTATTTGTAATGTTGCTGAGAGTTCATTGCAAAGAGAGTCTGATTTTTCTTTGATGACGATAGCTGGTCCTGAGATTGGTGTTGCATCTACAAAGGCCTTTACTACGCAATTGGTTACCTTGAAGATTCTGATTGGTTTGCTAATGCAAGCTAAAGGCGGGAAAACAGAGGCCGTTACATCATTAGTCGAAGATCTAAAAAAACTACCTGTGTTGATTGAACAAGCACTGGAACATGATAAAGCAATAGAAGCCATGGCTGAGCACTTTATTGAAAAGCATAATGCATTGTTTCTAGGTCGTGGAGATCAGTATCCGGTTGCTATGGAAGGCGCGCTTAAACTGAAAGAAATCTCTTATATACATGCAGAGGCTTATCCCGCTGGTGAACTTAAGCACGGTCCTTTGGCATTGGTAGATAGTGAGATGCCGATCGTTGCTGTAGCGCCTAATACCAGTTTACTCGAGAAACTAAAGTCCAACCTTGAAGAAGTCAGATCTCGTGGTGGATTTTTGTATCTATTCGCTGATAAGACATCGGGAATCACTCCGCAAGATAATATTCAGTTGATAGAAATGGAAGAAGTACCGGAGAGCATTGCTCCGATTATCTATACGATTCCATTGCAGCTACTTTCCTATCATGTAGCTGTATTTAAAGGTACAGATGTGGATAAACCGCGTAATTTGGCAAAATCAGTAACGGTTGAATAAACCAGTTTAACTAAGCCTTATCCTATTTTTTTACAAGCCACCCCCCTACATATAGCCATTTTTTTCAAAGACTCGCTATAAGTAGGGGGGTGACTTTAAGTTTCTAAATACTATTCAACAATTTTTATTGGGTCTAGTAATCCACAATAGTTAGTACTATCTTATACAGCAATGGCATAAACCCCATCTTCATCTAATCTAAACGAATCACTGGTGCTAGTGTAGAAGTTAGTAAGAATAAAAATGCAATCTGGCAGTTTAGGGCTTGAACTTAAAAGCTACTGAACATCATATCTAACATACTATTGATTGCTCCTAAATTCAGGTGAATTTTCAAGCGGGAGGATGATAAAGAGTAGGTTGAAAATAATTCAGTTCAATGCTTCGATCCATTGTGTTTTCTATTGTTTGACAGCTATTTAACGGTCTTGGTTGTTCGCGTTTATATATCTAAAGTGATGCATAGATTAAACATGCATATCAATGATTGGATAGTGTGTTTAAGTATTTTTTACGGATCAATAAAAACAACTGAAAAAACTGTAGCTTTCAACTATAATCGCGCGCACTGAATGGCTGGGAGAGTCATGCTGCTGAAATATAGGCCTACCGATAAAACTTAAATGTTTGACGTATGGGTCTTATAAAGCATTCCAAGATAAATAAGCATAGAGAAAAATTATGGAAAATGCTTTCACGTCTATCCTTAAAAGTTTTACTGAAAGATTAACACCATTTAAGGGGTGGATTGGTGAGTTAAAAGATGCAGGAACGTTGAAAGCTGATGCAATTGCCGGTTTAACAGTTGCTCTGGTTCTTGTTCCTCAATCGATGGCTTATGCGCAATTGGCAGGTTTGCCGGCGTATGTTGGCTTGTATGCTTCTTTTCTTCCTGTAATATTTGCTTCAGTGTTTGGATCCTCAATGCAATTAGCGACGGGTCCGGTAGCTATCGTTTCGTTAATGACCGCTGCAGCGCTCGAACCGCTGGCTATTTCAAGCCCAGATGGATATCTAGCCTATGCCGCGGCACTTGCTTTTATGGTTGGTGTGTTTCAAGCATCACTTGGGTTTTTGCGGCTCGGCATACTCGTTGACTTTTTGTCTCACCCCGTTGTCGTAGGCTTTACCAACGCAGCAGCTATTATCATCGCGAGTTCGCAATTTAGTAAAATCTTTGGCCTGGAAACAAGGAAAGGCGAACACCATTACGAGACAGTGTGGAATTTGATCCAGGATATTCCTCAAACTCATTTGCCAACACTGATAATGGGAATATTTTCAATATTCTTATTGGTCTATATCAAAAAAATAGCACCTAGATTACCGAATGTGCTCATTACGGTTGTGATATGTATCTTGCTTTCATTTTTTCTTACCTATGAAGCAAGAGGTGGAGCTGTTATCGGTGTAGTACCAAGTGGTTTGCCAGGATTCAAAATACCTGATGTGGAATTCGGTCAGGTGGTGAATTTGATTGTTTCCGCTGCAGTCATTGGTTTATTAGGATTTGTTGAGGCGATTTCAGTAGCCAAAGCAATTGCTTCAGAGACGCGACAGCGTTTATCGGCAAATCAGGAGTTGGTTGGGCAGGGTCTTTCAAATATAGTTGCTTCAATGTTTCAGGCTTATCCAGTGTCGGGTTCATTCTCAAGATCAGCTGTGAATTTTGCGGCAGATGCCAGAACAGGTTTTTCTTCGATAGTGACCGGTATTTTAGTCGCCGTTACCTTGTTATTTTTAACGCCTTTGTTATATCACTTACCTCAAGCAACCTTAGCAGCTGTGATTATGGTGGCTGTGTTTAACCTGATCAAAATAGAGCCAATCGTCCATGCCTGGAAAGTACATCGTCACGATGGTTTCGTAGCTGTTGCAGTGTTTATGACTACTCTATTTTTCGCCCCACATTTGGAAAAAGGAATTATGGCAGGGGTACTTTTGTCATTAGGGTTATTCCTCTACCGCACCATGAGCCCAAAATTTGTAGAAGTAGGGCGACACGAGGATGGTAGTTTAAGAAGCGCTGAATTATTCGACCTTAAAACCAGCGATACCGTTTCTATATTCCGCTACGATGGTGATTTATATTTTGCTAACGCAGGTTATTTAGAAGGTAAAGTACTTAATAGCATTGCGCAAAAACCCAATTTGAAAGTGATGGTGCTGGATTTTGAATCAGTAGATTTGATTGATTCAACCGGAGAAGAAACGCTTGGAAGAATTGTTGAGCGATTAGAAGTTGCCGGAATCGAATTATATATAGCCAGAGCAAAACGCACTATGTGAGATGCTTTTACCCGCTCAGGCTTGATGGAAAAAATTGGTGAAGACCGATTCTTCCGCGAAAGAACACTGGCAGCTAAATTTGCTAAAGAAAAATTTGGTGATGAGATTGATATAGAACCAATCATCACGGTTCAGCATATCAATCGTTAGTCTTTATAAAAGTACGCTAAATGCTATTCTAGAAAGACCTCTACGGAGGTCTTTTTTTATGCTACATTTTCCGCATGAGTATTAAAGTATTATATTTCGCAAGTTTGAGAGAGGAGGTAGGCCGTGGTGTAGATGTCATCGACTTCCCATCCGAAGCCTCATCTTATTTAAGCGTTGAACAATTATGGGTTAACTCTACAGGACAACAAAGTTTTCCAGATCATCTTCTAGTAGCAGTCAATCAAGAATATACAGACCCCCAGGCTGTCTTAAACGATGGTGATGAGGTGGCTTTCTTCCCGCCTGTAACCGGTGGATAGTCGAGTGGAAAATCGAGTCGATAGTCAGCGAAAAATCATAATTGTAGATGCTCCGTTTGATCCATTGCTTGTGCAAAGTGAATATCAAACGCAGAGCATGCAAGGTCAGACTAATTATGGTGCCACTGCTAATTTTGTCGGAACCATGAGAGATTTCAATGAAGGGGATGATGTGCAAAGCATGACTTTGGAGCATTATCCCGCAATGACTGAAAAACAACTCAACATCATCGTTGATGAAGCAAATAAAAAATGGCCTCTGCAAAATACATTGGTAGTGCATCGTGTAGGGGAAATATTTCCCGCTGAGTCGATTGTTTTAGTCGCGGTTTGGTCAGCACACCGAGGTGCGGCATTTGATGCATGCAGATATATTATGGAAGACTTAAAGCATAAAGCACCATTCTGGAAAAAAGAATCACTAACTAAGGGTTCTGATCGCTGGGTAGAGGAGAATACCAAAGGTTATTAGCTTGGTATTATTCATATTGCCACCCCCCTACTTTTAGAGAGTTTTTAGAAACAGAACTTAAGAATCAGCTTCCCAGATTCCAGATTTTCCACCAGTTTTCTTTAGCAAGCGAACACCATCGATCACCATGCCTTTGTCGACGGCTTTACACATATCATAAATAGTCAGTAACGCGACTTGTGTGGCATTTAAAGCTTCCATCTCTACGCCTGTTTTGCCACTGGTGGCAACTTCAGTTTTGCAGTATACCGCAGGTGGCTCATTCTGTATTTTAAGGCTAATATCGACATGAGTTAATGAGAGTGGGTGGCACAAAGGAATTAATTCAGGTGTCTTCTTTCGCACCCATTATTCCAGCAATGCGTGCAATTCCTAAAACGTCGCCTTTTTTGTTATTACCATCCAAGATATGTTGCAAAGTCTCAGCTTTCATTAAGATGCGGCCTTCGGTTACCGCAACTCTCTTAGTGATATCTTTACTGCCGATATCTACCATGTGAGCTTCACCCTGTTGATTGAAATGGGTAAGTGTGTTGTTTGTTTCGTTATCTGGCTCACTCATCAAAATATCCTTTTGTGTTATCTGTTTTGTGCTTTGTTATGTTATTTAGTCTGGCATTATAATAGAAACTCGTTCCTTAATAAGAACCAACTGTATAATATGTACTTTTAATACACCCCCCCTACTTATAGCGACTTTTTTCGGTGGATTACCATTAAACTAACTTTTTTATCGTCAAATTGCGAATTATGTGGTGATTTTACAAATCGAGAAATTTCGCTTTGTAAAGCCTGTGAAAAAACACTTCCTCGTATTCACCATACTTGTAAACAATGCGGTATTCCTTTAGTAAAAACGAATACTCAAAACGACCTGTGTGGGCAGTGTATTCAAATATCTCCAGAGGTTGATTACACTATTAGTTTGTTTCACTATGAAAACCCTGTGAGTTATTTGATAGGCCAGATGAAATTTCAGCAACAGTTATCAACTGCTGCTATTTTGGCAAGTCTTTTACATTCAGAAATACTCACAGAGAACACTGATAGGACTTTGCCAGATGCTTTACTACCTGTTCCATTGCATAAGTCTCGTCTGGCAAAGAGGGGATTTAATCAATCATTAGAAATCTCCCGAACTATTGCAAAGGCCAAAAATATTCCTTTGCTTATTAACACTGTTGAAAGAGTTAAAAATACCGAAACACAAACACATTTGAACAAGCAGCAAAGGCTCAAGAATGTAAAAGGCTGCTTTAAAATACTCGATATCCCGGATGCAAAACATGTGGTTATTGTTGATGATGTAATAACAACAGGAGCAACTACGAATGAATTGGCAAAGCTTTTAAAATCTGTTGGTGTTGAAAAAGTAGGTGTCTGGTCTATAGCAAGAGCAGATATTGGATATCAATAAACAAGAAAAACCATAGAGGTTATTAATGTTAAAAAGCATGACAGCATTTTCAAATCGTGAAATCACTGTGGATAATACAGTTTTGATGTGGGAGATACGCAGTGTAAATCATCGTTTTTTAGATGCTAGTGTTTATCTTCCAGAGGGATTTCACTCAGAGGAAAATGATTTAAAGGATGAGCTTAAAAAGAAATTAGGTCGTGGAAAAATAGATGCTAAATTAATTTGTAAATTAGATGAAAATCAACCTAAAGGGCAAATTCAAATTAATGAACAGGCTGTGAAAAGCTTATTGGATGCTAAACATAAAATTGAATCCTTATCGAAGAAGGTTATTGGCCTTTCAGCGATGGATATTCTCAATTGGCCGGGAGTGATGGATCAAAGCCAAAACGATTTAACTATATATGTAGATGCTGCAAAAAAATTATTTACAGAGACTGTGGATGGTTTAATACAATCTCGTGAAGAAGAGGGTGCACGTTTACAAATGTTAATTTTAAATCGTGCTAATACTATTTCTCAAATTGTTGTAGCAGTTAAAAAGAGACGTATTGAAGTAAATACAGCTGTGCGTGAAAAAGCCTTGAAAAAGCTTAGTGAAGTTGATGTTACGGTAGATACTAATCGATTAGAGCAAGAATTGGTTTATCTGTTTCAACGGTTAGATGTCGATGAAGAATTGGATCGATTAGATTCACATATAGAAGAATTGAAAGCAGTATTGGAAAGAGATGAGCCAATCGGCAGGCGTCTATGATTTTCTTATGCAAGAACTAAATCGAGAGGCGAATACACTAGCTTCAAAAGCTAATGATGCAGAAACCACGAAAGGTGCTGTGGAGCTAAAAGTATTAATCGAGCAAATGCGTGAGCAGGTAATGAATATCGAATAATTATTTAAAGAATAGTTACTTAAAGAATAGTTACTTAAATAAGCCAAATAGCATTAAAAAGAACCATCCTAAAATGAAGGATATCCCGCCGAAAGGGGTCACTTTACCGTAAAGTGCGTTATCGGTAAGTGCTAAGGCATAAAGGCTTCCTGAAAATAGCAAAATACCCAATACGAAGAACAAGCCAGCAAGTTTTAGCAGCATGGAATCCTGATTTCTATGCAGAGAAACTAGTATTCCAACGCTTAATAGTGCTACAACATGATAAAACTGGTATTCCTGAGCAGTATAAACACGTTGCAGGGCTTCAGCGGTTAGTCCTTTGTCAAGGGCATGAGCAGCAAGAGAACCGATGATTACAGCAGCAAGGCCAAAAAGTGCTGCGAGTGAAATAAATACCTTATAAGATTTCATGATAGTCCTTTGTGAAGCTTGATTTTTTAATGGTTGATACCATCATATAAGCAATATAAACATAGGTAAATGACAATAAAATGCAGTACAAAGATTATTATAAAATTCTTGGGGTTGAGCGTGATATCGATCATGCAGATCTTAAGAAAAGTTACCGTAAATTAGCACGAAAATATCATCCTGATGTAAGTAAGGAAGTCAATGCTGAAGAGCGCTTCAAAGAAATTAATGAGGCCTATGAAGTCCTGGGTGATGAAACCAAACGCGCTCAATATGATAATTTGGGTGCTGATTGGCAGAATGGTCAAAGTTTTAATCCACCTCCAGGTTGGGAGGGCGGGTTTGACTTTAACCAGTTTACTGGTGGGGGAGGTCGTTCGTCCGGGGGGTTCAGCGATTTCTTTGAATCCATGTTTGGTGGAGGTTTTCAGCAAGGTACTCATCAGCAGGGCACACATCAACAAAGGTATCAACAAAGACACAAACCAGCAAATGAGTTGATGAAGCTTTATGTTGACCTGGAAGATGTTTACTCAGGCAAAAATAAGCGTGTGCGCTTACCAAATGGTTCAAGCGTTGAGGTTAAGATTCCAAAAGGAATTGAAGAAGGCAAGAAAATTCGTTTATCAGGAAAAGCTTCGACAGGTGGTGATTTACATTTGCAGATTGAATTAAACAGGCATCCTGTGTTTAAGCGGGAGGGCAAAGATATTTATCTTGATCTACGTATTGCACCCTGGGAAGCCGCATTAGGAACTAGTGCGAATATAAAAACATTGTCTGGTGAGTTGAAGTTAAAAATTCCAGCAGGCTCAACATCTGGCAAGAAAATGCGAATTAAAGGACGAGGTTTACCAGGAAAAACTGGCGCTAATCAGAGTGGTGATCAATTCGTAGTTATTCAGATAGCAACACCTCCGGTAGAAACAGATACAGATAAAGAATTCTACCTGGAAATGGAGAAGAAATTTGACTGGAGGCCCCGATAGGAATATAACCTAAAGTAATTAGATATCACGAAATACACTTTACGGGTCAAATGATGGTTTTGAACAAAGCTACTTCTTCACTAATTTTTTTAATTGCCCTGGCTTTTTTAAGCTATTGCAATATTGCTAATGCAAAATTACCAGTAGAAGTAGATGGGCAACCATTACCTTCTCTTGCGGATATGTTGGAGAGGATTACTCCTGCCGTAGTCAATATTTCTACAGAGCATGTTTCTACAGGAACTCCTGTCAAAGACCCTGTTTACCGGCATTTTTTTGGAAAAAATGTACCGTCTCAACAGGGAAAGCCAATTGGAACAGGTTCTGGAATCATCATTGATGCCCTTAATGGTTATGTAGTTACTAATGCTCATGTGATTGAGACTGCTGATAAAATAGTAGTCACACTCAAGGATAAGCGTCAGTTTTATGCACAACTGATTGGTAAAGATCTGTCAGCTGATGTTGCTGTAATACAGATACAGCCTGACAGATTAACAGCAATGGTTGTTGCTTCCGGTAAGCGCGCTCGCGTAGGAGATTTTGTTGTAGCGATTGGCAATCCGTATGGTTTAGGGCAGTCAGTAACCTCAGGCATAGTCAGCGCGCTTGGTAGAACAGGCTTAGGCATTGAAGATTATGAAGACTTCATTCAAACAGATGCGCCAATAAACCCAGGCAACTCAGGTGGTGCATTAGTTAATCTCAGAGGTGAATTAATAGGTATTAATACTGCAATTTTGGGAGGTAGATCAGGTGGTAATGTAGGAATTGGATTTGCCATTCCTTCGGACATGATTATCAATATTACCGACCAATTGGTCGAAAGTGGTCGTGTAGAACGGGGTCAGTTGGGTATCGAAATTCAGGATATCAGGCCTGCGCTAGTCAAAGCTTTTAATTTACCAGATGGCCAGGGGGCATTGATCTCTGGTGTGGTTTCTTTGTCTCCAGCTGATAAAGCAGGGATAAAAGAAGGAGATATAATCACACGTATAAATGGAACCACAGTCACCAATAGCTCTAATTTAAAAAGTATTATCGGAAATCTACGTATGGGTTCTAAAGTTCAAATGGAATATGTGCGGGATGGTTTAATTAAAAAATGTGTTACAGAAGTAGGGCAAGTTAGCGCGGGCATGTATCGAAATATAGGTAAAAAGCCTGCTGTGGTAAGCAAACCAAAGGTCCAGAATACTAGTCCATGGGATTCATTTGAAGTAGATAATTAATAAAAAAAGTATAAATAGTATAACTAATTATTAGTCAATACTTGCAGATTAGGCATTTGCCAGCTATCCTTGTAATTACTGACTCTATCAGTTTGAAGTTGTCAGAAGTTATAATTTGTAGTTTTATAGATACATACAGCTAATTTGAAACTATTTCAGTTAACTGTGTTTATCCGCAAGCAAGGGAAAGTAAACATTATGAACACTTAAGCCCGGTGTTCTTTATTTTCCTTGCGGACACAGGTTTGGTGTCCCCAATCCAGACCTGTTATTTTGACCCCGGCGGTAGCCCCCTACTGCGCGGGGTTTTTTTATGGATATTTATATAATTTCTAGTTTGTTGCAATTAGGTGTCGATTATTGGCAATCAGGTTCGTTTTCAAACCAAATATTTAATTTTTTCTTTAATTCATCTATCCCTAAGCCCTTTAATACAGAGAAAACCTGGACTGTATAGTCTGGATTGATTTGCTTTAGCTGTTGGCGGGTTTTTAAAAGAGCACTTGAAGCCTGACCATGTTTTAGTTTATCTGATTTATTCAAAACAACATGTACAGGTAGGTTTCTAGAATTAGCCCAATTCAGCATATTCATATCGTATTCAAGCATGGGTCTCCTGATATCCATCATTATGACAAGCCCTACTAATGGTGAACGTTGAGTTAGGTAGATTTCTATAAATTGTTGCCATTGTAATTTAATCTTTTCTGGAACTTTCGCGTATCCATACCCAGGAAGATCCACCAGGAATTTATCTTTTGGTAGACTGAAAAAATTAATTAATTGAGTGCGTCCCGGGGTTTTACTTGTGCGTGCAAGGCCTTTTTGCTGGCACAGTTTATTAAGAGTACTTGACTTGCCCGAATTTGACCGCCCTGCAAAAGCAACTTCATTGCCATATTCAGGTGGCAATGTATTTTCGCTGGAAGCACTTTGCAGGAATTTTGCTTGTTGATAAAAAGCACTCATATTTGATCTCTGTCTTTGATGTCTGGTAAAGGATGTGATATAAATCGCGGCTGTTGAGCTAGCTAGTTAGTTGGCGAGAAGTATACAAGTATTTAGGAGTATGTTTGATGAAAATAGTAGTAATGTTTAGTCTGGCTGCAACGTTGAGTTTCAATCTAACTGCGAGTGCTAGTGAAGTAAAAAAAGAAGCTGATGCAGCTAATGGTAAAGCGCTTAGTGCTACATGTGCCGCCTGTCACGGGGCTGATGGAAACTCGGTTAATCCGGATTGGCCGAAATTGGCTGGTCAGGGTGAAGCATATTTAGTAAAGCAACTACATGACTATCGTTCAGACAAGCGCCAGGACCCAAGTATGAGTGCAATGGCAAAAGGCATTAAATCTGATGCTGACGTTGCTGATATAGCCGCTTATTTTTCATCTTCCAAAGCTAAACCTGGGGTTGCTAATCCAGATATGATTGCTAAAGGTGAAGCTATCTATAAAGGTGGTGTTGTGTCATCTGGTGTTGCAGCATGTGCTGCCTGTCATGGACCAACAGGTTCAGGAAATCCTGCTGCAAAGTTTCCTCAGCTATCTGGTCAGCATGTTAAATATACGGTTACTCAGTTAATGAATTTCAAAACGGGTAAGCGTGACAACGATACAGGTAAGATGATGCGTAATGTTGCGTTGAAAATGACTGATGCGGAAATGACTGCGGTAGCAGAATACATTTCTGGCCTGCGAGACTAATTAAGTCATTACGTAAGTATCAAATACTTTTAGAAAAGGTGGCATAGTCACCTTTTTTTTCGTCTGAAATTTATTAATCATTACCAATAGTTAATCAAAAGCTTATTTCTATAGGATGAACTATGCGATATCATCACAGTCATAAATAGATCTATCTAACAGGACTCATATTAATGAAAACAATTTATAAAACCTTTCTTCTCGCTTCTTTAACCCTTTTGTTTATTACTGCTTGCGGATCAGCCTCATCTGATGCGAAAAAAGTAGAGATTAAAAAAGTAGCGGCTCCAGCGGTGGAAACAACTGCAGCAAGTCAGCCACAAGCTAAAAAAGTTGCGTCAGAATTTGAAGAAGGTAAACACTATGTAGAAATTTTTCCTGAAATGCAGACAGATGCCGAGCCAGGAAAAGTCGAAGTTGTTGAGTTGATGTGGTTAGGTTGTCCGCATTGTTATTCATTAGAGCCAATGATGCTCGAATACAAAAAGAATCATCCTAAATATGTAGAATTTAAACAAGTTCCAGCCATGCTTAATCCTAGCTGGGCAGCTGATGCTAATACTTTTTATATCGCTGAACTGTTAGATCCTAAAGGTGAAAAAGACTTGGTTACTCGTATTTTTCAGGCTATTCATGATCAAAAACGTCGTTTAAGAAACCCAGATGCAGTAAATCGTTTTTTCGTACAGCAAGGATTTACAGAAGATCAAGTGAACAACGTTAAGAATTCAATGGCATTTCAAGCTAAATTAAAGCGTGCTCAAGAGATCTCTGCAACTTCTCAGGCACAATCTGTTCCAACGGTTATCGTTAATGGCAAATATAGAACTAGCCCTTATATGGCTGGCGGCAATGACAAAGTGATGGAAGTGCTCAGATTTCTTGCTAAGAAAGAAAATAAATAAATATTCATAGTCCAGTTATTTTAACTAGGTCTTTAAAGTAGGGTGATGATGTGAGAGCACTAAATCTAGTAGATAGATTGTTGCATGAGGTTGAGCAGGCACTACGGACTGTTCATACCCTGGCTCCAACTACAGATAGGCCGAATCCATCTGCAGGATTAGATGGTTCTGCTGAATTATCCGACGATGAGCGTAAAAAGTCTGTATGTTTAATGCGTATCAATCACGCAGGAGAAGTCTCTGCACAGGGGCTTTATCGCGGTCAGGCGCTTATGACAAAATCTGAGAAGATTAAACAACAGATGAATATCTCAGCCATGGAAGAAAATGATCATCTTAACTGGTGCGAAACGCGTTTAAATGAGCTTGGTTCACATAAGAGCTATCTTAGTCCTGTTTGGTATTTAGGTTCGCTTGGTATTGGTGCAGTGGCAGGATTGGCCGGTGATAAGTGGAGTTTAGGCTTTGTAAAAGAAACTGAAGATCAGGTGGTAAGACATCTTGATAGTCATTTAACAAAACTTCCAGAAAGCGATCATGCGAGTAGAGCAATTCTTACCCAAATGAAAATCGATGAAGAACATCACGCTGATGTTGCAGTGGAAGCTGGAGCAGCTGAATTACCTTTCCCAATTAAGAAAATCTTTATGCCACTTTTATCCAAAGTAATGACTAAAACGTCTGCGCGTATATAGTTTTTATATTTTTATATTTTTATTTTCTAGAATAAATCCCCCTACTACTTATCGCATGAAAAGTGCCTAAAAGTAGGGGGGTGTCATTATCTTTAATCAAAAAGTCTTCTTGCTGCTTATAATCCTCTTTGCTTGAGCGTTGCTAACGCTTGCTTTGCTTTAGAGCTTCCATTTTTAGCTGCTTTCTGGAACCATTGTTTAGCAGTTCCGATATTCTTTTTTGTGCCGTAGCCATTAGCGTACATCGCACCAACACTATATTCAGCTGCTGGGAACCCTTGAGCAGCGGATTTTTTATACCAACTTAGTGCTTGGCTGTGATTTTTCCCAACACCAACACCATCAACATAGAGGTCGCCCAAAAAGTATTGGGAAACGGGTAATCCTTTTTTTGCGGCTTTGCTGAACCAGGAAAAGGCAGTTTTTTCATTCTTGGCTGTACCCATTCCTTGTAAATAAATTAGACCAAGGTTGTGAGATGCTAAAGCAACTCCCTTTGCCGACGCTTTTTTATACCAATTAATGGCTTGCCCCATATTCTTTTTAGTACCAAGCCCCTGTGCATACATGGATGCAAGGTCATATTGAGCATCCCGATTGCCACGTTTGGCTGCAGTAGAAACATGTTTAAAGGCCTGGGCAGGGTTCTTTTTAGTACCAATTCCATTGGCATAAAGCACGCCTAGTAAATAAGTAGCACCAGTAGCTCCTGATCGTTGTGCCATTTTTACGTAATTGAAGCCTTTAGCAGGGTTTTTCTTTACACCAACTCCTTTTACATAGCGCTCACCTAGCATTAATTGAACATTTGTGACGCCTTTGTTAGCCGCCTTTTCATAATACTTTATAGCAGTTGGCAGGTGCTTTTTAACACCTTCTCCATTTTCATACATAATTCCTAAACTTGTATAGGCATCTGGTATTCCTGCATTTGAAGCTAGCTTGTAGTATTTGAAGGCCTGTTGAAGATTTTTTCTTGTCCCCTGGCCCGTTGCATATAGAGATCCAAGTAGATATTGAGAACCTGGGTGGCCTTTATCAGCTGATTTCTTAAACCAGCTAAAAGCTGTTTGAGGGTTTTTTCTTTGACCTTGACCTAATAAGAATAGTTGCCCTAGAACGTATTGACCTGCTGGGTCCCCGCGCTTTGCATATCCTGAAGCTATCTGATAAACCTTGGCGTAATTTTTCGCTTTATAAGCCCTTTGTAGCTCATTGTTGGCATTATTAGCGATGCCAGGGTTTTTTCTTTGCTTTTTATTTGTTTGTTTAGGGCGAGCAGGTTGCTGTTGTGTGCGTTTAGCAGGAGCTTGACGTCCCGCTGCTATGCCAGGAGCACCTGCCCCATGTTTATGACCAACACCTTGAACGGGAAGGGGGTGGTTGTGAGCTCTGCCAGCATGTGTATGTGGCTGTGCCTGGAGCATTGAAATTGGAGTTACTACAGGTGCTGCAAATAGCGCTGAAAGAAAAATCTGTTTAGTTATTCTTCTCATTTTTTATTCTCCGTATTAGATTCTAAGTTAGAAACCACTTTTTCAAGTGCTTCTAGCTTTTCTCTTGTCCTTAATAATACTGCCCGTTGTATATCAAACTCTTCTCTAGTCACTAGATTCATCTTACGTAAACCACTCTCGAGGCTCGATTTTATGTTTTTTTCGATGTCAGCCTGCAGGTTTTGCAATGAGCTAGGCATAAACCCAGACAGTTTCTTTGCTAATTCATCAATTTGGTTTGGTTTATCCATATTTAGTACTCTAAATTAATTATTACCAGTTAGTTAAATTGTTGACTCTTAATTAACACTTAACTAACGCGTAATAAATGGTGAAAGGTCACCTTTATTTTTTATTAATACACTTCCATTGGATTGCTTTTGTCCAGCAAGGTTCAACATTGCTGCAATTCCAGGTTCATTGGATTTAGCAACAATATTAGTAGTATAAGTCCAGTCCTTAATCAGTTTTATATCGCCGCCCAATTCTACCGGAGCTTCGTTCGAACTCAGTTTGATATCTAGGTCTCCAGAGGAAGGAGAGACTATAGCCTTGTAGTTGCCCGGCTTTAAGTTAATGGGTGAGCTTAATGCACCATCTTTCCAGTCAAAAATACCTTTTACTTGGGGGACTTCTTTCTCGCTAATAATAGCGTGAGTTATATCTCCTGTTATGTTTCCTGCAAGTTTTGCGTTTGTTTGCATTCTATTAATGTAATCAGAGCTGATGTCGAATGTTGTATTATCAAGAGAAAGCTTCTTATTGAGACCAAGCCCGGCAAAACCATCAGCATTTAATTCATTTCCAGTTATTTTGAAATGGGTTTTTAATTTAAATGAGATTAGGCTTTGTACCGGCTGAACTTTCCAGCTGACTTCTCCTAATGAATTATTGTTGAGCTTAAATTCTGTAGCGTTGCCATTCCAGATTGTTCCACTTGTTGAACCAAATGTTAATCCATTAACTGCTTTTTCAATATAAGGCTGTGCTACGTTTAAAGGGAGCTGCCAAAGTGCAGCTAATAGAAAAGCAAGAAGTCCAATAAAAATGATTTTTTTCATGATTTGTTGATTCTTTTTATTGTTAATCGAAAATCAGCCAATCCAGCTTCATTTTTACCTTTATCGATAGACATATTGTCGATTACTAATGTGTGTTTGTTTTCAATTTCATAGAGGAACCGCATCACCCGATCCGCATTTGCATCTTTTAAAATAAGTCTAACCCCATTGCTGCCTTGCGATTGCATACGCTCTAAAGACTTTTTTAGTCTCCATGTCTGCAAAGATCTTTCGATAAGTTGCTGTGGATTCTGATTGCTATTTGACGTAGGAGTTTTAATGCTTTGTTGTTGTAATTGTTTAATCTCAATACTTTGTTCTTGCATGGTTGCAAGTTTGCTCTGTTGCTGTTCAATCAAGGTATTCAGCCGTTTATGTTTTGTGTACATAGGTTTCACAGCTAGTAACCATAATAAGATTAATGCTACAGCTATAGAGCCATAAGCAACTAATAAACGTTCCCTTTGTGAAAGTGAGTTATACCAATTTTTCATGCGTTATCCGCCATTGCGTGATTTGGTAATTGATCTTTAACTGTGGAAGTAGTCAAGGGTGATATAACCAGCGTTGCTTCAACTTTATTAGATGTTGTAGTCGATGATTTAATATCAACTTTGAGCTTAACTTTTTCAGCTGCATCTCGTTTGAATGTTTCTAAACGAGTCAAAGAAGGAGATTGCATGATGAATGTTAGTTCGTTTTCTTTATAGTTGATTTCGCTTAATGAGACGTCTTTGTATTCTTTTAACAAAGGGCTGATATCTGAAATTAAGGGTAATGGTGAATCAACAGCTCTTCCTGCATTCGCTTTAAGTTTATCCAGAGCAGATTTCATTTGTACAGAGGCATCAACAATCCTGCCATCAGGGAACGAAGATTTATAGACTTGCTCAATCTTCTGGTTAAGAAGTTTGCTTTGCTGTTGTAATAAATTATTTTGCCAAAAGAAAACCCCTGCCCAAACACTGGCGAGTAAACCTGCTAAAACAAATGTAGGTCGCCAGATACTCCAATTAATTGTTGATTTATTAGAGTGTCGTGAGAAATTAGTGATCAGGTTTAAAGGTAAGGCACTTAATGCACTTTGGTAATCAATGGTATTTGCATCTATTGAATCAACGTCCAGAGTTTGTAAATTCTCTGGAAGATCAAGCTTATCTTTATTGGTAAATATTTTTTGTGGTTTATTACTTTCAAGCTGCTCTGATAAAAGAATTTCTAGCATACTTTCATCGCAAACAAAGCCTGCAAGCTCAGCAAGCCTGACATTTACATCATGCTGTTCATGATTAAAAAGGATTGACCATGTGTCTTTGCGATAAAACTGTCCCAAAGTTTCTGGTAAAATAAAATGAGCTGTAATGCCATTTTCCTGAAAAGTATCTAGATAGTTTTCCAGGGTAGATCGTTTAATTATCGCAACCTGAGAGTGATTGCTCGCATCATTTTGTTTGACTGCAAAATGTAAGTTTTCGATGTCATCTGCAAGAGTATCCTCTAATGAAAAAGGAATTGCCTGCAAAAGCTGCTTTTTATTTTTGCTAGGAATATTAACTGATGTAATAAGTACGTCAGTAGAAGGGATTAATACTAAAACTCTTCTACCGCGAGTTAATGAACGAATACGTTTCCAGTCACTCGGAGTAAAATGGTCGGAGGCTTGTTTTTTGCCTAAAAGTGCATATTCAGGAATTGCACCTGTTGATTTTAATTTTATAACCAGTAACTGCATTTAATTGATGGCTTTCGTTATAGATTGAGGGTTACTAAAGTCGCGCATTATGACAGAAACCTTGCCGTTTTTCCGTTCTAATATAGAATTTATAAATATTCGAGTATTATTTATTTCTACTCGTCCTTCAAGATAGAAAAAATTACTTTTGACGTCAAGTTGGTCTGGATCAACCCCGCTATCTGAGTCGTTTTCTGTTTTTAAGGCGCCACTTACAATACTGGATTTTTTGAAATCTTCAATGTTCTCGAAAGGTGTCTCTTTCACTAGTTCAATGATTTCATCTGCTTCTTCAGGGGTGAATCCAATGGCAACTAGTACTGGTTTTTCTGCTGTGTTTACATTTATATGTGTATCTATTGGTTTGTTAGCTTTGTCGATTATGGGCAAAGTTGTTGTATGCTTCGCTAGTTTTTTATAAATATCCTCTTTCATTTCTTTTAAGAGTCTCAACTCAGATACGCTTATTAGCTCTGTATCAGCGCTGTAATAGGCAGGCTCTTGTGTTTGATAATATGAGCTTTCAGCACCGTTACCACTTTCATCTCCGCCTTTTTCTTTGTTGCCATTATCCTGATCATCATCAATCCAGTCTTTAAGTACTTCAGTAAAGTTTTCTGGTGAACCCATTTCCTGGTCTGGATCAACTTCAATTGTCATTAGATTGACAAGTCGTTGTCGAGTCACTTCTGCTGGATATGTGTACTTCTCTTCTTCTCATCTCCTTTATTATCTTGGTTCTGATTATTAGTTTGATTTGTGGCCAAGTGTTGAAGATGTTGTGTTTTTGCTTAACGAGTATCCTTGGGTCTATTTAAAGAATTAAGATTAATTCTGGCTTGTAAGTCATGGAGCTTTCCCTGTCATTAATCCCCCAGTAATCGGTAAGAACTAAAGCATTGCCTTCAGTATTCCAATCATCTGCTACAGAATCATAATCAGGATGATCTTCGTAGCTTTTATCCAGTATTGTTCCAGCCCAATCTTCCATACCGTTAGCATAAAGATAAGCTTGCTGAAAGTGGCCGATATTACTCGATAGTCTAATCTGAATTTGCTGGCGATACATAATCATCCCAGCAAGTGATACAGCAATGCTGGTAATAATCATGGCTGTTATCAGTGCGATGCCTTTTTGCTTTTTAGGCATTAGTTGGGTCCAACCGCCTGGAGTCGCTTTGAAAGGCGCTGATTAGAGTTATTTCTTGCGTGTAATTTATAATCATAGATGGTGGTATATGACATCACAGCGCGCACATAATTCCGTGTTTCTTCAAACGGAATGCTTTCGATCCAGCGTGGTGCAGAGATGTGGTTATCTGGTGTCCAGCGAGGAATTCTATGCGGCCCTGCATTATAACTCGCAGTTGCTTTCACGTAGTTTCCCTTAAAACGTCTAAGCATTTGGCTCAAGTAAGCAGCGCCTAAGTTAGCATTTTTTTCAGGTACAAATAAATCAGAAGTCCGATGAGTGCGGATACCTAGTTTTCTTGCAACACCTTTGGCCGTAGCTGGTAAGATTTGCATTAAGCCTTTGGCATTTGCACTGGAAACAATTTGAGGATCAAATGCGCTTTCTCTGCGCATAATGCCGTACACCCACGCAGGAATTATGCCATGTTTACGAGCTGACTTGGCGACAAGTGATTGGTATTTCAAAGGGAACCGTAAGTCCGGTTTGATTCCAGTCTTTGGTTTGTGAAACCGTGATAATCGCTAAAAATGGTTGATTGATTTCCAGTGCATAGGCCGCTGCTGTTAATTTATCCTGCTTATTAAGTTTCTTCAGTGTCCAAAACCATTCTTTTTTTGCCAGCTTAGGTTTTCCAATGGCATAAAGTTCGGTTGCTCGTTGTATGGATGGCATATTGGCGATTCTGGGAGTTAGCTGAGACCAGTTTTTCGTTGGTTTGATTTGGGCAGAATAAGGCCTTCTCAATTCATCAGCAGCTAGAAAACCATAAAAAGAGGCATTGTTTGCTACTGGTAATAATTGTTGTTGTGTATTTTTCTCGCCTAGGCGTTTTCCTGCGTGTGCTCTCCAATAGCGCCATCTGTCTTTTGCTTTAGTTTCAGCAGGCAAACCATCAATAGCGCTGCGCAATTTTCTCCAGTCGCCCTGGCGTAACGCCATTCGAGCAGTCCAGATAGTGGCATCTTCACTGCGCAAATGCGCTGGAATAGATGTGAGTTTCTGAAGTGCATACGGGTTATGATTTAATGCCTCACGCACACCGATATAACTCTCAAGATCTGCTTTAAGTTTTGTTGAGAAGTTATGTGTCTTTTGAAATTTAAACCACTGGCTTCTTGCTGTTTCAGTATTTTTTCTGGCTAGTCTTTGTATTCCATATGCAATTAATTGATTGCTACGACCATCCTTATTTTTTAGTCGTTTATTTTTGAGATTCTTGAGTGGGTGTTTACGTAACTTAATCCATAAATCAACAAGATTTGGTTCATTCAAGTACTTGCTGAGTGCTCTGGCCAGACTTGTTCTGCCTTTATCCATCGCCAGAGTAATTCTTTGCCAGGCGCGACTGTCGTTAATTAAACCTTTACGCACCAGTAGCGCGAATAAAGGATCACACACTTTTGGGCGGCTATTTGCCGAAAGCCATATTTTCAGCGCTTCGTTTTGCACGGCTGCAGATGGTCTGATATGCATGGAGGCTTCCGCGTTAATGCATCTGGCCTTAATGCCGCCTTGGCCTTTCTTATAAAACTTAAGAATTTGTCCCCATTGTTGTTGTTTGGACAGTTTTATCAACAGTTCGGTATTGATATCATCAGAAAGCCAGGAAGGTGGATTTTGGTGGATAAAGTTAAGCAGTGATTGATTGCTGCTGGTTTTTATATTTTGTTTCAGGCGCTCATAGTCAAGATAAGGGTGGAGAATATAATTTCTCAGATGCGAGCTATCGTATAACTGTCCTTTATGGAGTTTTTCATAAGCTAATAAAAACTCATCGACTTGCTTTTGATTTGCAGAAGCAAATGTGTTTAGTGAAAGAAACAGGCAAAAAGCGATTCCAAACAATAGCTTGTAGTTGAATTTTGTAATATAAAGAGCCGATTTCATAATTCGTTAATTTTCCCCTTAACCCCAGTGAACACTATAACGCTATTTAAAAAAAACAGGCTAAAAGTGGGGGGGTGACTTTATGATTTTATCGTTGAAGTTGTCTGTAGTGTAAATAATTTATGATCTATAAAGCGCCCATTCTTTATAATCCGTAATTCTAAATGTTAGAAACTAACTAATATATTCTTTTTAAAGGTTTTATTTGCTAATTACAATGTTTTATTGCAAGTATATTTGTCAGATTTTATTTAGTTTGTAGAGTTTGCTTTCAAGTTGCGCAATGCACTAATATAACGAAGATATCTTTCTTCGCTTATTTCATGATTTTCAACCGCAGATCTTACCGCACAGCGAGGCTCATGATCGTGCGTACAATTATGGAATCTGCACCGGTCCTGATACTTTCCAAATTCAATATAGCCATCAGCCAGTTCTTGATCGCTAATATCAGCCAGGGCGTAATCTCTGACGCCCGGAGAGTCGATCAAGTATCCTTTGTTTTCAAGATGATACAGGGTTGCCGTGGTGGTGGTGTGTTTGCCTTCTCCAGAATCAGAGATGATGCCAACGGCAATATCCGATTCGGGTAATATATGGTTCGCGATTGATGATTTCCCTACACCCGAGCGTCCACTGAAAATACTGGTTTTATCATCCATTAGTTGTTTTAGTTCTTCAATACCTTCTCCTGTTATGGCGTTAAGTTGCAGTACCTTATAACCAATTTCTTCGTATGTTTTCATCGCTTGCCAGTCAGCTTCAGTGGCATGATCTTCAGACAAATCGCTTTTATTCATAACGATAATTGCTTGTGCATTGAGTTGATGTGCAGCGATTAAATAGCGATCAACAAGATCCCAGGAAGTTTCAGGTAGCCAGGAATTAACGATCACTAATTGATCGATGTTGGCAGCAATTGTTCGTGGACGACCACGGTACCCCGGGCGTGTTAATGCATTGGTTCGAGGGAGTAGGTCATCAACGGAAGCATTGCCGTGTTCATTGTGATGCCAAGTGATGAAATCGCCACAGACGATGCTATCGAATTTACGTTTAGCGGTACAGCGTACGTGAGGTGTATCGGGATTATTATTAGTAGTGTTTTCGACAAGAAGCTCAGCCCCGAAACGGATTACTACCCGTCCGGTGTTTACTTCTTTTTTCAAGATTTATGATTCATCTTAAATTCGTTAAAACCTGTAATACTGCTGGTTAAGATAAGCAGTCACATCATGAATTTCATCATCAAACCAGTTAGTGTTGAGATTAGAATCACAACGTCTCACTTGAGCTTCTAGTGCTGCTAGGCTGGTCACTTTTCTATCTGGTTTTGTGTAAACACTTGTTGTATGGCACTGATTACACTTTGACTGGGTAAATAGCGTTTGACCATTAGCTGCATTGCCTTGAGCCATCGCCGTACCTGAAATTAGCAAGCCCGCTAAAGATGTTAGTAATGTTCTAGTTGCTAGTTTAGAAAATAGTATCTTTGAAAATTTCATGTCAATCTCCGTTTTCCTTATTGCCTTACTTTATTATCATCCTGCTTGTTTCAAGTGCGCAATGCGAATTGATGCAGGTGGGTGAGAATCATAAAATGCCGAATACAAAGGATCTGGCGTTAATGTTCCCGCGTTCTTTTTATATAGACCAACCAGTGCACTGATAAGTTCCGCAGAATCTGATTGCTGGGCTGCAAAGCTATCTGCCTCAAATTCATGTTTACGTGACCAGCGTGACATAATCGGTCCAATAAAGAAAGTGAAAGCAGGGCTAACAAGAATAAATAATACCAGAGCCATATAAGTAGATGATTGCGATACGCCCAGTGCATTGTAAAACCACTGTTGTTGCATCAACCATGCAAGTACTGCAAAACCTACCAGAGTCATAGTCATCGAAACAATCATGCCTTTAAGTACATGCTTATGTTTGAAATGCCCCAATTCGTGTGCGAGTACTGCCTCGACTTGTGTTGGTGTCAAATGTTTAAGCAAAGTATCAAAGAAAACGATGCGTTTGGTTTTGCCGAAACCAGTGAAATAGGCATTACCATGACTTGATCGTTTAGAACCATCCATGACAAATACGCCGTCTGAATTAAAACCCGTTCGATCAAGTAGAGTGGTAATACGATTCAGCACTTCACCTTCTTCAAGGGGTTTAAATTTATTAAAGATTGGCGCAATAAATTTAGGGTAGGCCCACATCATTAAAATTGAGAAAGCAGTCAGTGCAGCCCAGGCATAGAGCCACCATAAGCTACCTGCAGATTCCATTAACCATAAAACCAGCATAATAAGTGGAACACCAATGACTATCGATAAAGCTGCACCTTTTAGCATATCGATGAAAAATACTTTCATTGTGGATTTATTAAAGCCAAATTTTTCTTCAATCACGAAGGTGCTATACAAAGAAGTTGGGATGTCAATAATGCTTGAAATCAAAGAGAATCCAATGATCACTGCTACGCCTGTCGTTAAAGGCCCCCAATTAAAAGAGCGAATACCGTTATCGAGTATTTCAAGTCCGCCACCTAATGTCCAAAGCAGCAGTACCACTGCGCTTAAAATCAGATTGAAACGTCCGAAACTGCCCTTGGTACGCGTGTAATCGGCGGCTTTTTGATGTTCTTCAAGCGTGATTTTATCGGCAAATTCTTCAGGAACGGCAGCACGGTGTTGCGCAACGTGCCTGGCATTTCTCAAGGACAGCCATAGCTGTACTCCAGTGGTAATTATTAAAAGTGCTAGAAAAATAAAAGTAAATGTATGCATAGTTCTATAAAATAAGGCTCAGTTTTTTTAATTCAACATTAATTAATTTGAAATTATTCATTAATTCAACCGAGAATTATACCCTATGAGCCAAGACAAGAATAATTTGATTTGGATAGATCTGGAAATGACAGGCCTAGACACTTTCAATGATGTCATTATCGAAATAGCAACCGTGGTAACAGACAAAGATCTGAACAAGCTTGCAGAAGGCCCTGTGATTGCAGTACATCAACCTGATAGTGTTTTAGAAGGGATGGATGAATGGAATCAATCACACCATGGCAGCTCTGGATTGGTTAAACGGGTAAAAGAGAGTGATTATTCTGCGGCGCTGGCAGAAGCAGAAACCATCGCATTTTTAGAGCAATATGTGCCAAAAGGTGCTTCGCCAATGTGCGGTAATAGTATTTGTCAGGATAGACGATTCATGGCGCGTGAAATGCCGATTCTTGAAGATTACTTCCATTATCGTAATCTTGATGTGAGTACCTTGAAGGAATTGGCTGCTCGCTGGAAGCCTGAAGTGCTAGAGCAGCACACTAAAAAAGGCGCGCACCTGGCCCTGGATGATATTTTAGAATCGATTGAAGAATTACAGTTTTATCGAAAGGCGATCCTGTCTATTTAAAAACCACGTAGCCCTGCATAAATTCTATTTACGTTTTTAAACCACAAAAACGTAATATCATTCAAAAGTAGGGGGGTGACAATTTATCCTCCAGTAATAATTAGAAATAGCTTTACCAACCATGGCAGCAACAACGCATTTAATAATGCAGCCAAAGCCATGGCTAGGCCAGCGAAAGCGCCCATAGTATTATTTAAAGTAAATGCTCTTGCGGTACCAATACCGTGAGAGCTATTACCAATGGCAATGCCCTTGACGCTATTGTCTTTAATTTTCAACAGATTCAAAAACTGGGTTCCTAATACTGCGCCAATAATTCCCGTCAACACCGCAAGCACTGCCGTTAATGATGGGATTCCACCAATTTTTTCTGCGATACCCATCGCTACTGGTGCAGTTACAGAACGTGCCGATAGTGAAATTTGTGTGGCTAAATCAGCGCCGAGCAGTTTAGCAATAAACATAACCGCAATCGTCCCTACTGTAATACCTATAATCATCGAAACAATAATGGGAATAAATAGCCGTTTTACTTGAGCAAACTGCTGGAATAACGGAATCGCCAAAGCAACAGTCACTGGACCCAATAAGAAATGAATGAATTTTGCACCTTCAAAGTAGGTAGCGTATTCAGTATCTGTTATTTTCAAAGCTACAATGAGTAAAACCACCGATATTAATACCGTATTGGTTAACGGGTGAGTGCCTGTTTTTTGGTGAATGGTATAAGCCATCAAATAGGCGACCAAGGTAATGGTTAACCCCGTTAATGGAGAAGTTGATAAATATACCCAGAGTGTCTGTAGATCTGTATTTTGCATGACTTAAGAGCTTTCCTTGCCTGGTTTTAGATCAACTTTCTTGTCAAAAAAACGCATTAGAAATTTCATACTCAATGCTGTCGTAGCCATTGTAATCAGAACACCTAAAAATAAAGCAACCGTGATGGGTAACCATTCTTCCTGTAAACGTTGAAAGTGAACCATGACCCCAACACCCGCTGGCACAAAAAGCAGTGAAAGATGATTCAATAAAGCCAGAGATGATTGTTCGAGAGACTCAGGAGTGGGGCGCTTGAATTTTCCCATTATTAGCAACAATACAAGGAGGTAGAGCAAACCAGCCACAGGGCCGGGAATAGGTAAATCGAGTAAACGAACGCTGATTTCCCCCAGAAGCTGGAAAATTAAAAGTGCGGTTATTCCGAATAGAAATTCTATGCCGCTGGATTTATTGGCTTTCATGAGGTTTCTCGATTAATTGACAGATTGTTGTGTCTGATATTGTTGACTCTCACAAGGTATCTTTTTTATTCGAGATTTAACAGATTTTTGTTTTTATCTATAATAATTTTAAGTTTACTGCTGTTAAAAACTCGCTAAAAGTGGGGGGGTGTGTTTTTATATTCCACTTTTGACAAACACCATAATAATTCAATGATTGTACTCTCTGATGTCACTCTCAGGCGTGGTCCGCAAAAACTCTTATCCGATGTTTCAATCAGTATTCATCCAGGTTACAAAGTCGGTTTAACTGGGGCGAATGGCACGGGTAAATCGAGCCTTTTTGCAATGTTGCGTGGTGAGTTGGGTCAAGATGAAGGCACGGTCAGTATACCGCCAAACTGGGTGGTTGCGCATGTCGCACAGGAAACACCTTCAACATCAATAAGCGCATTAGATTATGCCTTACAAGGTGATACTGAATACATCAAACTGCATAAACAATTAGAAGATGCAGAAGGTGCTTTGCTGGGTGAACTGCATGGCCGCTTAGATGCGATTGATGGTTATACCACCGAAAGTCGCGCTGCCACTTTATTGCACGGCCTGGGGTTTTCTCAAGAGCAGATTGGTAATCCCGTTGATAGCTTTTCTGGTGGCTGGCGTATGCGCTTAAATCTGGCGCAGGCTCTAATGTGTCGCTCTGATTTATTATTGCTCGATGAGCCGACTAACCATCTGGATTTAGATGCGGTTATCTGGCTGCAAAGCTGGTTGGTGCAATATGAAGGCACCCTGGTATTGATTTCACACGATAGAGAGTTTCTGGATGCGGTGGTTAAACATATCGCCCACATCGAAAATGCCAAATTGACCTTATACACAGGGAATTATACTGCATTTGAGAAAATTCGAGCAGAACGACTAGCGCAACAACAAAGTGCTTATGAAAAACAGCAACGCGAAAAAGCACATATGCAAAAGTATGTAGACCGTTTTCGTGCGCAAGCGACCAAGGCAAAGCAGGCGCAAAGTCGCTTAAAAGCTTTGGGGCGAATGGAAGAGATATCTGCAGCGCAGGTAGATTCACCGTTTCACTTCAGGTTTTTCGATCCTGAAAAATTACCAGAACGCTTATTAAATGTAGTGAATGCATCGATTGGATATGGCGATAATATCATTGTCAGCGATGTAAAAATGCAATTAATGCCAGGCCAGAGAATAGGTTTGATTGGTCCGAATGGCGCGGGAAAATCAACGTCTAATCAAATATTTAGCAGGTGACCTTAAAGCAATTACCACTGACAAGGAAGGTGAGTCCTGGCAAGCGCAGGACCTAAAGATTGGTTATTTCGCCCAGCATCAGCTAGAACAATTAAGAGTTGACCAAACTGCTTTACAACAGCTGCGAGCCTGAGACAAAGAGGCTAGAGAACAAGACTTGCGCAATTATTTAGGTGGCTTTGGTTTCAAGGGCGAAAGAGTCGATGAACCGGTCGAACCTTTCTCTGGTGGAGAAAAAGCACGTTTAGTGTTGGCTTTATTGGTCTATCAAAAACCTAATCTCTTGTTACTTGATGAGCCTACAAACCATTTGGATTTGCAAATGCGTCACGCCTTAAGTGTGGCATTACAGGGTTTTACCGGTGCAATGGTGATTGTTTCTCATGATCGCCATTTACTGAAAACCGTTACCGATGAACTAGTCATTGTGCATGATGGTAAAGCAGAAGAATTTGATGGTGATTTAGATGATTACGCGATATTCATCAAGGAATCAACGAAGTTGGGTTTGTCTAAAGGAGCTGATCAATAAAGCTGAGGGAAATGGCGACGAGAGTACTATAAGTTTATCTAGAAAAGAGCAGCGCCAGCAAGATGCGCAGCGTCGCAAACAGTTACAGCCGTTATTAAACCAATTAAAAAAAGCAGAAAAACAACTGGATAAGCTTACCTCGATGCAGAGTGAACTTGAAAAACAACTATCCGACCCCGATATTTACTCTGAAGAAAACAAACAAAAGCTAAAAAGCCTATTGCTAGAAAAAAGCGAGACTGATAAAAACCTAGGAAATGTAGAAATGCAGTGGATGGAACTCAGTGAAGAGTATGAAAGTGCTTTTGCGCTTATAGAATAGATAAGAGAAATAACTTAAGTTTTTTAGAAAATCCCTAGCCGAGTAACGCGAGACAACAGCTTTGTAGTTTAAAGCTGGCCCGTAGGGCGAATAAAATGAGTAAAAAGTAGGGGGGTGACATTTTAAATAATTAAAAGCAAACTAAAGGCAAAAAAAACCTATCGTTTGTCTGTCTATTTATAGAACTTTCGGAGTTTATGATAGACTAATACGGTGTTGATATTAAACATGATCTCGCGATCAAATCTTTTAAGATGCGTAGATCTTATTTTACTTTACGGAGATAAAAATGAGTCAGTTAGATATGAGTACGGGTCAGATTGTTGCAAATGCAGCAGAAAGTGAACGTGCTAATTTTATTAAGCGTACCTATGTACATTTAGCCGGTGCAATTGCTGCATTTGCTGTATTGGAAACACTACTAATCAAGTCAGGTGTAGCGCTTTCTTTTATGGGTATGCTTTCAGGTAGCAAGTGGAGCTGGTTGATTGTTTTAGGTGCATTTATGTTGGTGTCTACAGTTGCTAATAACTGGGCGCATTCCGGAATATCTCGTGAAAAGCAATACATGGGTCTTGGTCTATTCGTTGTCGCTGAAGCAATTATCTTCATGCCTTTAATATATATGGCATTGGTAAGAGCGCCTGATGGGCACTTATTACAGAACGCTGCGATTGTTACAGGTGCGCTAGTTGCTGGTTTAACATTCACTGCCTTTTCTACCAAAATTAACTTCTCATTTATGGGACGTTTCTTGATGATTGGTGGTTTCGTTGCAATGGGATTAATCCTAGCGAGTATTATGTTCGGTTTCTCATTAGGTCTTTGGTTCTCTGGTGGAATGATTTTATTTGCTGCTGCTTCTGTACTTTACAGCACATCAAACATCATTCATGAGTACCATACAGAGCAGCACGTAGCGGCTTCGCTGTCTCTATTCTCAAGTGTGGGTTTACTATTCTGGTATATCCTGCAGTTCTTTATGAGCATGGGTGACGACTAATATCTCCACTTCTGCCAAGAAACTTAAGTATAAAAAAAGCTCGTGATTCGCAAGAATCACGGGCTTTTTAGTATCTGTATATTATGTTTTGGTAGATATTCTTAAAAGTCTTCAGTAGAAGTAAATAATCCAACCTTTAAATCTTTCGCGGTGTAAATTTCTTTACCATCAACTTCCATAGTTGCATTCGCCAACACCCATTACCAATTTGCGTTGAATTAGACGAGAGATATCGATTTTGTAAGTGACTTTCTTTGCATCAGGAAGTACTTGTCCGGTAAATTTAACTTCTCCAGCACCAAGTGCACGTCCTTGTCCTGGACTTCCAGACCAACATAGGAAGAACCCAATCAGTTGCCACATCGCATCTAAGCCAAGACAGCCTGGCATTACAGGGTCAGTTTTAAAGTGACAATCGAAAAACCATAGGTCTGGCTTGATATCAAGCTCTGCAATAATCTGACCTTTACCAAACTCGCCACCATCAGAATTAATTTCAATAATACGATCTGCCATTAGCATCTGTGGTGCTGGTAAACGTGCATTTTCAGGGCCGAATAATTCGCCGTTACCGCTTTTGATGAGATCTTCGTAGCTGTATGAACTTTTTCTTTCTGTTGTCATCGTGTGTGAATCCTGATTCTGTAACTTGAGTCTATAAAGAGTGGTGATATTACTTGATATTAGAAGGCTCGACTAGTTTAAATAGTTTGTATCCTGAGCCATTATGAAGGCTGTGGGTTGAATTTGTATTTGTTAGGCATAATCGATGGCGATACCAATAAATATCATCATGCCAAGCCAGTTATTATTGAGAAATGCTGTCAAGCATTTTTGAGGTTCTCTGTATTTGGTAAGCGTTTGCTGGTAAATGATAAAGCTACTGGCGAGCATAATACAGATATAAAATGCAGTGCCGCGATCAGTCAGAATGCCCACAACAGTCATTATTATTAAAGTGAGTAACTGCAAGCTTGCGATAAAGAAGTTATCGTATTTACCAAATAGAATGGCGGTCGATTTAACGCCTATTTCTAAATCATCTTGAATATCGACCATGCCATATTGGGTGTCATAAGCAGTGGTCCAAAGGAGTGAGGCTGCATATAGAAGCCAGGCTTCTGGTGGTGGCATAGTTCCTGTAGTTGCGGTGTATGCCATTGGAATTGACCAGGAGAAAGCTGCGCCAAGGTGCACTTGTGGGAAGTGGTGGTAGCGTTTCATAAACGGATAACTAGCAGCTAAAACAACGGCAACAAAAGAAAGTATAATAGTTAGCGTATTAAGCTGTAATGCTAAAAGGAAGGCTACAAAACACAGTGTAAAAAAAACGCCTAGTGCTTCGTTCGCACTGATTTTTCCGCTGGTTAATGGTCTGTTTTTAGTGCGTGCGACATGCAAATCAATATCGCGATCCGCATAGTCATTAATGGCGCATCCTGCCGAACGCATCAGGAATACGCCTAAACTGAATATGATTAAAAGTTTTAGGTTGGGGATGCCTTCTGCTGCGAACCATAAAGCCCATAAAGTTGGCCACAGTAATAAATACGTCCCAATCGGACGATCGAAACGAATTAACTCTGCATAGAGTTTTAGTTTTTCGCTATTCATTTATATATAAAAATGCTGATATGAAAGCCGATAAGAATTGTTAGCAAGGAGATTTGGTATCGAGTAATAAACGTTCAACTTTATTACCTTTTAATAAATGCTCTTCAATAATCTCATCGATATCATCTTTGTCGACAAAGGTATACCAGGTCTCATCAGGGTAAACCACGATTACAGGCCCAAGTTCGCATCGATTCAGGCAGCCGGCAGAGTTGACCCTGACTTCACCTTTACTAACCAAACCTAATTCTTTGCTACGCTTTTTCATGTAGTCGCGCATTTCCTGCGCATTGTATTGAGCACAACATTGGCTGCCGTCTTCGCGATGATTGGTGCAGAAAAAAACGTGATTTTTATAATATGACATAGATTATTTAACGGGTTAGTTGCAGTCCTAGTTGAAGAATGCTTGTAAGATGTGCGATTATGCCCGATTTTTCTGATCCTGAGAAACGCTAAACGATGGAAAAGTTTGACAGCATTACTGATTTTTTAAAAACTGAGGATTTTAACTATCGCGTATTTGATATGGGGCGTAAGGTTTGTCCGATTTCCAATAAGGATTTTGAGCAGATAGAAAAACAAAAACAGCTGTTTCCTTATCCTTTCCAGCAAAAAGCTTGGTTGGCTTTGTTATTCTGGCCTGAGAATAAGCAAGATCAGGCTGTAATCTGGTTTTTGCAGTTTCCCATTGACGAATTGGGTTATTTAAAACAGCAGTCTCGCGATGCCTTTTTGATCGACTTACTTGAGCAAACCGGCAAAAATATTCAAGCGAAACAAAAAGGTGATGCGGTAGAAGATGAGCTGGGTGAGTCGCCTTTTGCATATAAGCCTCGTGAAGATCGGCTTGCAATGTTTCATGCTTTGGCTACTGTAGAGCTGGGACAGAAGCCGTCGCAACATTATCAATATGCTCATGATTATTTGTTACCCAAAGGCGAGGGTGGTCCCGGATACGAACAGTGGCAGTTTTTAGGTTTGCAGGGCATTGCGGATGTGGTTGCACGTTTAAATGAAGAGAAAAATGCTACTTTGTTAACTGATGCCATCTCTCAGATGCCATCAACGCCTTTGCAAAGCTTTGCACATAGTCTTGAAAATGTCATTTTTGACAAATCTCTATTCGATTCCATTCTGGCTAGATTGAGGCATGAGATAAATAGCGGTGAAGATATTGGGTTGGTTGCAGCACTTATTAGGTCTATTTCTTCACAGCCCGTTGGTAAGGAAAAAACTCAAATACTCACCGAGGTTTTACAATCGCCAGTGGCAAACGAAATAGAAGTAATCGCCGCTATTTCTGGTCGCTGCTGGGTAGACTTGGAAAATAAAGAGCTATTGAATTTGTTTGTTGAGAAGTTGGCATTTCAAGAGCAAATGGCATTTAGTGCCATACTTGCAGATTTAATTATGATTCCCGGTATGCGAGATTTAATTTTGGCAAGTATGAGAAGTGAAAACCGTTCTCCCGAGCTGACTCAGCGCTTTGGTCAATTTATGCAAGCGATAAGCTCAAGCTAAAATTAACAATCGCAAATAAAAAACACCTTAAAAGTAGGGGGGTGACCTCTATTAATTGTTTATTGGTGTATGTAAATAAAAAGGAGATATAAAAGTGACTGATAAGTTTATGCGCCCTGTGCGCAGTTTTGTTCTTCGTCAAGGTCGATTAACCAAAGGGCAGGATGATGCCTTGCAGAATATCTGGCCTGTTTTTGGGATAGAGCGTGGTGATTCTAAATTAGATGTTGCTAATTTGTTTGAGGATGAAGCTCCAATAACACTGGAAATTGGTTTTGGTGATGGTGTTTCGCTAGCAACGATGGCAGAAAATGCTCCCGAGAGAAACTTTATCGGTATCGAAGTGCACAAGCCTGGAGTAGGACGCTTATTGCATTTAATTGACGAAAAAAAACTAACTAATGTGCGCGTGATGGATGACGATGCAGTGCAAATTATCAAAAATAGAATTCCGCAAGCTTGCTTGGATCGAGTGCAATTGTTCTTCCCTGATCCGTGGCATAAGAAGCGCCACAATAAACGACGTATAGTCCAAGATGATTTTGTTTCGTTAATTGCGAGCCGCTTAAAGCCCGACGGTGTATTTCATTTGGCTACTGATTGGGAGCCTTATGCAGAACACATGTCGGAAGTAATGGAAGCATCTGCTAATTTTAAATCTATGGCTGATACACCCTATTCGCCAAAGCCGGAAGAGCGTCCAACGACCAAGTTTGAAACGCGTGGGATAAAGCTCGGCCATGGTGTTTGGGATTTGTTGTATCAAAAGCCAGAATGAAGAATCCAGTGAAAATAAGTTTATATGAAATAATTAACTTATCCCTAATTTAGCCTCAATTACAGCTAAGCGGGCTTCGAGTTCATCGAGGCGATCGTTATCCACAGGAATTGCGGTAACTATAACGGTATCTTTTTCAATATCTTCGACAGAGACTTCACCGCACAGTGTGTGAGCATATCTATCTTCGCGACGGCCTGAACCTTTAGGTATTAAGGTGACTAGCGGCATTTCGCGCTCAATCATATCGGTTATGCTGTCGTGAATTTCTTCGTTAGATTCAAAATCGACCATACGCGCAGTACGAGTTTTGATGTCGTTGAGTGTTTGTGGTTTACGTAATAGTAAAACCGTGAGTATCGCTTGTTGTTTGCGATCAATAGCAAGCTCAGTTATGACACGATGTGAAATTTTATTCGAGCGCTCTCCGTAATCAATCCCTGCTAATTTGCGCTCAACCAGTTCATTTACTGTATGGCCGACCTGACCCTCTGTGAGGTTCATCACTGGCTCGCGGTTACTCTTTTGATTGCAGGCATTACTGAGTGAATTGATTGTGAGAGGGTAATTATTGGGAGTCGTTAAATGTTTTTCCATTAACGAGCCTATTACGCGAGCTTGTAGTGCTGTGAAAAAGGCAGGTTTTGAATCCTGCTGTTCTTTGTTTTCATTTATGTCGTTGTCGATAATCTCATCCATGAAACATCTCCCTGTTTTTATTGTTTATTCTTAATTTTTTTAACACACTAAAATCATTCTAGGATAAAACGCCTTTATCCAGACTTAACGAGGCTTTCTAGTTGCTCGAACCTGCTCTCTACGTTTTTTCATAAAGGCTTGATGTGACTCTTCGGTGCCATCATGAAAGCTTCCAAACCACTTGTCCCAGGGAATTTCCAGCGCACCAAAATTACACTCGAAATAACGGTGATGGAGTTGATGATGAAATGTGCCCAGATTTATCCATTTTTTATCTCCCGCCAGTAAACCCGCAAATCCCGTGTGCGTCGTGGCGGCAGACAGCGCGTAATACTGTAAATGGAAAATGATTAATAAAGGGTGAGAAGGGATGACAAAATGAATCAACACCGAAGCCAGATAAATTAAGTGTTCAAAGGGGTGCATCGAAAAGCCAGACCAGGGCCCGACATTGGTGTTTCTATGATGCAGGGAATGTGCGAATTTATACAGTACAGGAACATGAAGTAATCGATGAATCAGATAAAAGTAAAAAGTCTCCCAGATAGGGATAAAGAAAATAATGATAGCTAGCCAAAATACTGAACCCGAACCATTCAGATTAGAAGAATAACCATTAGATAAGCTCCAAAGCATCAGTGCCTCATAAGCTGTCCAAATCGTAACGCACTGGCGCAGCTCCAGAAGATATTATCCTGAACCTGATTGTTAAAGGTGAACGAAGATTTATCCTGAGGGAAAGGTTTGGTATCGTATTGCAGTTTATCTCCCTGTTTTTTGAAGATATAGAGATAGCAGTGCAAGCCACCCGCAACTGCTATCATTAATACAAGATTTCTAAAATATAACTGGCTAATCCAGTCCCATTCAAAGGTTTTAGTTTGTTCCAGAGTTGGGCTAAAAAACAGCCAACACAACACTGAAATTAAAAGAATAATGAGACGTTCTGAAACCGGAAACCATGATGAAATAAACCACTTAAGTACAGCCCCAATTTTTATGGGAGTTGTGAACAAAGGCGAAACCTTAACAGGAAGTTCTGGATGATAATTCCAGGTTTTAGGTTTAGCTTTTCCGTGATTACTGTTTGGCATGAACCAATGGTAGTACAAAAACACCCATAACGTAGGGGGGGTGACTTACAGATACCGCTAGAAAGACTTGCGTAGTTTTAATTCTGATAATTTAAGTCTAAAGCTGATATTCTTTGTGACGATTTTTTTGATTGTTGTTGTTTACGATAACTGTCTGAAAATAAATGAATTTAACCAAAAATAACAAAATAGATATCAACAAGGGCATGATGAAAATTAAACAGAAGAGCAAAGTACTGCTAACAACTACCATCTTAAATACAATTTTAGTAAGCGGTCTTATCACAAGCACAGCACAGGCAGACACCTTACTGGGTGCGGATTTAGAAGTTGGCGTATGGTTACCAAGTTATGATGCGGGTAGTTTGATTGGTAGTATTTCTGGTGATAACAAATCGATTTTTGCCAGCGCGACAATTGAGCATCCTGTGCCTCTCATTCCTAATTTCAAGCTATCACTTTCCAAAGTGAACAGCAACAGGTTCGAATACACCAAAATCGATTACACCGCTTTCTACGAGATATTAGATAACGATGCGATTTCGATTGATGTTGGTCTGGGCGTTTCACAGTTTGAAGGGGGTAAGTTTCTCTCTCAGCCATTTTCAGGAATGACGCCACATGCCTATGTTGACGCTGAACTTGCATTACCTTACCTCAATACTACGTTTTACACAGATATCCACACCTTGAATTATGATGGAAATCAGATCACCGATGCGATTGTAGGCTTGAGATATGATTTTAATCTAATCGCGGTAGATCTTGGCTTGAAAGCCGGTTACAGAATGCAAAGCTTCGATGCTAAAGATTTTGATAATCTGACATTCAATATCAAAACCGATGGTTACTTTGTAGGT